>PNAT01000185.1 GCA_003169675.1 Acidimicrobiaceae bacterium
GAGGGCGTGCGCTACCAGGTGTACGAGGCGGCCGACCACTCCCACGTGCTCTTCATGGCCTCAGAGCAGGCCTTCTGGCGGAACTTCTGTGAGGGGGTCGGCCGGATGGACCTCTTCGAACGTTGGCCCGGATCCAAATACGCCGACCACGCCCGGGGTAATCGCGAGCTCCAGGGTGAGCTGCGGAGCATCTTCGCCACCAAGACGGCGCTGGCATGGCTGGAGTTCGGTGGTCGGGTCAACACACCGATCGCCCCGGTCAACACGCCTCGCACCCTCTTGAGCGACCCGCAGTTCATGGATCGTTTTCCCCTTCTCCCCGCGCAGGATATGGGCGCCGATCAGCTCTTCACCCCTTTGCACTTCATCGGCGAAGAGCTGCCGGCTCCGGCCAAGGCTCCCACCGTCGGGCAGCACACCGACGACGTGCTCCGCTCGGTTCTGGGCTATGACAGCGATCGGATCGCCGCGGCCAGGAAGGACGGCGCCTTCGGCGCTGAGGCATAGTGGCGGCCAGGGCGACTGGAGCTGCCGAACAAGACAAGGAGGGGTCCGTGGATAAGGTTAGGTTGGGCGTGCTGGGGGCCGGGAACATCGCGGCCATGAACGTGAAGGGCTACCTGCTCGACCCCCGCTGCGAGGTGGCCGCGGTGTGTGACTCCGACGAGGCCATCGGCCAAGAGGCGGCCAAGGAGTGGGGCGGGGCGTCCTTCTATTCCGACCTGGATGAGATGCTGAAGGACGAGTCGCTGGACGCCGTTGAGGTGCTCACGCCCACCCATCTGCACCATGACCATGTCATCGCCGCCCTGGAAGCCGGGAAGCACGTGTCCGTCCAGAAGCCCATGGCCAACACGGTGGAGGACGCCCGGGCCATGGGGGTGGCAGCCGAACGCGCCGGCCGGATGCTTCGCATCAGCGAGTGCTTCGTCCACTACCCGCCGCTCGAACTGGCCAAGAAGCTGGTGGCGGACGGGGCCATCGGCAAGCCGACCTCCCTGCGCATCCGCACGCTGGTGGGGCAGACGGACTCGCCCTTCCAGGCCGCCTTGCGACCAGAGGGCTACGGGTGGCGGCTCGACACGCGCAGCCCGGGCGGTCACCTCTTCGACGACATGGTGCACAAGTACGCCATGGCCCTGTGGCTGCTGGACATGGACATCACGTCGGTGCAGGCCGTGGTGCGCCGACGTGATCTCTTCTTCGAGCCCTGCGCGGTGATCTTCGAATACGAGGACCCCGAGGTCCTCGGGATGATGGAGGTCCAGTACGCGCCCAAGCTGTACATGCGCTCGAGCTACTACGGTGCTGACGAATTCTTCGAGATCACGGGCGACGAGGGCCAGATATGGGTGACCCGGGCCACCGGCGAGATGCTGGACCTGCCTCCCGTGATGCTCTTCACCGGCACCGAGAAGGAGCGCAAGACCACCGAGTTCTCCGACATCGACAGCGACTGGGGATCAGGTTTCGTCCGGTCGTCCCAGCACTTCGTCGACGCCATCATCGGCGGCACGGCGGCCGACATGTCCCCGGAGTCGGCCATCAAGGTGCTCCAACTGTGCTTCGCCGTCTACCAGGCGTCCGAGATCGGAGCGTCGGTCGATCCCCGTACCATGACGGGATCGGTGACGCCGACGGGCTGGGCCGACTGGTGACACCGAGAGTAAGGAGGCGACCATGAGCGAAGAAATCGAAGTAGGTCCCAGAGCTGAGCTGGGGGCCGGAGTAGTACGCGGGGCGGGCAGGTACGCGGTCGGCAATGCCGACGGGGAACTTTTCGTCGTGACCCGCCGGTGCCGGCACCTGCGCGCCGACCTGGCCAACGGATCGATCGACGACGAGGGCTGCCTGGTGTGCCCGTGGCACGGCGCCACCTATGACGTCGCCACGGGCCGGATGAGGAGAGGCCCCCAGGGAGTTTTCGCCAAGGTCCCGGGCCTCGACGCCGGCTACCGCCTCTTGACCCGGGTCGTGCCGCTCGGTCGGGGAACGGTCAACGAGCGGGAGGGCAACGTCGTCGTTCGTTAAGGCGCGCCCGGTGGTCCCTCCGCGGTCCACATCCGCTCTGCAAACCCGTTCTTGGTGAAGAAGACCTCGGCGGTCCGATGCCAACCGAGCCTCTCGGCCAGCTGCCCACCTGCGCTCGCCTCCGGGATGTGGCACACCAGGTCGGTCGCCCCCGCGGCACGGGCCCAGCTCTCCTGGGCGTCGACGAGCGCCGAGCCGATGCCCTGGCGGCGCGTGGCGGCGTCCACGTACATCATGCCCAGGCGAGCCACGGTGCCCTCCAGATGGACGTGGCCCATCCCGGCGCCGTGGTCATTGACGTGAGCGACAAAGAGGGCCTGGTGCGTATCGAGCGCGCGCATCTGGACGAATTCCTTCCAGTACACGTCGGGCGTGGCCAGGACCTCGTTGAGCTCCACATCCACCACCACGGGGAAGGTCAGGGCCAGCCTGATGTGCAGGCGGCGTACCGCGCTCCAGTCATTTGGCTCACAGCGCCGGATCAACGCGGCGGGCACTGTGCGGTCTCCTTCTCTCTCCGAGCTCAGTGCCGATGGAAGAAGTCGATCAGGTGCGCGGCCACCTCGTCGGTGTGGGTCACGATGCCGATGTGTCCCGATCCGGCGATCTCGCGGTACTCACAGGAGGGTATGGCCTCGGCCGCCTGGCGGGCGTACCGGGGTGGTGAGTCGACGTCGTGCTCGAAGGCCAGCACCAGGCAGGGGACGGATACTTCGGGCCAGCGGATGGTCCGAACGGGGTCGGTCGACCAGGCCGCGCAGGCTTCGTATTGCCCGAGGCGGCCCGGATTGGGCCACACCGGGAGATCGCCCATCAGCGACAGCCAGGTGTCGATCAACTCCGTGTCCTGCATGTCGGCGGTCGGGAGGTAGCGCAAAGTCTGGGTGGCATAGAACAGCGGTGGGAGGTCGTAGTCGAGGCGGGCCAGATCACGCTCGACGGTGGTGATGGCGATCTCCCAGGACGTGGGCTGATTGGCGCTGCCCATGAGCGCCGCCGATCGGATCCGTTCGGGGTGGTCGAGGACCAGGGTCTCGGTGATCCAGCCCCCGAGCGAATGCCCGGCGACATGGACGGGGTCGTCCCAGCCCAGGTGGTCGAGCAGCGACACGGCGTCTGCCGTCATGCCGGCCACGCTGTAGGGCGCCGGCGGTGACGATGACGGGGCCACTCCCCTGTTGTCGTAGGTGGCGATGCGGAAGCCTGCGGCCACGAGGGCGGGCACCAGGCTCAGATGCCACGCCAGGGCGGGCTGCCCGCACCCGGCGATGAGGAGGAGCGGCTCGCCGTCGCCCGTCACTTCGTAGGCCAGCGTCACGTCGCCCGTCGTCAACTCAGGCATGCAGCACCTCCTTCAGCAGCGCGGGGGCCACGTTGCGCCCGGTGAGAATGACCACCGTTTCCTTGCCTTCGGTGCCAGAGTGGACCAGGCCGGCCCGTAGCGCCGCGATGCCGACCGCCCCGGCTCCCTCGAGCACCAGCCCCAGCTTGTGGGCCGAGAACGCCATGGCCGAGCGGATGTCGGCCTCACTCACGGTCAGGATCTCCACCTGGTGCTCCAGGGCGATGTCGACGGTCACCGACCCGAGCTCGAGGTTCCCCGCCAGCCCGTCGGCCAGCGTCGGTTCCACCGTGATCGGCACGATGCCACCGGAGGCCACGGCGGCGCTCATGGACGGTGAGGCTTCCGATTCCACACCGATGACGCGGACCCCCGTCCCGGCCAGGCCCAGGCTGATCCCGGCCAAAAGTCCCCCGCCCCCGCAGGGCACCACCACCGTGCCGATGTGAGAGACCTGCTCCAGCATCTCCCGGGCCATGGTCGCTTGCCCCGCGATGACATCGGGGTCGTTGTAGGGCGACACATAGCGGCCGCCGCCCTGGGTCACCAGGTCCAGCGCGTGCGCCTCGGCCTCGCTGTAGCCCTCCCCGTGCAGCACCAGGCGCACATCGAATTGCTGGAGGGCCGACACCTTGGCCGCCGAGGCCAGGCGGGGCACGATCACCGTCACCTGGGCCTTCAACTGGGCGGCGGCATAGGCCAGCCCGAGCCCATGGTTGCCCGCCGACGATGCCACCACGGCCCGGCCCGGGTCCGCCGCCAGCGTCGCCGCCACGGCGGCCAGGCCGCCGCGTACCTTGAACGACCCCGTCGGTTGCACCGTCTCCACCTTGAGGGTCACCCCGGGTCCCAATTGGGGCGCGCCCACCATGGGGGTCACCGGGAGGAAGCGGCGCACGACCTCCCAAGCCGCCTCGAACTGGGCCTTCTCGGGTCGGGCCACGGCACGCATGGCCTCCAGTCTGGCCGCACGCCAGCTGGCATGCTGGGCCGCATGCCCGGATCGACCGTCCGACAGGTCGATGGCGCCAGTGTCTCCATCCACCCCGACGCGGATGGAGACACTGGCGCTGGCGGCGGCCACGCAGGCGTCGTCCATCATGCGGGCCGCCGTGGAGGCCCGCGGCGTCTGCCACGCCATGTTCGCCACCGGGATCTCACAACGCTCCTTCATTGACTTGCTGGTCTCCGCTCCCGCCGGTGTACCGCGGGCCGACACGGTGGTCTTCCACATGGACGAATACATCGGGGTGGGGCCCGACCACCCGGCCGGGTTCGGGCGCTGGGTCCGGGAACGCATTGCCGAGCGCGCCCTGCCGCGGGTGGCGCACTACCTCGATGGGCTGGGCGATCCCGGCGCGTGCCGCCCTGACCGGACCGATTTCGACCCGCTGCCCGGCGTCGGCCCTGCGCACGACCTCGCACGTCACCATTCACCTGGACCCGGAGTCGGCCCGGCTGCTGCCCTAGGAAGAGTCGTGCGAGTGGAGCCACTCGAGCATGTCCGAGGTTGCGGCGGGTGAGGCAACCGGATCGAACCCGGCGAGCAACAGAAAGGCAATGCCGAAACCTTAGGTTTGGAAGGGTTCGGGGGTCACAGATTGGGCGACACGGCTCAGGCTCCGCGCCGCTCAATTCGGAGGGAAATGACGATCGGGATCACTATCGGGTTGCCCGGTCGACCATCTGCCGGCCCGGTCCGCAAGCGCCGTTCTCTCCTCAAGCGGGGGTTGGTCGGCCTGGGCTGCGGCATCCTGGCGCTGGTCGCCGCAGTCGGGATCTTCGTCGGCGTGAGCATCTACAAGATCGACCACGCGGTGCACCACGTGAACGTGCCGGCCTCCCTCCTGGCCCAGGGGAAGGACGATCTGCTGGCGGTGGTCAGGGGCCCAATGCACTCCGAGGAGATCTACCTGTTCCACACCACCGCAGGGCACACCCACGTGCTCCTGGTCCCCAGCAAGCTCGGGGTCACCGAACGGGGTGGCCAGGTCGTGCCGATCAGCAACCTCAACATTCACCGACCCGAGGCGATCATCGCCGGCTTGAGGCGACTCGGTATCCCGGTGAGCCGCTACGTCGGCGTTGACCTGCACATGGTCATTCCCACCTCCAACCTGGGCCTGTTGGCCACCGGGAAGCTCTCGGTGACGTCCCTGTTATCGGACCCGACCGGCACCACCTCGTTGCTCGAAGCAGTGGCGTCCCACGTGTATCTCGGCCCCCACACCCCGACATCGGCGCTCCTCGCCCTCATGGACGTCCCCACATCCAACCCGATCGCGATCCCGACGGAAACGGACGCCAACGGGAATGTCGTCCTGGCCGCCGCCTTCGTAGCCGTGCTCCGGAATTTCCTGTGATGCCCGAGTCAGGGTCGGAAGCCACTGCGCAATGGTGGAACACCCCGGTCAGCACCCTGTGGCGACGGCGAACCCACCGTCGCGGGTCGATGAAGGGACACCCGAGTGCCCACGTGACGGAGGTGGCGGATGAGTGCCACCACCAGGGGAACACCTCGCTCGATCAACTCCTCCTCCACGCCGCCAACCAACGATCCCCCGTGGGGTCGTCCGAAGGCCTGTAACGCCCGGTGCCCTCCGGGCACCGACGCATCGTCGGGTATCTTCGCCCACAGGCGCTCGAGATCGGTGGTCGTCGTGCGGAACTTCCACGACGACCAAAGGAATTCACCTCGCTCGTCGGCCAGGCTGGCCCGGTGGTCGGCCCGACAGGCGACGTCGATGCCCAATCTCACTTCACTCATGGCGTGGTCCTTTCTCTGGGTAACTGATCAGTCGGCTCCTCGTTGTCGACCACTGCACGTTCCGCAGGGCTGCGACCATCCAGACATTCGAGAAGCAGAGGTCCAACTCGATCATCGGCCACCGAGTTCCAGAACAGGGATGCACGTGCGTCGGGAGGCTCGTCTGGTCGACGATCACCGTTTTGGAGTCGAGCTTTCACTCGCTCTGACCCCCAATAAGTCAAGCCAGAAGAACCGACCCAACGCACCCTACGAAGGGCATCTGCCTAATAGGTGGATGCCCAGAACCAACGCTAAATGCCCCCTTTCCTGGTGCATGGCCTGCCGTTGCAGGTCAATGTAGGGCCAACGGCACAGGCCCGGATTGAGGGGGTCCCCGCGGTCGGGCAGAATTCGCCCGTGACCGACGCGCAACACCTCAGCGTGCATCTCCTCTCGCCGGTCATCGGAGCGGAGATCTTCGGCCTCGACCTGTCGGTCCCACTGGAACCCGGCGTGGTCGCTGCAGTGCGCCACGCCCTCAACACCCACCATGTGATCTTCTTCCGCGACCAGTCCGTCGGTGCCGACCAGCAGGCCGCCTTCGCCCGCCAATTCGGGGAGGTGACCGAGGCGCATCCCGTTCTCCCCTCCATTGAGGAGAACCGGGAGGTCCTGGCTATCGACGGTAAGGCGGGCCGGGCCAACTGGTGGCATACCGATGTCACCTTTCTGGACACGCCGGCCATGGGCTCCATCCTCTTCATGCTCGAGGCGCCCGAGGTGGGCGGCGACACCATGTGGGCCAGCCTGCAGGACGCCTACGAGGGGCTGGCACCAGCGGTGCGCACAATGTGCGACGGTCTGATCGGCATACACCACGACCCCTGGTTCGCCGCCGACGTTGGCGCCCGCGGTGGCTCCGAGTGGAACGGGACGTGGCACGACAAGATGGTCCCGGCCCTGGATCCGGTGGTGCGCACCCACCCCGAGACCGGTCGCAACGGTCTCTTCGTCAACGGCCAGTTCACCCAGGCACTGCTGGGCCTGTCCAAGAACGAGAGCAACTCCATCCTCGACATGCTCTACAGACACTGCGTCCAGTCCGAGTTCACGTGCCGCTTCCGCGGGAGGGCGGGATCCGTTGCCTTTTGGGACAACCGGGCCACGTTGCACTACGCACTGGAGGATTACGGGGACGCGCCCCGCTTTGCCCATCGCGTCACACTGCGCGGGGACCGACCCTTCGGCCCGGCCGTCCCGGCCCGCACCGAAGGCTGACGGTCTCCCGTGGCGGCCGGTCTGGCGGCCGATATCGGGGTCGCCGCTGCGGCGTTCATCGGCACCAACATCGACAACGGTTTGGTGGCCATGGCCATGGTGGCTGGCGCACCTGCGGAGCGGGCCCGGCGCATCGCGCTGGGCCAGGTGGTCGGATTCGTGGTCCTGGTGGGTGTGGCCGCGGCCGCCTCCGCCGTCCTCTTCGAATTCTCGGCGCGCACCGTCGGCCTGCTCGGGCTGGTCCCCCTGGTCCTCGGTATTCGAGGGCTGGTGCTGCTGCGCCACGCCGAAGGCCGGGCCGGTGCCGCCGCCCGACGAGCGGTGGGGAGCGGGTTCGTGGCGGCCAGCCTGGTCACCATTGCGGCCGGAGGTGACAATCTGGCCGTCTACATTCCCCTGTTCCGAGTCGGTGGAGTCACCAACATCGGTGCCACCGCGATCGCCTTCTCCGCCGGGGAACTGCTGCTCACGATCTTCATTCTCCAGGTTGGTCGCCAGCCACACCTGCGCCAAGTGACGGCGCGACTGGGCGCCATCGCGGTGCCCATCCTCATGTGCGCCGTCGGCATGCTGGTGCTGATCCAGGCCGGGACCTTCTCGATCGTCTACTAAATGGGGAATGGCAGAGTTCAAGAGGGCGCAGCGGTGCGAACTTGCCAAGGCAGTTGCTGGCCTCTTGCCGTTTTCGGCGGGTCTAGGCCCACGAGCGTTTCGTGTCGGAAAACCGAAGCCTCCACAAGGCGATCAGGGTGAATCCTGCTGCGAAGGCCGTGAGCACTCCGGCCGGAAGTAGGGCGGCCCTCAACCGGTCACCGTCGAGAATCAGAGAGTTGAAGCCCCGCATCGCCCAGTACTGGGGCGTTGCCGGAGCAATACGGTGCACCCAGCCCGGAAGCACCGCCAACGGCATCAGCGCCCCGCCGAGGCCGGCCAAGGCGACAGATCCAACGTTCCCAAAAGCGTTGACCTGACCCATGGTCTTGAAGACGGCGATGGTTGCCAAGCCAAGCGTGCCCACGCACAGCACAAGGGAGGCTGCCACCAGAGCCACACCGACCGTGGATCCTCGGACGTGAAGACCGAGCCCCACACCGACCAGAAAGACGACCCCAAGCTGAATTACCCCGAGTATGCACATGGGGAGCACTTTGCCGATCAAGATCTCGGAGGAGGTAGCCGAGCTGGCCCGGAGTCGGTCCCATGTGGCCCAACCATGTTCGCGGAAGAACGAAAATCCGATGAACGCCGGGATGAAGAAAATGAAGGTCACGGCCTCAGCTGGCACGGCGAAGTCAGCACCCGACACACCGTGGTAGCCCTGAACCTGAAGGATGGCCCCGATCCCGTCACGCAAGATGTACGTGACGAGAATGGGTACAGCCAGGACGAAAATCAGCGGTGAAGGATCCCGGCGGAGCACCCGCACCTCATTTCGGGTGATGGCAACGCTACGACGGACCGACACGCTGATCCTCCTCGTCTGGGTCATACCGGCGCCCGGTGAGGGCCAGAAACACGCTTTCGAGGCTGGGGTGGATGACGTCCAGGCTGCGAAGTCGTTGCGCGTCTCCACCAAGCACCTCGAAAACCCGGGCGGCCGCCAGTGCCAGGTCCGGGGTGACGATGCGGATCAACTCACCCTGGCGCGTGATGGACAATCCTTCGAGCGACAGGTCAGGGACCGGCCCGTCGAATCGGAGCTCGAGCGCGGCCAGGCCATGGCGGGCCACCAGCTCTTGAACTGGACCCTGGGCGATGACATTCCCGTGGTCGAGAAGGACCACAAAGGCATTCAGGGATTCGATCTCCGGCAGGTAGTGCGTGGAGTACACCACCGCGGTTCCCTCTCCCGCGAGCTGTGTGACCACTTCGAGGAGCGCAGTACGGGTGAGGATGTCAGCGCCCACCGTGGGCTCGTCCAGCAGGAGGAGTCGTGGCCGCCCCATGAGGGCGACGGCCATGTGGACCCGACGCTTCTCGCCTCCAGAGAGTTGTTGGCAGGGTCGGGAACTCAGATCTTCCAGCAGCAGGGATGCCGACACATCGTCGATTCGCTGACGGAGCGTGGCCCCACGAATCCCGGCCAACTCGCCAAAGAAGGTCAAGTTCTCCCGTACCGTCAGGACCTCGTAGACGCCCGTCGTCTGGGGCGCCAATCCGATGAGTGGCCGTACGCTGTGGGGGTGCCGCAGGGCGTCGACGCCGCCCACCAGCACCGTTCCCGCATCGGGCTTCACGAGGCCCGCCACGATGGAGGCGAACGTCGTCTTGCCCGCGCCATTGGGGCCGAGCAGAGCCACCACTTGTCCCGGTCGTGCCTCCACGTCGATGCCGTTCAAGGCGATCTTGTCGCCATAGGACTTCTCGAGACCGGAGACGGCCAGGATCGGCTCGCCGGCCTGGCCAACGTGGTCGAACGACATGGCGTCGGTCCCGATCAGCCCGGCGGTGGCGAGGTCGTCTGTGACGGCGCAGGCGTTGCCGCGTCTTGCGCTATCGCCACCAGACCTCTCACAAAGATCGTCAACATCTTCACGTAGAGGTCTTCAGAGGAGACGTCCGGATCGTAAATCTGCTGGAGCGCAACTCCGTCTGACATGGCGAAGAACGCCGTCACCATCTCCCCTACCGGGAGCGCCGACTCGAGGTCCCAGTCCAGCCCGGGACTCATGCGCACCATGGTCTCGGCGACCGCCGCCTTGAGTTTGCGGTGCCCGGCGCGCATGGGCTCGTTCCCCGTCGGGAATCTGGTCGCATGCAGCGTGTACTCCAGCATCAGTAGGAACAGGTCGGGGTCACTCAACGCCATGAACCGCTGGCCGGCCCATGTCGCCTGTTCGGATGCTTCGGCCGACCAGTCGACCCGGTCGAGGATCTCCAGCAACTGCCGGTCGTGGTACCGATCTATCACCGCGGCGAAGAGCGCGTCCTTGGAGTCGAAGTTCGAGTACACGGCGCCCTTGGTCAGCCCCGCCTCCCACGCCACATCGTCGACGCTCGCCGCCACGTACCCCTGGCGGGCGAAGACCTTGGTGGCCGCCTCCAGGAGTGCCTCGCGTGTCGCCGCCTTCTTCTCCTCCCGGCGGGGCTTCGGCGGAGGTCCGGCCTTGGCCGGGGGCGTCATGCGGCGGAAGCGGAATCCGCCTCCGGAGTCCCGGAGGACGGGACCGTCGCCACCGACGCGGCGTGCAACTCCCTGACGAGGCTCTCAAAGGCCAACTCCCGGGCGATCCATTCCTTGGGGTCGTCGGTTGGCTCTTCGACTGGCACAGTGAATAATACTTGTCGGTATCCCATACCTCAGAGTATCACATACTGACTGGTATCTGTCAAGCCTTTACGGTGTTGATGTCCGTTCGATGGCGGGCCATTCGAGATGGCCGGGGGAGCCCACGGTAGAGACCGGAACAGCAAGCGGGGCGAAACCCGAGGAGCGCAGCAGGCTGATCAGTGGCGGCGGTTTGCCCTCCCCGGTCCCGAGGTGATCGCCATGTCGGCGATCACCTCGGGATCACGCGACTGAGCCACCGCCGCTCGCAAGAGATCGTCCGGAACGGCAAAGTCGAACATCGGCTCAGCGGTCACGGGGGGGCCCCTCACCTTGTTATTGGCGTCTTCGTAAGGCGGGCCGGGAGATCGATCGGGAGGATCACCTCGGCGCTGTCAGGTACCTCGACGGACTGTCCCGTGGTCCCGGAGGCCAGCCCGACCCCCACGGTGGGCTCAGTGACCGGGACCACGATCGGCCGAAGGAAGCGATTCCGTGGCGGCCAGCATCTCCACGGCAACGTGCTCGACCTGGGGCCGCAGCCGTCGGTAGATGTCGACGATCTCAGGGTCGGGCGTGATCACCGCCTCGACGGGATCGAGCTGGGCCAGCGTCAAACCCATGCCCAGGGCCCGACCAGCCAGCAGCGCGGCACCGGCCGATGCCGCCTCACCGGAACGGTGGCGGGTGGCCGGCACGCCTAGGATGGCGGTGAGCACTTCAACCCAGAGGGGCAGCCCCGTTCCGGCGCCGCCAAGTGTGACCCCCTCGGCCGTGCTGCCACCCAGACGGCCGACCGTCACCACCTCCATGCAACGCAGCACATCCCAGGCCACTGCCTCAATGACGGCACGGGACATGTCGCCGCTGTTGTGGGCGGCACCGATCCCCACGAAACCGGCCCGGGCATCGTCGCGCCACCAAGGGGCCCGGGCGCCGTCGAGCCATGGCACGGCGATGACGCCGCGAGCGCCCGGCGGGCTGTCCGCCGCGCTAGCCGCCAGTTCGCTGACCGGTCGGTCGAGCAGGCGGCCCAACCAGGCCAGAAACGAGCCGGCCGCCGAGAGGCCACCTTCGAGCAGCCACCCGACATCGGCCGCCCGGGTCACCACGGCGCCGGCCGGGGAGGGCACCGGACGTTCGTGCACCGGCACCGAGACATTGGCTGTTGTGCCCCAGCTCACCATGGGGCAGTCCTCGGACGCGCCGGAGCCCAGTACCTCACACTGCCGGTCACCGGCACCGATGACCACCGGGATTCCGGGACGCAAACCGAGCTCGGCCCCGGGCACTGCCTTGAGTTGACCCACCACCGTGTCGGAGGGAACCACGCTGGGGAGCTTGCCCAGAGCGGGCCCGGCCAACTCGCGCACGGCGTTCCCATCAAAGTCGTACAGACCGCTGCGGGAGGCGAACGAGACGTCAGTCACCACTTGATCGGTCATGCGCATCACCACCAGGTCACGGGGGGAAAGGATGATGTCGCACGCCGCGAGGCGTTCCGGCTCGTGCGTGGACAGCCACGCCAGCTTGGCGGCCATGGCGCCGGCATCGAGCGGGATCCCGGTACGGGCGCGGTTGATGTCCTCGCCCCCGAGGATGCCGGCCAGTGAGATCGCCTCCGCCGCGGCGCGCCGGTCGGACCACAAGATGCCCTTTCCGATGGGATCGCCGGCGGAGGTCACGGGCACGAAACTCTGGCGGGCCCCCGAGCACGCCACGACGTCAACCTGGCCAAAGGCCAGCGGGGCCTGGGCCCGCGCCTCGGCGCAAGCGATGACCACCGAGGTCCACCAGCGCAGCGGATCCTGCTCTGACCACCCCACCTGTGTGTGCGTGGTAGCCAACTCCGATCGGGTCAGCGCCACCATGCCGTCTTCACCCCACAGGCCGACCTTGGTCACCGTGGTCCCGAATTCGATGGTGAGGATCATCATTGGTGCACCAATGCTGCGACCAGACCGGCCACTTCGGCCGGGTCGGGATCCTGATACAGGGTGCGCCCCATCGCCATCCCGCTCCCACCACCCTCCATGACGTCTCGCACCTCGTCCAGAACGGGTGCACGACCAGCATGGCCCAGTGGACCCCCGAGGAAGAGGACCGGAACGCCCACGCTGGCCACCACCCGGGTGACGGCGCGCTGGCGCTCCTTGCCCGGGGTGACCGAGGGAACAGGAACCTTGATCACGGGTGCCCCCAGGTCATGCGCTATCACGGCTGCCAGGACGACAGCGTCGGTGTCTCGGACAGCCCTGCCGTCGCGCCACACCAAGGTCTCAATCAGTGCGTCGAGGCCGGCGTCCCGGGCCTGTTCGAGCACCTGGCCCAAAAGCTCGAGGGCGGATGAGGTCACCGCATCTGTCATGTCGATGCGCGTCATGTGCTTGATGCCGGTCCAGCCGTCGGCTGCCGCCCGGGACACGCTGGCCACCAGCCGGTCGTCGAGCTCGAAGACCGACCCGGCCAGTCCGGTCCGGTTCATGGAGAGATACGTCCGGTGCCTGTCCTTGACGTGCCCGCCGGCGAACAGGCCATGCAATGGTTGCGCGCTGGCCAAGATCCCGTCGCAGTACGGCAGCGCCAGCGTCAGCGCTTGGAAGTAGTCGGCGTAGTTCTCCGTGGTGACCACACCGCGCGCCCGGTGGTCGGCCGCCAGGATCAATGTCGGCGTGGGCAGCGGGCCCAGAGGGATCATTTCGCTCCGGCCAGCGCCAGGACAACCTTGGCCACGGCCGAGAAGTCCTCCTGCCCGTAGCCAGCGGAGCTGGTCGCTGCCAGCATCTGGCGCGCCGTGGTTGTTGTCTCCATCGGGACCCCCACTCTCGACGCGTAGGACAACGCCAGGTCCAGGTCCTTGACCATGAGGTCGGTCATGAAGCCCGGTTGCCATCCGTTCGATGCCGGGCTGCCGGGTACGACCCCGGCCACGGGCAGGCGCGTCCGCACCGCCGCGCAATCCCCGGTGGAGTGGGTGAGCACCTCGAGCAACTTGTGCATGTC
Organism: Acidimicrobiaceae bacterium; assembly: GCA_003169675.1. Lineage (GTDB taxonomy): Bacteria > Actinomycetota > Acidimicrobiia > Acidimicrobiales > RAAP-2 > Bog-473. Next base: position 13,672 of record PNAT01000185.1, read on the forward strand.
CACCCCGGATCTGACGGCGATGGCGGTGGCCTCGGCCGTCGCCGTCATCTGCGCCGCATAGATCAGGTTGTTGCACAACTTGACGACCTGCCCCATACCCGGGCCGCCCACGTGGACGATGAGCCCGGCGAAGGGGTCAAGCGCCGGACGCGTGTTGCTCAGCGTCTCGGCCTCTCCCCCGACCATCAAGGTGAGAGTCCCTTTGTGGGCGCCGGCGGTGCCACCCGAGAGCGGAGCCTCCAGGTACCGTGCACCGGTCGCGCCGACCCGCATGTGCTGAGCCCGTTCAACGTCGGGATCGATAGTGGAGCAATCGACCACTGTCTTGCTCTCGCCCAGCGCTCCCATCATGGCGTCCACGACCTCAACCACTTGGGGTGAATTGGGGACGCAGAGGAGGACGACGTCGGAATGTTCCGCCACACCCAGGGGCGACAGCCCATCCTTGGCTCCGAGCGCCACTGCGGCCTCAATGGGCCCCCGGCTGCGCGAGGCCACCGTGACGTCGTGCCCGGCGGCAACGAGGTGCCCAGTCATGGGCAGTCCCATGGCGCCCAGCCCGATGAATCCGATGCGCATTATGTGTCCTCCCGATGGTGATGGTCGACGCTACGCGAACTGAGGCAGCCACTCCGCCGTCCCGGCGAGCAGCTCGTCGACCATGGCCTCTGTCTCGCCCAGATCTCCTCGACCGGCCAGGGGGTCGAGGGCGAACGCCTGCGCCGCCAGGGCCCGATCACCCAGAGGCGCAGCCTCCACCCTCAACTCCTGAGTCGCCGTATGCCGATGCACGATCTCGGCATAGGGAGCCGGCAGACGTGATCGATCACGACCCCGGATGCCCGCGCCGTCGATCACGCGGATCGACTCGACCACGACGTCGGCCGGCAGGTCGGGCGTCTGTCCGGCGTTGGGTGTGTTGACCGGTGCCTCGAAAGGGAAGCCGGTGAGCATGGCCTCAATCATGGGCGACGGCAGCTCACCTGACTGCCAGGTCTGGAGCACCTTGGTCCCGGCCAGCCACGCGTCCACATCGGCCACATACTCGGCCTGATGTTGCTGGCGACGTGAGATCGGGCTGAGCTCAATGTTGTACGCCGCGCCCCAGCCGGACTCTGGCGTGAGGGCAAACGTGGGGAACTCGGCGATGTGGCGGTCGCCGGCCGCCGGGAAAGTGCCCCGCGGTCGAGCAGGATGAGCTTGAGGAGATGGCGCTGGGCAAAATCGCGTTTGGAGAACTTCTCGGCCTCGGGCCGTCCGGCGTGGGGCGCCAGGGCAGCAAGCCCGGCCACCTCTTCGACCATGTCCCTGATGATGTCGAAGCCGTTGGCGCCGTCGACCTCGAGCGAGGTCAAGACCGGGAAGTGGTTGACGCCCGTCATCGACGGCGAGACGGCTTCCAATGGGCGACCCAACGCGATGGCCAGGTCCATGCAGAAGTTGCCCACCTCATGGCAGAGACCCACCGTCCGGATGCTGGTCACCCGGGAGACGGACCTGATCAAGGTGGTCATCGGGTTGGTGATGTTGAAGAGCCAGGCCTCGGGGCAGTGCTCCTCCATGGCTTTGCCGATGCCGACCAGCACGGGATATTGCGCAGGGCGCGATTGATACCGCCCGGCCCGACAGAGTCGCCGACCGTCTGGGTGATGCCGTGGGCAGCCGGCACGTCCAGGTCCACGGCCATGGAGCGGAACCCGTCGGTGGAGATGCAGACGATGACGAAGTTCGCCCCGTCGAGCGCCCGGCCCAGGTCGGTGGTGATGGCCACGGTGGTATGGGCCTCGAGCGCCCCGTTGACCTTGTGCGCCAGTACCTCCATCTTCGGGAGCGGGTTGGGGTCGATGTCATAGAGCACCAGGCGCATGCCGGCCAGTGACGGTGTGCCAATGAGATCCGCTATCAATTCAGGGGCCCACTGGTAGCTCCCTCCGCCGACAATTGTCACTTGCGTGGTCACCGTGGCTCCCCCAAACGCGACATCAGGCCCATTCTATGGAGCTTCGATGCCGGCCTCCCGAGGTGAAGTTCGCCCACCGTACGCCTTTACCGCTGCCACCATGAGGACGAGCAATCCCGTCACACCGTTGCACAGGGTGATGGGATGGTCGTGGCGCAAGATCCCTTAGGTCGCCCAGCCCGATATGCCGACCAGGAGCATGACGAGGTAGGTCCTGGAGAAATCTTGCGCCTCCCGTTGTCGCACTGTCTTGATGACTTGGGGCAGCCAGCACACAGTGGTCAGCACTGCGGCCAGCGATCCGATGAGTGTGACCACGGCTTCTCCTGGGACCTCTTCACAGTACAGTCCGCACCATGAGTCGCATACGCCGCCGGGCCCCCGACGTCCTCGCTGCCATGTTCACCATCAGCGGCATCATCCACCTGATGCGACCCCAAGTCTTCGCCCCGATCATGCCCCGCGTCGTTCCCGCCAAGCACCACAGGGCGCTGATCCATGTCAGCGGCCTGGCCGAACTGGCCTGTGCCGGCGGGCTCGTCCGGCGCACCCGCTGGGCGCCCACAGCCAGTGTGGCCCTTCTAGCTGCCGTGTTCCCGGCCAACGTGCAGATGGCTCTCGACGCCGGGTCCGGGCGAAATCCGGGCCCCTCGGACAACCCAGCAGTGGCGTGGGGCCGCCTTCCACTCCAGCTCCCCATGTTCTGGGCGGCCCTCCAAGCCCGACCTGACCACTAATGGTCGAGGGCGGTTCCATGGAGATCAGGATCCTCGGACCAGGTGACGAAGGCGACGTCGTGGCGGCGTCACACCTCTTCGACGGTCCCGCCCGGATGAATGCGACCACACACTTCCTCGGGACAGCCGGGCACCACCTTCTCGTCGCCTACGAGGACGGCGGCCCAGTCGGCTTTGTCAGCGGAGTAGAGATGACGCATCCCGACAAGGGCACCGAGATGTTCCTCTACGAGCTCGGCGTCGACGACTCATTCCGCCGGCGAGGGATCGGCCGCGCCTTGGTCGAGCAGCTCAAGTCTGTGGCCCAGGGCTCCGGCTGCTACGGCATGTGGGTGGTCACGGACAACGAAAACGTGGGTGCCCGGTCCACCTATGAGGGATCAGGCGGTGTGCCCGAACCCAACCAGGTCGTCGAGGTCTGGACGTTCTAACGGTCAGTGGGGTTCGAGGGCATCAACTGTTTCTCGGCCCAGTAACAGGCGAACGGATTGTCGTTGTAAGGCTCTATCTCCTGGAACCCTGACGCCCGGTAGAGACGAAGGGCGTGCACCTGCTTTGGTCCGGTGTCGAGGCGGACGGACCTGTACCCGAGCGCGCGGGCAGCGCCTTCGAGTGCCTTCAGGAGCTCAGCCGCCACCCCGCGCGAGCGAGCCGCCGGCCGCACGAACATCCGCTTGATCTCCCCCACCTCGTCGCTGAGCCGCCGCACTCCACCGCCGGCGACCACTTCGTCACCGTGGCGGCCCACCAGATACGCTCCCCCGGGCCCTCGCAGCTCGGCCGGCGACAGCGCGGGGTTGTCCAGCCGGTTGAAATCGCCGTAGGCCTCAACCAGTTCCGCTGACATCTCGGCCAGCAGCGCCGGCGCCGGGGGAAGTTCGGGATCGCACAGCTCGAAGCGGATGCCGCTCACTTCACTTTGTCAGGATGCAATGCCTTGGCCATCCGCTTCATGCCCTCACGCCAGGGCACGGTGGTCTCCCCAACGAGCTCGTGCATGCGGGTGGTGTCGATCTGCACGCTGTCGATCGTGTGGGACGTGGGCTCGAACGTGGCCTCGATACCGGTGAGCTCGGCCAGGTAGGTGCACCACTCCTCAATGCTTACCGCTTCGCTCCCACCCCAATTGACGGTGGTGGCCGGCACGGAGGCCACATTGAGCAGGCGCGGCACCATGGCCAGGATGTCGTCGGCGTGCAGCGGGTGGTACACGCTGGGTGCGTCGACATGCACGGGGATGGCATTGCCGGACAGCATCATGTGCAGATGGATGGCGGGCCATCCACCACCGTCACCGTAGGGAACGGACAGGCGGGCGATGGTGGTGGGGAGAGCGAAGCGTTGCGCTGCCCATCGGGCCGTGCCCTCGGCTGCAATTTTGCAGATGCTGTAGGTACGCAGGAAGGGCCACACCCCATGGTTGTCTCCCAAAGGGCCGTCCTCTGCGAACACGTGGTGCCCGGCCGGTTTGTACACCGCGGTGCTCGAGCAGTGCAGGAACGCCTGGGCATGCCGGTGGTGCTCCATCAGGTAGGCCACGCCACCGCTGTTGGCCGCCAGGTCGGCCTCCCAGTCGTTGGACTTGGCCACCGCGAAGTTCAGGACATAATCGGCGTCGGCCGGCAGGTCGGCGACCTCACCGGCAGCCAGGTCGATGGCGACGCAGTGCACGCCTGATGCCTCCAAGGCCGCGCGCGCGGTCTGATCGGTGAAACGGGCCGCCCCGAAGACCTCATTGTCCCGGGCCAGGGCCACGGCCAGCGGCCGTGCCACCTGGCCGGTGACTCCAGTGATCACGATCTTCTTCCCGGCCAGCGCCCCACTGTTCATATGCCCATTCGTACTCGCTACGCTCCCCCTCGTGCATCTCTACGCCGCGTATCTCGGAGGCGAGCTCACCGTCGGCCGCATGGGTGAGGATCACGAGGTGGTCTTCGTGGTGGCCGAGGACATGGAGCAGGCCCGCCGGGCGGCCAAGGAGAAGTGGGGTGGCGGGGGTCGGTCCCACGTTGACGCCCTCACCCGACTGGACATGATCGACGGATACTCCGTCGCCCTCCGTCAGAGCGGCACTGGCGACGCCACTGAGACCGAGGGGTACAACTGATAGTTCACACGACCGGCGACAGCCCGCCGTCGAGGTTGATGGCGCTGCCGGTGAGGTAGGACGCCCGGGCGGAGAGGAGGAAGCAGGCCAGGTCGGCGAATTCCTCACTGCGACCCATCCGGCCGAGGGGGATGCCGGCTCCTGCGGACATGCGGGACTGGAATTCCCCGAGCCCGAGTCCGGCGGCAGCGGCCCCACGGACCCACTGCCCGCTCTCAATCAGCCCGATCAACACAGCGTTCACCCGGATGCCGGCGGGGGCCAATTCCTTGGAGAGCGCCTTCATGAGGGCCATGCCGGCGGCCCGGGACACCGCGCTCGGCGTGCTGGCCGGTCCGGGTGCCTTGGCCGCCATGGCCAGAGTGAACAGCGCGGCGCCCTTGCTCTCCCTCAGCTGGGGCAGGGCCATCCTGGTCAGCCGCACGGCGCCCATCAATTTCAGCTGCAGATCGCCCTCCCATGTGGCGTCGTCGGTGGACTCGAGCGGTCCCGCCGCGTGCCGCCCGGCGTTGTGCACGATGCCGTCAATGCGGCCCCAGCGCTCGACTGCGCCGTGCACGAAACGTTGGATGTCATCGGCCTGCGCCACATTGGCCCGCAGGGCCAGCACGTCACCACCGTCGGCCCCGATTGTGGCCGCGGCCGCGGCCAGCCGTTCCTCGTCGCGCCCGCAGATGGCCACAGAGGCACCCTCGTGGGTGAGCTGCCGGGCCAGGGCCAGGCCGAGCCCGTCGGTGCCCCCGGTGATGAGCACGACCTTGCCTGCCATTTCGAGATCCATCAGGCCACTCCTTCTTCTAGGAATTCAAGGGGGAACCGTATGCCGGAACCGACCTGCCACCGTCGGGAGCCGGACGACGGTCAGCTCAGCCCAGCGGGATCGCCCTCAACGTTCCTGTTCGGTCGGCCGAATCAGAATCTCGTTGACGGACACGTGTCTCGGCTGGGTCACGGCGTAACGGATGCTGTTGGCGATGTCCTCGGCCTGCATCACCTCAATGCCGCCGAAAGTCTTCGCCATCTCCTCCAGGATCTCCGGGCGGTTCTGAAAGGCCAATTCAGTGGCCGTGGCTCCGGGCTCGATGATGGTGACCCGGACGTGGCGGGTGGTGACCTCCTGGCGCAGCGACTCGCTGAAGGCACCGACCCCGAATTTGGTGGCGTTGTACACCCCGCTGTTGAGGCGGGCATTCCGTCCGGCCGTCGAGCTGACGTTGACCACGTCGGCCACCGACCTCGGGCCCTCCTCCGCCGCCGCCAACAGGTGCGGCAGGGCGGCGTGCGTGCAATAGAGCAGTCCCAGCACGTTGAGATTGACCATGCGCTGCCACTCCTCAATGGGCGCCCCGAGGATGGGGCCGAGCAACATGACCCCGGCGTTGTTGACCAAGGTGTCGAGGCGGCCCAACTCCTGCACCGCCCTCTCCACCGCTCCCCGAGCCTGGTCGGGGTCGGTCACATCGGCCTCAATGACCAGTGCCGGTCCGCCACCCCTGATGTTCTCGGCCAGGGCCTCCAACTTGTCGAGTCGCCGGGCCACCAGCGCCACTGCCGCTCCCTCATCGGCCAGCGCCAACGCGGTGGCCGCACCGATGCCGCTGCTGGCGCCGGTCACCAGGGCGACAGTTCCGGCCAATCTTTCCGTCATGGATCCTCCACCTTCGTCTCGTTGCGCCGGGGCGCATTCACGCCACTGGTTTAGCGGAACCCGCCCCCACCCGGGGCAGCCACTGGGCTCAGGAGTTGGCGTCGAAGGCCCGTGCCAGCCCGCCGACTACCTCGTCGCCGACGTCATCAGGGCGGGCCAGCCCGACATTCAGTCCAGTCCCTTGGACCGGGCACGGCTACTCCTTGTCGAACGGATCGATCCCGAAGAGGCCCACGGCGGTGCCGATGTCCTCGGGCACCCGGGTCGGCGTGTCACGGTTGAGGACCTCGCCCTTGAAGTAGGCAGGTTGGACGGCCTTGAAGACAAACATCAGGACTACGCCCAAGAACACAGCGCCAGCGTCGAGAATGAAGACGCCGCCAATCTGCCAGTGCGGTGAGAACGGCATCAGCCACGTGGTGTAGCTGTTGACGGGCATCCAGTAGTGCCAGAAGTTGTAAATCATGCAGCCAAGAAGGATGAGGCCCCCGGCCAGCGGCAGGATCCCTCGCAACCAAAGACTCCGGGCACTCTCGTTCAAGGTCTTCCGGTAGTACCAAACACAGGAGAACCCGGTGAGCCCGTAGTAGAAGGCAATCATGGTGCCCAGGGCCGAGACCGAGTCCCCGATGACCGCGCCGCCCGAAGTCAAGTAGTTCATGGCGACATAGAGGACTATGGATACCCCACCCATGACCACGGTTGACACCGTGGGGGTGAGAAACCTCTTATGGATCCTGCCGAAGGATCCGGGGACCGCTTTGAAAACGGCCATGGATAGCGTCGTCCGGGCCGTGGGCAGGATGGTGGTCTGGGTAGACGCGGCCGCCGAGCTCAACACCATGAGGAACAGGGCGTGCGTCAGGACGGATCCGAAGGTCGACGTCCCGAAGACGGAGCTCCCCAGGACCGAGAGCACGTCACTTCTGTTGGCCGCGTTCTCGAGTCCGGTGCCCTTGGTACCGATCCCGGCGTAGGACTGGGTGGCCAGCACGATGAGCGCATAGGTCGCCAGGAGGATCAGTGTGGAGACGACTGCGGCCCGGCCGGGTGTGGTCTGCGAATCCTTGGTTTCCTCGTTGACCGAGACGGCGGTATCCCAGCCCCAGTAGATGAACAGCATGAGGGTGAATCCGGCCATGAACCCGGTGGCGGAGAAATGGTCGAACGGGTTGAACCACGAGAGGCTCGGCGCCAGGTGCCCGGCCGGGGCCGTCCCGTTGCCCACCTTGACCAGGGCGACGACGGAGAGCACCAGCAGCATGGTCAGCTCTATGCCGAGCAAGGCCTTCTGAAGGTTGGCCGAGATCTCTATGCCGATGTAGCAAATGGCGGTCATGACGACAATCCAGATGACACCCACCAGCAGGACCCATCCGCTGGCCGGATTGCTCCCGATTCCCTTGGCGTTGAACAGCAGGAAGACGTACTGGCCGGCGACCTGGGCCAGGCTGGCCATCACCAGCAGGTCGGCGGCGACTATGCCCCAGCCGCCCATCCATCCCGTCTTCGGCCCGAAGGCCCGCGTGGCCCAGGTGAACGTGGTGCCGCAGTCGGGGTCGGCGTAGTTCATCTCCTTGTAGGCGTAGGAGGTGAAAAGCATGGGGATGAACGCCAGCACCGTGATGATGGGCGCCTGCAAGCCGTTGATGGCGATGACGACGAACCCGAGGGTGGCGGCCAAGCTGTAGGCCGGGGCCGTCGAGGCCACCCCGACGACCACCGAGGAGATGAGCCCGAGCGCTCCACCCTTGAGACCCTTCTCGCCGACGTCCGAAGTGGAAGGGACTGGAATCGCCAGATCTGCCATATGGGGTCCTTTCGGGAAGGAGATGTCCGAACCCTACCCAATAGGCGTCAGAATTGCCGTGTTTTTGCCGCTCACCCCACCGATCCTGGGCGTTGATACCGATGCAGCCAACTATTACGGCAGGAAATGAGGCTGTAAGTGCCTGAATCCGTCACCGACCGCAGTCGGACGGGCCCCGGGCAGGCGATCCTCAGCGGGTGCGGCTGGACACCTTCTTGAGCACCCCGCTGTAGTGCCTGATCCCCTCGGTCGACAGGCCCGCTGCTGGTCCCGTGGCGATGGAGACCCGCTCGGGGATGATCCCCCACACTGGCACCTTCAGCTCGGTCCACCAGGCCACGGTGGCCTCCAGATCGTTGGTGCCGAGACGGGCCGAGCAGATGACCACGCCGGCCGGGATGTTCCGAGGAGTCATCTCCAGGGTGGCCACGACCCGGTTGGGCTCGACTCCACCGGCCCGGGTGGGAATGATGACGGCATCGGCCCGGGCCAGGGCGGCGCGCACGATCGTCCCCTCCCCCGGTGGCGTGTCGACCACCACGAAGCCATCCGGCTGGTCCATGGCCTTGGTCACCGTCCGCACCGAGGGGCCCTCAATGAGTTGCACCCCTTCGAAGGGATCGGCGTCGTACCACTCCGCCGTGGCACCCTGGGGGTCGGCGTCGACCAGCGAGACCGGGCCTCGGCCTCGGCGGGCCGCCACCGCAGCCAGGTAGACGGCGGTGGTTGTCTTGCCCACTCCGCCCTTGACGTTGCTCACCACGATGTTCATTGCGTTGGGACTCCCATCCTCGGGACACTGCGCCTACGGTACTGGCCCCCGATGGGGCGGTGATCAATCAAGGGAGCAGGAGCCGGCCCAATCGCCGGCGGGTGATGGCGACGCCGGCCATGGCCATGGCCAGCAGGTACGCCACATGCAACAGGAGCACCCAGTTGAAGAGGCCCAGGTCGGCCGCCCGCACCAGCACCACCCCCTGGTAGAGCGGGGTGCACCGCACCACGGCCTGGAGCCATCCTGGAAACACCGTGAGGGGATAGAAGGTGGCCGAGAACAAGAAGAGCGGGATGAAGGCCAGGGAGACGATGTCGAAGTCCTGCCAGGTTCGCATATAGGTGGTCCCGGCCATCCCCGCCGAGGCGAAGGCCAGGCTGACCAGGATGGCCGCCGGCCAGCACAGCGCGGCCCAGGGCGAGACCACGTAGCCGAGCGCCGCCATGATGCTGAGGAAGGCGCCGGAGTAGAGGCTGCCCCGGATCACGCACCAGCTCAGCTCGCCCAGGGCGACATCGCCCACGCTCAGGGGGGTGGCCAGCATGGCGTCGTAGGTCTTGGCGATCTTCAGCTTCATGAAGACCAGGAAGGTCGAGTCGATCATGGCGCCGTTCATGGCCGAGGAGGCCAGCAGCCCGGGGGCCACGAAGGCGGTGTAGGCGAACAGGCGCCCGTTGACCGGGATGGGGCCGACGAGATGGCTCAGGCCGATGCCGATGGATAGGAGGTAGAAGAGCGGCTCGAAGAAGCCCGAGAGGATGAAGATCCACGAGCGCCGGTAGACGAGGAGATTGCGTTCCAGCACCCGGGAGGCGTAACGGCCGCCGAGGACGGCCAGGGGCGTGATGCGCAGGGCCAGGCCGGGCGCCATCGGGTGGGGCGGGGACTCCGTGGTGGTCATACCACCATCCTCTTGGCGAAGGTCAGCCTGGCGACGCCATATCCGGCCAGCACCCAGACCATCAGGTAGGCGGCATGCCCCAGGTCGACCCAGCCATGGACCTGCCCCAGGGTCAGATCGCGGCACAGGGCCACGCCGTGGAAGAGGGGCGTGGCGTAGGCCAGGTACTGCAGGAGGTGGGGCAATTGCGAGATGGGGAAGAAGGTCCCCGAGAACAGGAAGAGCGGGATGACCACGAACCGGTACAGGGTCGAGAAACCGGCGTCCTTGTCCTGAGTGGCCGCAAAGGCGGCGATCGGCGCCCCGAACGCCATCCCCGCCAGCACGCCGGCCGGCAGGGCCAGGATGGCCCAGGGTGAGTACACCGTGCCGAAGGCCGCCATGATGCCCAGGTAGATGGTGACCACGATGGCGATGCGCGCCGCCACCCAGGCCAGGTGCCCGAGCAAGACGTCGTAAATGCTGAGCGGCGCCGCCAGCATGGCCAGGTAGGTGCGCATCCATTTGATGGCCGCCATCACGGGCCACATGGTGTCGTTGGCGCCGATCTGCATGCACGTGCCGGCCAACAGCCCGGGGGCCAGGTAGGCCACATAGGTCACCCCACCCACGCCGTGCGAGTGCCGGTCGATCAACGAGCCCAGGGCCACGCCCATGGACGTCAGGTAGAGCACCGGGATCAGGAAGCTGGTGATGACCGAGCTGCGCCAGGTCCGCTTGTACTGGTAGCCCCAGTAGGCCGCCGCCCGCAGCCACATCGGTGTGGTCAGGCGGCGCGCCGGCACCACTTCACCGTGGCGGAAGAGCCCGTCGACCGAGTTCGTGCTGGTGGTCATGTGACGAGGGCCGCCGCGGGTCAGTCGACGAGGGTGCGGCCGGTCAGCCGGAGGAAGACGTCCTCCAACGTGGAGCGGCGCACCAGTGTGTTCTGGGGGACGTGCCCCAGGCGACCCGCCTCGGCCAGGGCGGCATCGCCGTCGTCGGTATAGAGGAGGATGCGGTCGGGCAGGACCTCGACGCGCTCGGCCAGGTGGGCCAGCTCGGGCGCAATGTCCTCGTGCTGGCCCGGGCGGAAGCGCAGCTCGACCACCTCCTTGGTCGAGTGCCGGTCGATCAGCTGGCGGGGCGTGCCCTCGGCGGCGAAGCGCCCCTTGTCCATGACGACCAGGCGGTCGCACAGTTGCTCGGCCTCGTCCATGTAATGGGTGGTGATGACCAGGGTCACGCCGTCCTGCTTCAGCCGGTAGAGCCGGTCCCACAACAGGTGGCGGGCTTGGGGGTCGAGGCCGGTGGTCGGCTCGTCCAAGATGAGCAGGTCCGGATCCGAAATGAGGGCACGGGCGATGGTCAACCGCCGCTTCATGCCGCCCGAGAGCGGGTCGACCCGGTCGTTGGCCCGGTCGGTGAGCTGGGCGAAGTCGAGCAGCTGCTCGGCGCGGGCCCGGATGACCTTGCGGGGCAGGTCGAAGTAGCGCCCGTAGATCATCAGGTTGTCCAGCACGGTGAGCTCCAGGTCCAGCGAGTCCTCCTGGGGGACCAGGCCCATGCGCGAGCGGATGCGCGCCCCGTCGGTGGCCGGGTCCAGGTCCAGAACCCGCAGCGTCCCCTCGCTCAAGGGGCTGATGCACGAGATCATGCGCATGGTCGACGTCTTGCCGGCGCCGTTCGGACCGAGGAACCCGAACGACTCGCCCGCGGCGATGGTGAAGTCCACCCCGTCGACCGCCACGAAGTCGCCGAAGCGCTTCACCAGCCCGTGCGCCTCAACCATCGGGGTGCCCGTGTTGGCCCCACGGTCCGCAACCGGGGCGTCCGTCATCGGCGAGGAGTATGACGTCATTGTCAGGTAACGATACCGTGCAGCCTGGAATCGGGTTCCAACCAGGGAGGCACACCGTGGCAACGTCAGGCAAGAACCGGGCATTCCCCGCTGGCTTCACGTGGGGCACGGCGACGGCGGCCCATCAGATCGAAGGGGGCAACACCAACAACGACTGGTGGGCCTTCGAGCACACCGAGGGGTCGGGGTGTGCCGAGTCGTCCGGCGATGCCTGCGACTCGTGGAACCGCTGGGAGGAGGACGCCGACCTGGTGGCCGGCCTGGGCCTGGACAACTACCGCTTCTCGGTGGAGTGGAGCCGGGTCGAGCCGGCGGAGGGCGAGATCTCCCGGGCCGCCCTCGAGCACTACCGCCGCCTATGCGGCGGCCTGCGCGAGCGGGGCATCGACCCCGTGGTCACCTTCCACCACTTCACCACGCCCACCTGGCTGACTGCGCAGGGCGGCTGGGAGAGCGGCGTGGCGGTGGAGCGGTTCGCCCGCTTCTGCACGGTGGTGGCCGAGGCCCTGGGCGACGTGATGTCGCGCGCCTGCACCATCAACGAGCCCAACATCGTGGCCACCATGGGCTGGCACGCCGGCATGTTCCCACCGGGCAAGACGGACGTGGACCTCTCGCGTACGGTGGCCGGTCACTTCATTGACGCCCACCGCCTCTCCGTCGATGCCATCCGGGGCGCCGCGCCCGGCGTGCCCGTCGGCCTGACGCTCTCCATGACCGACTACCAGCTCGCCCCGGGCGGCGAGGAGCAGCTCACGAGCATCCGCCACCACGCCGAGGACATCTTCCTGGACGCCACCGGAGGGGACGACTTCCTGGGGGTGCAGGTCTACACCCGCATGCTGATCGGGCCCGACGGGTGGGCCGGATACGAGGATGGCGTGCCCGTCCTCGATATGGGCTACGAGTTCTACCCGGCCTCCCTCGCCAACTGCCTCCGCCGCGCCTGGGCCTACACCGGTGGCGCGCTGCCGCTGCTGGTCACCGAGAACGGGATCGGCACCACCGATGATGCCCAGCGCATCGACTACGTGCGCCAGGCGCTGGAGGGCGTGCTGGACGCCATCGCCGAGGGCATAGACGTGCGCGGCTACACCTACTGGTCGTTGCTGGACAACTTCGAGTGGGCGTTCGGCTACGGGCCCCAATTCGGCATCGTCAATGTCGACCGGGACACGTTCGCCCGTTCGGCCAAGCCGAGCGCGGCCTGGCTCTCATCGGTGGCGGCGGCCAACGCCCTGCCCGCCTGACCCCCCGGGCGACTGACCCTCAGACCGCGGCCAGGGCCGTGTTGGCCACCACCGCACTGATGATCTGACCCCACAGTGCCTCGGGCAGGTCGTGTCCCATGCCGGGGATGGTGATGAAGGTGCAACCGGGCACTGCGGCCGCCGTGCCCTCACCCCCGCTGAGCGAGACCAGGGGGTCGGCCTCCCCGTGGATGACCAGGAACGGCATGCGCAGACCGCTCAGCGCTTCGGTGCGGTCGGGCGACGCCAGGATGGCGCCCAGTTGCCGGGCCGTGCCCTCGGGGCAGTAGCAGCGGTCGTAGGCCGCGGCGGCCCTCTCCGTCAGCACGTCATCGGGGGTCGGGTACGCCGGTGAGCCGATGACCTTGCTGGCCTCGAGGCTGGCCGCGATGGCCTCCTCCCGGCTGGTGGCGATCGGGCGCAGCAGGGCCGCAATGGCCTCGCCGGAGGGCGCACCGATGGTGCGATCGCCGGTGGTCGACATGATGGAACAGGCGCTACGGACGCGGTCGGTGTGGTTGACGGCCAGCGCCTGGGTGATCATGCCGCCCATGGAGACGCCCATGACGTGGGCCTGGGCCACACCGAGCTCGGTGAGCAGGGCCGCCGCGTCGTCGGCCATGTCCTCGACCCGGTAAGGCGCCGAGGAATGGTCGCCGCCGAAGAGCGCGGTGATCTCGGGCATGCCCTCGAACTTGGTGGACAGCCCAACGTCGCGGTTGTCGAAGCGGATGGTGAAGAAGCCCCGGTCGGTGAGCTGCGCCACGAACCCCTCGGACCAGGCGATCAGCTGGCCTCCCAGCCCCATGACCATGAGCAGGGCCGGATCGGACGGATCTCCCATGGTTTCGTACTCCAGGTCGATCCCATTGGCGTGTGCAGTGGGCACGGTCCGCTCCCTTCAGGCTGATGGCGTTCCCGGTCCGATTTCCTAGCAGGCGGCGGCGCGACCGGCACGTCGGAGGCGGGGTCCCGGACGGCAGCCGACCAGGATCACCTGGGCGGTGCCGATGCACAGGATGAAGATGGGGAACGCCGCCACCTCGAAGGTCCAGTGGGTGACCGTGAGGAGGAGGACGGCCGAATTGATCACGGCCCCGACGTACGAGGCGACGGATTCCGTCTCGGGGTTGGTCCAACTCTTGGTCATGGTGGGCAGCCCGGCCAGGAAATCGGCGCCGATGGCGGCAGAGATTGCGACCACGCCGTTCTGGGTGAAGAGCCATGTCGCGGTGCCCACCACCGACATCGCCCCGCAGGCGTAGTCGAGACGACGGATCTTCCAGAGAGCCGCCGGATTGTGGAACGAGCCGGCGAAGACCAAGAGGGGCATGAAGCCGATCATGAAGGTGGGCAGGGCACGCAGCCCGATGCCGTCGCGGAACTCCACCGCCGAGGCGAGCAGCGGGGCGATGGCCCACAACAGCCAGGTCACCCGGTTGGGCTTGGTGGTGCCCCGGAGCGTGTCGCGCAGGTAGATGGCGGTCCCCAGGGCGCCGATGGCGGTGCCGACATAAATGAAGTGGACGTCGATCACCGAGCGCCATTCTGCTGTGCCGCTGGCCCGGCAGAGCACAAGGGCGACGATTCTGGCGGATGGGCGACCACTAGCTTCACCTGGTGAGGGAGCAATCCGGAGGGTCGCCCGTGCCGCACCACCGCCGACACGCCAGCATCGACCATGGGTGAGCTCGTCGTCGTCGCCTTCCTGGGCGGCCTGATCACGGGGCTCTCCCCGTGCATCGTCCCAGTCCTGCCGGTGGTGGTGGCCGGAGGGTCGACCGGGTCCAGCCGGTCCCGCCCCTACCTCATCATGGCCGGCCTGGTGGTCAGTTTCAGCCTCTCCGAACTGGTGGGCAGTTCCCTGCTGAGCGCCCTGCACCTGCCCCAGGACCTCTTGTTCTGGCTGGGCATCGCCATGCTGGGGATCCTGGCGGTCGGGCTCATGATCCCGGTGGTGGGCGAATGGATTGAGCGGCCCTTCGCCCGGCTCGGCGCCTCGCGCTACGCCAACCGGGGCGGTGGATTCGTGCTCGGCCTGAGCCTCGGACTGGTCTTCGTGCCCTGCGCCGGCCCGGTCCTGACAGCCATTTCGGTGGCGGCGGCTCACCACCACGTCGGTGCCTCGTCGCTGGTGGTCACCCTCTTCTACGCCACCGGCGCCACCCTCCCGCTGCTCATTTTCGCCATCGTGGCTCAGCGGGCCACCACCGGATGGGCCACGCTGCGCACACACCTACCGACCGTGCGCCGCGGGGCCGGCGTGGTGCTGGCCCTGACCACCCTGGCCATCGCCCTCAACCTGCTGGGTTCCCTGCAGACGGACATCCCCGGCTACACCACCGCCCTGGAGAACCACATTGAGGCCACCAGCGCGGCCTGTGCCCAACTGCGGCAATTGAGTGGCGAGCACCAGAACCAGTTCGCCGCCGCCAACGCCCGCCTTGAGGGCAAGAAGGCCACGTGCTCGGTCACGGAAAGCTCCCAGTCGTCGAGCGGGCGCCTCGCCGCGGGAACTGGTACCGCGTCCGGCTCCACGAGCACCTCGACCACCATGGCCACGGCAACCAACGTGGTCAAGCAGTCCCCGCTTCCCGACCTGGGTCAGGCGCCGGACTTCACCGGGATCGTGTCGTGGCTCAACACGCCTGGCAACAAGTCCCTGTCCCTGGCCCAGCTCCGGGGCAAGGTGGTCCTCATCGACTTCTGGACCTACTCCTGCATCAACTGCCAGCGATCGCTCCCCCACGTCGAGGGTTGGTACAACGACTACAAGGGGGACGGATTCGTAGTGGTCGGCGTCTCCACTCCCGAGTTCGCCTTCGAACACGTCGTCTCCAACGTGCAGAGCGCGGGCAACACTCTCGGTGTCGACTACCCCGTCGCCGTGGACAACAACTACGGCACCTGGGACGCCTACAACAACAACTACTGGCCGGCCGAGTACCTGATCGACCCGAGGGGACAGGTGCGGGCCTACGACTTCGGGGAGAGTGGCTACGCCACCATGGAGAGCAACATCAGGAGCCTGCTCACCGCCAGCGGGGTGGCCAAACTCCCGGCCCGGACCGATGTGCCCGACAAGACGCCAACCAGTATGGCCATCACACCGGAGAGCTACGTCGGCTATGCGCAACTCAACAATGAGGTCGGTACGGCGGTGGTCAACGACCAGGCCGCCAATTACCGGGCACCGTCAACCATCCCCGCCAACAGCCTCGCCTTCAACGGGACGTGGACGGTGCGCAAGGAGGAGGCAACGTCCGGACCGGGCGCATCGCTCGACCTGCAATTCACCGCCGACAACGTGTACCTGGTCATGGCCGGGCAGGGCACCGTCGGCGTGTCCTACAACGGCCGCCATCTCACCACGGTGACCGTCGCCGGCATCCCCAAGCTCTACACCTTGCTGTCGGGCAGCCACCTGCAGTCCGGGCTCCTCACCTTGTCCGTTTCGCCGGGCGTCGAGGCCTACGACTTCACCTTTGGTTGAACCGGGTGTCCACCAGGACCGGGCTCAATTGATGCGTCGGTCCCTGCCGGCCCAGTAGGGCGCCCGCAACTCGCGCTTGAGGATCTTGCCCGACGGATTGCGGGGCAGGGCGTCAATGGCATCGACCGACGTGGGGCACTTGTAGTGAGCCAGGTTCCGGCGACAGTGCTCCATGATGTCGGCGTCATTGAGGATGGCGCCATTGGCCAGCACGATGATCGCCTTTACCGTCTCGCCCCATTTTTCATCAGGCACTCCGATGACGGCTGCGTCCCCGACCGAAGGATGCGAAAGGAGGACGTTTTCCACTTCGGCCGGGTAGATGTTCTCTCCCCCGCTGACGATCATGTCCTTCATGCGGTCGTGCAGGTACAGGTAGCCCTCGGCGTCGAAGAACCCGGCATCCCCGGTGTGCAGCCAACCCTCGGCGTTGACCGTGGCCGCCGTCTCTTCGGCCTTCCCCCAGTAGCCGGCCATGTTGTAAGGGGATCGGGTCCACACTTCTCCCACTTCGCCCAGGTCGGCGTCCTGGCCCGAGTCGGGATCGACGACACGGATCTCCACGGACCGGTGGGGCTTGCCGGCCGAGCGCAGGAGGCCCCGCCGCGGTCCATTGGGGTCATGGTCTTCAGCCCGCAACGCGGTGATGGCTCCCGTGGTCTCGGTCATGCCATAGACCTGGCAGAACCCGCATCCGAAGGCAGCCATGCAACGGACCAGGACGTCCTCCGAGATGGGGGAGGCGCCGTAGAAGACCAAGCGCAAACTGGAGAGGTCGGTCGACTCGAGTGACGGCATGGCCAGCAGCACCATCAGCACGGCGGGGACGAGGAACATCTCGGTGATGCGCTCGGTCTCGATCAGCGCGAACAGGAGCACCGGGTCGACGTCGCGCAGGATCACCGAGCGCCCTCCCCGGGACATGGCGCACAGGGCCCATCCCGAACCACCGATGTGGAACAACGGCATGGCCACCAGGCTCACGGTGTCCTCGGCAATGTTGAAGGTCTCGCCAGCCTCGGAGATAGCGGTGGACAAGTTGGCATTGGTCAACATGACCCCCTTGGGGAGCCCGGTGGTTCCCGACGTGTACAGCTGCATGCTGACCTCATCGGGCCCCCCGACATGTCCCGGATCCTCCGGGTCACAGCCCTCGATCCATTCCTCGAACGGGATCGCACGCTCGTCAGAGCGCGCCGCGGCCGGGGAGTCGTCCCCGAGCACCACCATGCGCCGCACCGTGGGAAGGCCGCTCGCCATCTGGTCCAGCGCGGCCAGATAATCCTGGTGCACCACCAGAATGGTGGCGGCGGCGTCATCAATGATGGCGGCCATCTCACCGGCCGCCAGGCGCCAATTCACGGCCACGTTCACGGCCCCGAGGAGCGCACCGCCGAAAAGCAGATCAAAGTAGGCCATGCCGTTGCGATCAAGAAAGGCGAGACGGTCGCCCACTCCGACACCGTCCCTGGTGAGGGCCTGGGCCACCTGGCAGGCTCGCCGGTACTCCTCCGCCCACGTGCGGCGGGCCTCTCCCGCCACCAGCATCTCGTGGTCGGGCTGAGTCCCGGCCAGGTGCCGGATGAGGCCGGCCACCGTGAATCTGTCTTCGGGGGCCACAGGCGGGACGGGGGACATGGGGTGATCTCCTGAGGTGGTGGGCCGGGAAAACCGTTTCGGACCCGGACCCTACGCACCCGAACCGCGGTGGTGCAGGAACGACCACCATCGGGTGGGTACCAGCATCATGTGGGCGGGATCCTCCTCGAAATGCTTTAGGTAATTGAGCGACCATTCTTTGGCACCCATAGAGGCAAATAGACCCGAGATACCGCCGTGCTTGTGAAATTCATCACAATCAGAGCTACTAAAGTCCCTGGTCACAGTCCTTTTTGTGAAAAGGCGTCAGTCTGATACACCCTTCTGCTACATTGACCCTCGTAAAGCCTGATCGGTCTTTCTGATTGATGGTGTAGCGGGAACTCCAGCTGCATTGAGAAAGTGCCCCTGGTCAGGCCCCACCAGACCTGTCGGGGTCTCCCCCACCTGCACCTCAGGACCGGGCCGAGAACGACAAAGCGAGGAAAACACCGAGGACATCCCCCGGGCCTTCACACAACCGGCCGCACACCCTGCGGCGACATGCCAGATCGGACGATGCCTTCCCGCTCTCCGATCGGGGCGCGAATGCAATGGCCGGAGCCCGCCCACACCGAGCAGAGCCTGGCGCGTCCGCGCGCTCGACGAAGGGAGGTGCCGTGCGGATCCGCATTGCACTATCGACGGCAATGGCCGTCATTTTCATACCAGTAGGACTTTTTGCAGTAGTCAGTAGTTCAACGGCCGCTTCGGCCATTTCCACGCACCCAGCGGTGCACACAGATCACGTCTCCGTACTGCCCAACACGCAGTTGGCGTTCTTTGCCGTCCCACTCAGAGTGCCCTCACTCACGGGCAACTCGCTGAAGTTGGGCGGTCCGCTGGACAATGGGATACCAATCCCGATACCCGCACCGAAAGCGCCGCCAGTGGTGGTGCATCTGCCCGTCCACGTGGTGGCACGGGCAACCGTGCCCGTAGCAGCTCCGGCACCAGTCCCGGCGCCGGCCGCCGCTCCCCAAGCCGACAGCACCAGCGTCAACACGGCGGACTGGGGTTGCATCAGGCGCCATGAGTCAGGTGGCAACTACGCCGAACATGGCGGCGGGGCGTACCAATTCGAGGACGGCACCTGGCACTCGATCACCGGCCTCGCCGGCTCGGCCCAGGACTACCCCGCGGCGACGCAAGATGCCGCAGCCCTGAAGCTCCACGCCGAGCGCGGCTGGGAGCCATGGAGCACCCGCTACGTCTGCGGGCTGTAAAAGAGCCCCTACCCCGAACCGAATATGGCGGTTACCTGCGCCATATCGAAATAGTCCCGCCATGCGGTGATCTTCCCGTCGACGACGTGGAAGGCACCCATGACGGGCAGGGGTGACTTCTTGCCGTTGATGGTGAAGGAGTCGGTCCGCTCGGTCAACACCGTCGATCCGTCACTGGCCAAATGGTGGATCTCGAACTCCAGCGCTTCACCGATGCCCACGAACATTTTGATCACGGCCATGGTGGCGTCGATGCCCTCGGCTGGTTCCATGGGGATGTTGTGATACACGATGTCCTCGGAGAAGAAGGGGCGCATGGCCTCGGGATCTCGCGTGCTCACCACGGCGCAAAAGTCCCGCACGACCTGTTCGGCGCTGGCCATAGTTCTTCTCCTCCACGGTGACCCTGCCTGGGCGCAGGCTGCGCCTGCCACGCTATCCAAGTGTCGGCCATGATGGTGGGGTGAGCATTACCACCAAGCGAGTGGCCGTGCTGGCCCCCATGCGCCCGGAACTCAAAGCGGTCGTGAGGGCCGGTGGCCTGAAGCGGGATGACGGCGAGGTGTTCTCGCACTCGGGGATCATGGGCCAGTGGTCGGTCGCCGCATGCGTCACCGGGATGGGGCCCACCCTGGCCCGTGCCGCAACCGAGCGAGTACTGGCCTCCGGCCCTTTCGACCACGTGATGGTGGTGGGTATTGCCGGCGGCCTCGACCCGGCCCTCCCAGTAGGGGCACTCATGGTGCCCAGCCAGGTTCGCCTCTACCCCGACGGTCCCTTGTACCAGTCCCATCCTCTCCCCACCCGGGAAGCGGCCGGCCGGCTGATGACCACCGACGGCTTGTTCTCCGACGACGACATTTGGCGACCCATCCTGGAGAGCGGTTTCGGTGCTGTCGACATGGAGGCCGCCGGCGTGGCCGAAGTCTGCGAGGCAGCGGACGTGGCCTGGTCCGTCTACCGCGGCATCAGCGATCGCCCGGATGAGCACATTGTCGATCAGGCGGTGTTCGCCCTCGGCAAGGCCGACGGTTCAGCCGACATGGTGGCCGTGGCCAAGTACCTGGCGCGCGACCCACGGCGGGCCAAGGCACTGGCCCACCTCAACCGCTGCATGGAACTGGCGGCTCGGATGGCCGCCGAGGCCGCATTCAGCGACCTCCTTCAGTTGCCCACCTAAGGTGAGTGCGCTACCAGATACATAGGGAAAAGGGGTGGACGATGGCTTTGGAACTTAAGGGGTGCCGCGCACTGGTCACGGGGGCTTCCTCGGGAATCGGGGCCGGCTTGGCCGAGGCGCTCGCGGCCCAGGGAGCCATCGTGGGCATCTGTGCCCGACGGGGTGATCGTCTGGCCGAGGTGGTCGGGCGCTGCATGGACCATTCTCCCGAGAGCCGTATGTGGGTGGTCAACCTGGCCGACATCAATGCCGTGGACCAGTTGGCCGTCGACGTGATGGACGCCTTCGGGGGCGTCGACCTCCTGGTCAACAACGCCGGCATCCCCAAGCGACGCCACACCACGGCGCTCGACATCGACACCATCACCGCGGTGATGCACATCAATTACCTCTCGCCAATGCGCCTCACCATGGATCTGCTGCCCCAGATGCTGGCGCGGGGCTCGGGGACCATTGTGAACATCTCATCGGTCGCCGCCACCCTGAGCGCGCCGGGCGAGGCCGCCTACGACGCGTCCAAAGCTGCCCTCACCGTGTTCTCCGAAGCCATGGCGGTCGACCTGTGGGAGACGGGTGTGAAGGTCATGGTGGTCTATCCCGGGGTGATCGACACGGATCTCTTCCACCTCCCGGACAACGACGTGCCGAATCTGCCCATACCGGCCGAGCCGGTGTCGGTCGCCGTCGACGCCATCCTGGGCGGTTTGGCCTCTGATGCCGCCCAGGTCTACGTCCCCGAGTTCTTCAAAGAGTTGGCGGCGGGAAAGGCACAGGACGTAGGCGCCTTCCTGGCGGGCACCGCTGAGTATCTTCGACAGCAAAAAGAGACCGCGTGAAGATTGAGCCCGACGCGGCGGGAATGAGCGAAGCTCGCCTGGAGCGCATTACCGGGCATTTCAACGACCACTTCGTCGAACCGGGAAAAATAGCCGGCTGCCAGATCACGGTGGTACGGGGTAGCCATGTGGCCTACCACCGATCGCTCGGCCTCATGGATCGTGAGCGACAGATCCCAATGGGACCCGACACCATCTTCCGCCTTTACTCCATGACCAAGCCCATCGCGTCGGTTGCCCTCATGCATCTCTATGAGCGGGGGATGTTCCAGCTCCTCGACCCGGTGCACCGCTACATTCCTGAATGGCGGACGCTCCAGGTGGGTGAGGTCCAAGACGACGGCACGGTGCACGTGGTCAAACCACACCGCCCCATGAACGTACGTGATGTCCTCATGCACATGACCGGACTGCCCGGTGCCATCTTCCCCGGTCATCCGATCGATGCCGCCTTCGAAGAGGCCCGCGCCGCCCAGGCCAAGGGGATGACATTGGAAGGAGTCGCCGCGCTGCTGGCCCAGCACCCACTGAAATTCCACCCGGGGACGCACTGGAACTACGGCCTTTCGACCGACATCGTCGGGCGGCTGGTCGAGATCCTCTCGGGACAGAGCTTCGACGACTACCTGCGCCAGGAGATCTTCGAGCCCTTGGGCATGGGCGACACCGGCTTCTTCGTCCCCGCCGAGTCCGTCGACCGCTTCGCCGCCTGTTACCAGTACCGCCCGGCCAACACCC
The DNA here is from genome assembly GCA_003169675.1 of Acidimicrobiaceae bacterium. Lineage (GTDB taxonomy): Bacteria > Actinomycetota > Acidimicrobiia > Acidimicrobiales > RAAP-2 > Bog-473. The sequence continues at coordinate 35,811 of PNAT01000185.1, forward strand.
CCTCCCTCATGGACAATGCGGAGACGAGCGGGTACCTGCGCCCCCGTTCATATCTCTCAGGGTCAGGTGGTCTGGTGTCGACCTCCCATGACTATGTGGCGTTCTGCCAGATGCTGGCCAACGGCGGGCAGCTCGACGGGCGGCGCGTGCTGGGACGAAAGACGCTGGAACTGATGACGCGCAACCACCTTCCGGGTGGGAAGACGCTGACGGACCTGGCCATCGGTGGATTCGGCGAGGCGGGATTCGACGGGGTCGGCTTCGGGCTCGGCTTCGCCGTCGGGCTCGGCCCGGCCGCCACGGCGATGGCCGGTTCGCCGGGCGACTTCTACTGGGGCGGTGCCGCCAGCACCGCCTTTTGGATAGATCCGGTCGAGGATCTCTTCGCCGTCTTCATGACCCAGCTCTTCCCCTCTATTGCCTATCCTTTCCGAGCGCAGTTGCGCGCCCTGGTGTACCAGTCCATTGACGACTGAGGGCAGCGGGCCGGGGAATCCGGTCGGGCCGGTCGATGCCACGGTGGTGCCGCGCTTCGCCGGCTTCTCGACCTTTGCCCGCCTGCCCACCATCGACCAGGTACCGACCTGGGACATTGCAGTGGTGGGCATCCCCTTCGACGGCGGCACCACGTACCGGCCCGGTGCCCGCTTCGGGCCCAGCGCCGTGCGCCAAGGCTCGCGCCTCTTGCGCCCGTACCATCCCGAACTGGCCACGCTCCCGTTTGAAGGGGGTCAGGTGGTCGACGCCGGGGATATCACCTGCTCACCGTTCGACATTGAGACGGCGGTGCAACAGATTGAGGACGGGGCCAACGAGTTGCTGGCCGGCGGAGGTCGCCTGGTGGCCATTGGCGGCGATCACACGGTGGCGCTGCCCCTCCTGCGGGCCACGGCCAAGCGCCATGGCCCACTCGCCCTGGTCCATTTCGACGCCCATCTCGATACGTGGGACACCTATTTCGGGCAACGGTTCACCCACGGCACCCCGTTCCGCCGCGCCTGGGAGGAGGGCCTCCTCCTGCGCGACCACAGTGCCCACGTCGGACTCCATGGTCCTCTCTACTCTGCGCACGACCTGGTGGATGACGCTGCCATGGGCTTCCTGCAGATCAGCTCCACCGATGTCGCCTCCCACGGTGTCGAGGCGACGGTGGCCCGCCTGCTCGAGCGCGCCGGTTCGTCGCCTCTCTACGTCTCGGTTGACATCGATGTCCTCGACCCCGCGCACGCCCCGGGGACGGGGACGCCCGAGGCGGGCGGGCTGACGAGCCGCGAACTCCTGGGCCTCGTGCGAGGCCTCGCCCCCGCCTCAATTGTCGGCGCCGACGTGGTGGAGGTTGCCCCGGCCTACGACCACGCCGAGATCACCGCCATCGCCGCCGCTCATGTGCTCTACGACCTGGTCACCCTGATGGCGAGGGATCTGGGGGGCTGAGCCGCAAAGTCCTCCAGATGGAGCAGCCCATCGGAGCTCCCCTGTAACAGTCCATTCACAA
>PNAT01000072.1 GCA_003169675.1 Acidimicrobiaceae bacterium
TCCACAAGTTCTGGTTATATCTCTGGAGAGCACGAAGGGCAGTTCTCCTGGGGAGTGCTTCGACGCCATCAGAAGTACTGGCCTTCTGCTCGGAGCACGGCCTCCACGCGTACACCGAGGCACGTGCCGCTGGGGTCGAGCAGCCCTCCAGGTATGGGACCTTCGCCTCTACAAGGATGTCGAGTCCCTGTGGCATGCTGCGTACAGAAGACGACACTGGAGGGTTCGCTCATGATGTACGGCTGGGGCAACAACGGCTGGGGCGCTGGGACGTGGATCGTCATGGCCATCGCCATGGTGATCTTCTGGGCGATCGTCGTCTTCGGCGTCGTGGCGCTCGTCCGATACTTCGGTCACAGCCACGACCAACCTTCGCTGAACAAGGTTGAACCGGAAGCCATCCTGCGAGAGCGCCTCGCTCGGGGAGAGATCGACGAGGAAGAGTTCCGGAAGAAGCTGACTGTCCTCCGAGAGCACGGGTGACGAGCCGCTGGCGGTCTCGATCCTCCCTGTGGCTCGTGATTGCCCTTCTTGCCGTGACATCGACCCTGCTCGTCGGCGGACTGTCGTATGGGGTGCACCGGACATCGACGCTCGCCCTCGCGACATGCCAGCCCAGCAGCAGCGCAGGGCAGACAGTGCAGGTGTCCCTCACCGACGGTGGCGGCATGATGGGGCAATCCCCGATGATGCTCGGGCTCACCCCGAGCCCCACATCAGTGGCAGCGGGTCGGGTGACGTTCGTTGCCACGAACTATGGCGGGTTGAACCACGAATTCCTCGTCCTCCCGATGCCAGCCGACGGCCTCGGGACCCGACCAGTGGGTGCTGACGGCAAGATCGACGAATCCAGCAGCTTGGGTGAAGCGTCGAAGTCCTGCGCAGCTGGCGCTGGCAACGGCATCGCTCCGGGTGCTCGGAGCTGGGTGACGCTCGACCTGCGCCCTGGCACCTATGAGTTGCTCTGCGACCTGCCGTGGCACTACGCCAACGGCATGTACTCCTCGTTCACCGTGACTTAGCCCAGCGGCCGATCCCTGGAGAGGTAACGGGTGCCACGTCGCCCCACGTGGCGCGTCGCTCCGAACTCGAACCGCCAACTTCCCTCCTTCCTGGAGTTTGCCTCAGATACCCCACCGGGGTATACTGGTCGATGTAAGGAGGTCCCCGTCATGGTCATGCCCGGATATGCCGACGAGAAAGATGCCATCCAGAAACGGCTGAGGAGAGTCGAGGGACAGACCCGCGGTCTGCAACGCATGGTGGAGGAAGACCAGTACTGCATCGACATCCTCGACCAGATATCGGCGACGACTCGCGCCCTCCAGGCCGTGGCCCTGAAGCTGCTCGGTGACCATCTGTCTCACTGCGTCAAGGCGGCGCTGGTCGAAGGCGGCCCCAGTGCTGACGCCAAGGTGAAAGAGGCCCAGGATGCGATCGAGAGGCTGGTGCGGTCATGACCGAGGATGGCCCGACCTGCGGCGTTAATGCTCCGGGTGATGACCAACCGACGTGTTCGACCGGCCCGTTCGGCCGTTTGACTTGGACGCTGAGGGAACTGGCCAGCTTGATCGGGCGCTCCGACCCCGGGACAGACGGCAGGGGGTCGGGCGATGTACGCTGATCTCGTCGCCGCCCTGACCGTCGGCCATGCGCTGAGCGATATCGGCCGCAGCCTCCGCGAAGGCTTCTTCATGTTCTGGGAGACCCTCTGGGCTCTCGTGCTCGGCTTCTCGCTATCGGGAGTCGTCCAGGCGTTCGTGTCGAAGGACCAGATGCAGGCGAAGCTCGGAGATCATCGCCCAGCAGCGGTCGGGCGTGCCGCCGGATACGGCATGGTGTCGTCGAGCTGCTCGTACGCCGCGTCAGCCATGTCGAAGTCACTCTTCGCCAAGGGTGCGGACTTCATTGCCGCGATGGTGTTCATGATCGCATCGACGAATCTTGTCGTCGAGTTGGGGATCGTCTTGCTGGTCCTGCTCGGCTGGCAGTTCATGGCTGCGGAGTTCGTCGGTGGCCCGATCATGATCGTCATGCTTGCCCTCGTCGGTGGCTTCGTCTTCCGCAAGCCACTGGTCGACGCTGCTCGCCGTCGAATCGCCAACCTCGGAACGGGGGGTCATGACCACGCGGCAATGTCTGGTGTCTCCACCGAACGCCAGAAGGAGCTCGAGGCCACGTCGTGGTCGGCGAAGGTTCGCTCACCGTCAGCCTGGTCCGATGCTGCGAGCTATTCGGTGGCCGACGTGACCATGTTGCGCAAAGAGCTGGCCATCGGGTACACCGTCGCAGGTTTCCTGGCAGCCCTCGTCCCCACACACGTCTGGAACACGCTCTTCATCCACGGGCACGGATTTTGGACGAGCGTCGAGAACGCACTGGTCGGCCCGCTCATCGCCATCGTGAGTTGGGTCTGCTCCATCGGGAACGTCCCGCTCGCCGCAGCGCTCTGGTCAGGTGGCATCAGCTTCGGCGGGGTGATCTCATTCATCTTCGCCGACCTCATCGCCTTCCCCCTCCTCATGATCTACCGCCGCTACTACGGCACCCGACTCATGCTGCGCATGCTGGCGGTCTTCTGGGCCCTCATGTCGGCAGCCGGCCTGATCACCGAGGGGATCTTCAGGGCCACCGGGCTCGTACCCACTGTCCGGCCGACCACCGTTGCCCCGGCCCACTTCTCGTGGAACTACACCACCTACCTCAACTTTGTGTTCCTCGCTCTCTTCGCCATCTTGTACTGGACCTATCGCAACCGGGACCGGCTGGGTGCTGGAACCGGCTACGCCAAAGACCCGGTGTGTGGGATGCAGGTCGAGATCGTCCACGCACCTGCGTCAGTCAGTCGCGGCGGTTACCGCTACTACTTCTGCTCCAACCACTGCGCCGACCAGTTCGGAGTGGACCCCGAACGCCACGCCGAACACGAAGTGGCGGGTCATTGATGACCGGAATCACTCAACACATCCCTGGGAGGCAACGAGCCGCACCTTCTGGAATGAGGGCGATTCTCGGGCTGAGGTACTCGAGATCTTCACCACTGCTGGTCTCGAACGCTGGTTCGGTGAATTTGCTGGAATCGTGGCATCGTTCCCTCCAACTGGACACGATCGCGGAAGGCGGTCGCCGAATCGGAACCGGTCTCGACCGCGAGAGGATCCAGCCACCATCGAGGAGTAAAACCTCGTACTTGCGAGCTGAGTGCCCCTCGCTCCGGGAGCGCAGTCGGAATCCCCGAGTCACTTGCTGCCTACTGCGCGCGGATCTTCAGCTCACGACACCATGTTCCGTTGGGTCTGAAGGGAGCGTTCGCCGCTGGCGACTATGTCATTGGTGTCCACCAGGAGTTCGGCGATCCTGGCCCCAAACCAGGCATAGGTGTCCTTCATCTCTCCAAGACGATGATCGGCTTCGGCGCCCCTCGCCTCCAAGGCGCGGTCAGCGATCTCGCGGACCTGCACAAGGGTGCGGAAATGCGCCGCCATGGCCCGCTCCCACCCGCCCCTACGAAGGCGGTAATAGGTGTGGCGGTCGCCCGGATGGGCGACGCGCTCGATCATCCCGTCATCGGCCAGCATGCGCACCGCTGCGCTCACGCTGCCAGCGGAAAGAGTCAGTTCTGCCTGGATCTGTTGGGCGGACTGCTGGGGTGGTACGGAAACCACCAACCAGCCCAAGACGCGCACCCCGGGACGAGGGGTACCCGGTTCGAGCGCGAGACCGCCCAGTTCCTCAATGAACCGCTGACGCCAGCCCGGCATTGTGCCACTGTGTTTCGTTGGTGGGCCCGTCATTCGCCCGCCAGGTCCCGATGGGCGAAGGCCACGGTGCCGAGGGCTGCGGCCACGACCCCGGTGGCGATCATGGCACCGCCGCTGCTCCAGTTCGGAGCTTGGACCGGGGCGGCGGTGAACTGGTGAAAGATGGACGTGTCGAGCAGCCAGTGGTTCGAGATGGCGATCCCGGCCAAGAGCTCAATGAGGAACGCCCAAGCGAGGACCCCGTAAACGGCATAGGAGGCCACACGGGGGGCGAGACCCCAGGCCAGGGCGCCGATTCCGAGCAGACACACCGCCGCGGGCACGGTGTTCAGGCCGGCTCCGAGCAAGCTGGAGAAGCTCACACTGGTGTGCTGGCTGGCCGCACCGAGCCAGGCGAAAGTGCCGGCAAGTGCGCCTCCAAGAGCCACGGCCGCGGCGGCCACCCCGAGCCTTCCGGCCATCCAACGGACCCGGGAGACAGGCCGTACCAAGAAGTGCTCAAGGCGCCCGGTAGCTTCTTCCCGGCGTCCGGCCGTGATCTGGCCAGCCGAGATGAGTACCACGAATACAGCAATGATCAAGAAGGAGATGCCGAGGTAGGCCTTGACCTCCGCGCCCCTGCCCCCCAGTCGCAGCAGTATTTTCTGCGCACTGGAAGAGGCCTCCAAGGATCGCGCCGCCTGCTTGGCCACCATGCCGAGGAGAAACCCGAAGGCGGCAACCGCAGCCCACCAGCCAAGCATCGTCGGCCGGATCAGCCTGGCGGTGAGCCCGACATTCCCTGTGAGTAGTGATGTGCGCGCCTTGGCACTTGAGCGATCCGGCAGGGTGGAACCACCGAGGTCGCGGGCACCGGCGAGCGTCACCGTCAGTCCTGCCATCGTGGCGCTCAGACCGAAGATCAGGATGAGTACGGCTGGCCGCGGGTTGGTGAAGGGCTGGAGCTGCTCGACCCAACCGAGCGGAGTAGCCCAAAGAAGCCAATTGAGGCCCGCGGTCGAGTCGGCCACCATCCGAAGTGCAAAAAAGAGTCCAAGGGCTGTCCCGGCATAGGCAGTCGCTTGGCGGCGGCTGGCCGCCAGCTGGCTGCAGAGCGCGCCGCCAGCCATGAACATCGCAGCCCCCGAGGTGACGGCGAGAGCGAAAAAGACTGCTGACGATGAGCTCAGGTGAACCGGGTGGGTCCGGCCAATCGCCACAGTGACCAGTGCGGTGAGGCCGAAGAGGACAACCACTCCTGCCCCGAGCCCCGAGAGTGCCTGGGCGACGGCCCGCCGAGGGGTGGTTTGCCCGGCCAAGAAGAGCTCCCAACGACCGGCGTCCTCCTCCCCCCGCATCAGCTTGGTGGAGAGCATGAGGGCCCACACGGCTCCGAGGACGGTGAGTATTCCGAGGCATTTCCAGGTCGTGAAGCCACCGACTGTCTGCAGGTCGTGGGCTGGGCCGACGAGCGCGTTGAGGCCACTTGACGAGGACAGGGATCGGGCCAGCGCGAGACGCGAGGCCGGTGTCTTGTACTGCGACGCGTAGGTGGAGGCCTGCAGGGCCACATAGAGGCCGAAGACCAACCCCCACAGCGCCCCGGAGCGCAAGGCCTTGCGGGCGGTCTGGCGGCGCACGATGCGCGTCGGGTTCCCTCCTGCCGGAACGAGGCTGGTGATGTCACCCGGACCAACGACGCTCGGCCGGCGAAGTTCGGGTGCGCCGAGCTGGGACGCGGAGTCAGTCGTCACGGGTCGGCACCGCCTCGCTCCCGTGATCGCCGGACCCATAGTGGGCCAGAAAGAGCTCCTCAAGGGAAGGCTCGCGACTGAGCAGCTCGTGGACACCTGAGTTGGCCAACACCTTGAGCAGCGGCTCTACCGCGCCCAGGACCTGGCAGCGGACCACTCGGCCGTCGACCGTGACTGCGCTCACGCCGGGGACGCGCGCCAGATCGGGCACTGAGCCATCGAAGGTGGCCTCTATGGACAGGGACGACAAGTGGCGCATTTCGGCCAGCGTGCCCATGTCGACCAGCACCCCGTTGCGCAAGATCCCCACCCGGTCGCACAGTGCCTCAACCTCGGAGAGGATGTGCGAGGACAAGAATACCGTCTGACCGCGCTCTTTGGCTTCGAAGACACTGTGGCGAAAGGCCTGTTCCATGAGAGGGTCCAACCCGCTTGTCGGTTCATCGAGCAACAGCAGATCGGGCCGGCTCATGAGGCCGGCGATCAGGATCAGTTTCTGGCGATTGCCCTTGGAATAGGCTCGCACCTTCTTGTTCGGATCGAGGTCGAAGCGCTCGATCAGCTCATCCCGGTAGGGGACATCGACCTGCCCCTGCACCTGGCCGAGCAGGTGCAGGGTCTCCGCACCGGTAAGGGACGGCCACAGATTGGCCTCCCCTGGCACGTACGCCAGCCTCCGATGGGCCTCGACGGCCTGGCGCTGGCTGTCGAGACCGAAGATGGTCGAACTCCCGGCCGAAGGATGAATGAGACCGAGGAGCAGGCGGATGGTCGTGGTCTTACCCGCTCCATTGGGACCGAGGTAGCCCAACACTTCGCCGACGGGAACTTCGAGGTTGAGGTCATTCAGCACGGCCGCGCTCCCGTAGCGCTTGGTCAGTCCTTCGGTACGGATGGCGGCTTTCGTCATGGGCATTCCTTCCTTGTGGTTTCAGTATTGACTGAAGTCATGAGCACCTCTAGGGGTAAAGGTCACACGCCACGGTCGGTCTGCATTGCCCTCGGGGTCCGCCAGCGCCGTCCGGGCCTGCGCAAATCCGGGAGACCAAAGTCCTCCGGCCGATGGGACCAAGGGCCCTACCGCAATGGCGCCCCATTCCTTCTATGTCTTGGGCACTGGAGCCAATTCGACTGCCGGCAGTCGCCACCATCGGGGATGGGGCAGGCTCTGCCCGCCAAGGAGAATGGGGAGTTGATGGCACAGACGCCATCCCAGGTTGCGGAACGGGCTCCGTCTCGTGAACGCCCGTCAGCAGCGACCTAGCCCGTCGGCGATCAGACGCAGCTCCTGGCGGAAATCAGGATGGGCGATGTCCACCAGGGCATGGGCGCGCTCTCGCACCGTCAGGCCTCTGAGTTCGGCCACGCCATATTCGGTCACCACCACGCCGGTGTGATGGCGGGGCGTGGAGACCACCGAACCCTCAGGGAGCCGGCCCACGATGCGGGAGATCACCTGTCCTGCCTTGAGGGCGGTCGAGCGCAGACAGATCAGGGAATGGGCGTCCAGGTGCATCTCCGCCCCGGCGACAAAGTCCTCGTGGCCCCCGACACCCGAGATCTGATTCCCCCCGATGTTGTCGGCCACTACCTGCCCGTAGAGATCCACCGAGAGGGCGCCGTTGATCGAAACCAGGTTGGCATTCTGAGCGATCACCGTTGGATCATTCACCGTTTCGACATCGAGGAAGGCCACCTCGTCATTGCCGTCGAGCCACATGTAGAGGTCGGCCTCGCCCAGGGCGAAGGTCGTCACCGAGACCCCATCGAAGATCCCCTTGGCCGAGTTCGTCACCTTGCCCGCCGCATGGAGCCGCATCAGGCCATTGGTGAACATTTCCGAGTGGATACCGAAGCCGCCGAGAGTTCCCCGGGCCAGCTCCGACGCCACGACGTTGGGAATGGCACCGATCCCGGTTTGCAGAGTGGAGCCTTCTTTGACGAAGCCGATGGCGTGGTGAGCGATGGCCGTGTCCACCTCATCAGTGGGCGGCTCAGGAAGCACAAAGGGTGCACCCTGGGTTTCGATGAGGATGTCGATCGCGTCCAACGGGAGCGTGTTGTCGAACCTCGGCGGCATGCTCTTGGTACGCGGAAAGTTCGGAGTGACCTCCACCACCAGGAGCCGATCAGGATCCCGGCCGGCCCGCAGGAGTTCGGGTCTGGTTGCCCCGAGGTGAAGTGACAAGTTCACCTTGCCGTCGCCGTCGGGAGGAGTCGCTTGGGCCACCATGATCCGGGGAGCGAACTTGGCCAGTATGGGCGCGAATTGCCGGAAGCCCCCTGGCACATGCTCGATCCGGTGCCCGGCGGAGAGATGGAGCCGTTCCGCCGGTCCGAAGAACCCGCAGCGAAATGAGACACCGGGTTTGGAGAAGACGTCGTAGTAGTTCAGACAGAGTGCACCACCCAGGACGAGCTCGTCCCAATCATCTCGAGCCCCCAGCGCCGTCAAGAATGCATCGGGAATGCCAGGTCCGAGCCCGAAACCGATCTGATCGTGCCGCCGCACCAGCGCCACGGCTTCTTCGGGGGTGCAGATGGAGGGCATGGGCTCAGTGCCCACCACGGCCGGAACGGAAATTCATCGGCCCATACTGTCTCGCCGAAGATTGCCGGCCGCTTCCGGGGCGGGCGGCGGTGGGGTTGAACGGCAATTTTTGGCCAAATGATGACTTTCGGCCCTATCGAGATCAACTTCCCAGGGAGCACGATGGCCCAAACACCCTCCTCTTCCTCAGATAAAGGTGTTTGGAGAATGGCGGCCACCCCCTCGGCCGCCATTCTCCATTTCCGCCAAAGTTTCCGCCGGCGGTGTCGGGCCCCTTAGGTGACCTGCGCCTGGCGGACCAGGCAGGTGAGCCCGCTCCCGGCGTACGACCACGACGCGTGCCAGGTCGCGGTGTTCTTGGGCTCCACCGGTGGGACCCTGACGATCACAGTGTCGAGTACCGTCCCCCCGGGTTCGTGGACGAAGTCGACCACGATGGAGAACCCGGTGGGATTGACCGGATCGGGATTGATCACTGTGCCCCTCAGGATCCATGCGCCATTGGCTTGCCGGGTGCACGCGCCGAGGACGCTCACGTCGAGGCGGGCGTTCTTGTATTTGTTGTAGGGGACTTCGGTCGCTCCAGGCACCGGGGTCGAGGCATGGGCCGCACCGCGTATCGACGTCGTTGACGACGTCCCGGCCGAGGTCGTGGAATGCGGACTGGCACAGGCGGCGAGAACCAGGCTGGCCACGGCCAAGAGCACAGTGCGGGAAGTGATCCTGCCGGTGGCGCGGCCCATAACCGCAGCCACCCTAATCAATGATCTGAACCGGCGAACCGGCGGGAACGGCGCGCAGCCGGGCCAGGTCGGCATTATGGAGCCGCACGCAGCCGTGTGAGACTCGGGCCCCGGTGGTGCCGATGGCGGCGTCGGCCCCCAGGGGCCCGTGAATGGCCACGATGGCGTCGCCGGACTTCTCCCAGTCGCTGATGGCGGTGGAATGGCCCGACGTGACCATGATGAAGGGTCCCCAGGCCGAAGACGGCGGGTCGGCATAGAGGGCGACGAAGAAGTTCCCTACCGGGGTGGGATCTTGGGTGGTGCCGATGCCGGCCGGGGCGTCCAAGACGCGATGGCCCCCCTCGTAGAGGCGGAGCCGCTCGGTGGCCAGGTCGATCACGATCCGATAGGGCGTGGCGCTCAAGGTCGGTCCCAGGGCGGCGATCCACGCCGTCAAACCGTTGGGCCGTTGGGCCACGCGGACCTCGAGGTAGCCGGCATCCTGGGCGATGACCGGCAGGGCCGTGGGCGCACCGAACCAGGTGCCCGGAACGGTGCCGATCTGTGGCCCTCCCGGGCGGGCGAACTCGGGCACGCTCTGGTGCAGCGTGACGATCAGGCTCGAGGTGTTGGCCCCCGCGGCGTCGCCCCCGATTTTGGTCGAGGGCGACGCCGAGTGGTCGGGTGCTCCTCCTGGTCCCGACGTCGAGCCGTGGTGCCCCGACGAGTACACCAGGACCGCGGCCACGACGGCCAGGGCCAGGGCACCCGGGAGGACGATGCGGAAGAGCCGACGCCTCACCGCTGAGGAACCGGCGACGGGGCTAACCCGTCACCGCCGGGGCCAGAGCTGCGGTGACCGCCGGCGAGGTGGCCGGCGAGGTGGCCGGCGAGGTGGCCGGACCAACGGTGGTGGAAGGCTGGGTGACCGGGGCCAGGGATACGAGCACACTCACCTCGGCCGACCCCGATGGCGGCGTCCCGTGCTCGCCCGTGAAGGTGGCCGTGGCCACGTTGGTCAGTGCCGTCGTCACGTCAGGTGACGAGCAGTAGATGCTGACCGAAGCTCCCACCGCCAGCGCCGTGGTACTGGCCGAGCTGTTGCACGCGGCCACCACGGGGTCGCTCACTGCCACACCTTGAAGAGCGATCTCGCCGGCGTTGGTCACCGTGATCCTCCAGTAGGCGGTATTGCCTGCGGGGATGTCCGCACGGCCCGTCCACGGACCGGCGCCACTGGGACCGCAGTCCGTCGCCACCTCTGAACCGCACACTTGCTTGACGACAACGATCGAGGCAACCGGGACAGTGGCGGTCGACGGGAGGGAGGTCACGGGGGTCTCGGAATTGGACGGAGATCCCGACGCCGTGGCCGAGTCGCTGACGGAGCCGGCGTTGAGGTCGGCCTGAGCCACGGAGTAGGCGGCGGTGCACGTCTCAAAGGCGCCGGGAGCCAACGTGGCCTCGGGGCAGGTGACGGCCGAGAGGTCCGCTCCGACAGCCGGCGCATCCTGGGTGTCATTGACCGTGATGCCCGAGAGTGCGACGTTACCCGTGTTGGTCACCAAGAACTCGTAGTTCACAAGGTCGCCCACGTCGGAGTAGCTCGGGGTGGTCGACGACTTGACGACGGTGATGGACGGGGCGACCGCCCCCTCGGAGAAGTTGCCGACACCGGCACCGCCGGAGTGGTTGTCATGAGTAAAGGCGGGTGCCCCGAAGGCCACCAGACCGACGATTGAGAGGGCTGACGCCAACCCAGCTTGGACCGTCCGGCGAAGCCAACGAGCAGACTTATTCCTGGTCTTCATTTCGCTCCTGTTCCGCTAAAGACAAGTGGAAAATCACCTGGTACATCCTCCGAGAAGAGAAACCGGCCGTTCACGACGAACTTGCGCCACTCGGGACAATCGGGCAACAGACTTTTGTGCATTGACCAGTCCGCAGACCGCCCCTGAGACCGATGGTGACGGAATTCGGTGGGCGAGGAACGGAAGGTTGAAGTCAAGGGCAGCCGAAACCCGACGCAGTGGAACCCGGAGGCTCCTCATAGTTGAGTCTCCGCCAACATTGGTGCGATGAGGTCCGGCCTTGGACGCGACTGTGGTGCGCGGTGCGACGCACGCATCGTCCCTGTTGCTTCGAGGGCGACCACGCCGACGGCTGTCCCGGCACGTTGCGTGGGACATCCACGCTTACGACCACGTGCCTGGCTTCAGCATCTCCCGGTGACACTCGGTGCTGCGATGCACCATTGCCGGCCTCCTGCGAGCGTTCAACTTCCGTCAAACTGGACACCCGCTCAAAATGCACACTTGATTGTCGGATGATTGGCTCCGAGGGGGTAGGGCCGAAAGTCATATTGCCCGCAGACGGTGACCACATGTCAGGTTGATCTGGCGCACCTGTCCTCTAGAGGCAGCCGTAACAGGCGTCGATCAGCGCCCTGTTCCGGGGGTTCTGCCAACGCGGTCCCATGGTGTTGATGGCGTACCCGAAGGCCACACCTGCGTCGGGATCGCAAAAGCCAAGGGAACCGCCGGCCCCGAAATGTCCGAACGTGCGTGGGTTCGGCCCCAGCATGCGCTCGGCCTGGGTGAGTTGGAACCCAATGCCGAACCGGGAGGGCCGATGCAGGATGAGGTCCTCGCCGTAGACCTGCTCGGAGGTGGCGTCGGCTAGGGCGGCCGGGGCGACCACATTTGAGCCGTGGCGTCCACCCTTGAGGAGTGCGGCGAAGATGCGGGCGATGCCGCGTGCCGTGGCGTGCCCGTTGGTGGAGGGCAGCTCCGCCGTGCGCCAGCGCGTCGTGTTGATCACGCCGGCTCCTGAGAGCTCCGGGGGATTGAAATAGGCGTGCAATTCCATCACCTGATCCTCCGTCAGATCCTCAGTGCCGCGGGGAGGCGCATCCCCGAGACCGATGAATTCGGCGATGCGCGGCAACTCGCGCCGAGGCACCCCGATGAAGAAGTCGGCATCGAGGGGCCCGGCGATCTGCTCCCGCACCAGGGTGCCCAGGGTCTGACCGGTGGCACGGCGTACCACCTCACCGGCGAGGAAGCCGAAGGTGTTCACGTGGTACCCGTGGGCCGTGCCAGGTTCCCACCACGGCTCGTGTGCGGCCAGCGCGCTGCACATCCGCTTCCAGTCGAAGACGGTGCCCTCGGGGAGCACGGCGCGCAGTGCCGGCAGGCCGGCCTGGTGGCTGAGGAGTTGGCGAAGGGTGACGCGCGCCTTGCCGCCCGCGGCGAACTCGGGCCATACCGCGGACACCGGCTGATCGAATGCAAGGTGCCCCTGGCCAACCAGTCGCGCCACGCAGAGCGCGGTCACGGCCTTGCCCACGGAGAAGACGTTGACGAGTGTGTCCCGCCGCCACGGGTGTTGGCGCCCTCCATCGCGCCAGCCACCCCACAGATCGGCCACTACTTTCCCGTCCACCATGATGCACAACGCGGCGCCGATCTCACCCCGACTGGTGAAGTTCTCGGTGAAGGCAGAGCGGACCGCCTCGAATCCAGGTTCGACGGTGCCCCGGATGGGGACGGAAGGCCCGGTCACCCGCACCGGACCATTGTGCCCCTCAGATCAAGGGGTCAACCTGGTCGGCCGCCATGAGGATGGACAGGAGCTCGTGATCGCGCTCATAGGTGAGAGTTTGCGCCGCCGCCGACAGGGAAATCCAGCGCAGCTCGTCGACCTCTCCATTGAGGGCGAAGGACCCCGACACGGACGCCATCACCCAGTAGGCCACTGCCTTGGGCCGGCCCTTGCGGTCGACGTACTCGGTGTGCCCGATGAAGCGGAGGAGCCGGCACGTCATCCCGGTCTCCTCGTTGACCTCCCGCAGCGCCGCCTCTTCGGAAGTCTCGCCCGCTTCGAGTTTCCCCTTGGGGAACGACCAGTCCTGGTGCTCGGGCCGGTGCACGACGGCGATCTCGAGTTCACCGGCGTGTCGCCGGACGATCAATCCGCCGGCGGCCTGTACGACATCGGTTGGTCTCGGTAGCACCACGGTCATCTCCCGTCGACCCACTGCAGGCAGATTACTGCCGCGCCGCTCTGAAATGGCGGCAATCAGCGTCCTTTTCAAACTGCTCGGGCACGCCCGCAGTAGCCTGGCTCCGTGGGGAGCTCCAGGGACGATGCGTCCGCCGAGAAGCGCGAAGCGGTAGAGATCGAGTGGCAATTCGACGCCCTCGATCTGCGCCCGGTTGAACGCTGGCTGGCCACCCTTCCCACGCTGAGCATCGAGGACGATGCGCAGCGGACGATCACCGCGCTGGCCAGGACACCGCGCCGGTTGGTCGATACGTATCTCGACACGGACGACTGGCGCATGGCGGCAGCCGGCTTCGTGGTGCGCACCCGCCGACGAGGGCGACAGGATGAAATCACCCTGAAGGACACCCGGGCGGCCGAGGACAGCGGCCTGCGTAAGCGCCTGGAAGTGACCGAGATCCTTCCCGATGCCGGTGTCGGCGCCCTGTCCCCCGGGGGCCCGGTTGGCCGTCGAGTGCACGCCATCGCCGGTCGGCACCCGCTGCGCGAGATCTTGCAGGTCCGTACCCGGCGCCGGCCGTTCGCCTTGCGGGTGGGCGGGGAGGATGCGGCTGAGATCGCGTTGGACGAGACCATGATCGTCGTGGGCAACGGGCAGCGTCCCATGCAGTTGCGCCGGGTCGAAGTCGAGGTCCTCCCCCAATGGCTCAGTGCACTCGAACCCATCGTGGCGCAACTCCGTTCGTCCTGCGGTCTGCAACCGGCCATGCTCTCCAAGTTCGAAGCCGGTCTCCTGGCGGTCGGCGTGGAGGTCCCCGGTCCGACCGACCTCGGCACCACCGCCATCACGCCGGAGACCACCATGGGCGAGCTGGCCTATGCCGTCTTGCGGCGCCAGTTGGCCGTGCTGCGCCAGAAGGAGCCGGGTACCCGCCTCGGTGAGGACGCCGAGGACTTGCACGACATGCGGGTGGCCACCCGACGCCTGCGCGCTGCCCTCAGCCTCTTCGATGACGTCCTCCCGGTGCGGGCGCGCCTCTATCGCCAGGAGCTCGGGTGGTTGGCCGCCGTGCTCGGAGACGTCCGCGACCTTGACGTCCAGACCGAGGGCCTGGTGGAGATGACGGCTGCCGTGGCCGGCTGGGGCACACTGCTGGCCGGGCCCGACCATCCTCTGGCCGGGCTGTCCGCCCTCCTCGGCCGTGAGCGCGACGCGGCCCGGACCGAGATGTTGGTGGCGCTCGATTCGGCCCGCTGGGACCGCCTGTGGCACGGCCTGTCGACACTGGTGCAGCAGGGTCCGCTGCGCCGTTCGGTGGCCACCCGGCTCCCCGCCGCCATCAGCGTGCCCGACCTGGTGGAGGCCCACCATGGCGCCGTGGTGAAGGCGGCCCGTCGGGCCAAGAAATCGGGAGCGGCCGCCGACTTTCATCGGCTCCGCATCCGCTGCAAGCGGTTGCGCTACGCGCTCGAATTCAGTTCCGAACTCTATGAGGGCCGTACCTCTCGCTATGTCCGCCAGCTGACCGGGCTACAGGACCAATTGGGTCTGTTGCAGGACGCCGAGGTGGCGGCCGCCCGACTGGTCGACCTGGCCACCGGCGAGGCGCACCTGCCACCGGCCACCATCTTCGTCATGGGCGGCGTAGCGGCGCACCACCGTGGCGACATGGCTCGCCTGCTGCACCGCCTACCCAAGAAGGTCTCACGCGTCGGCGGCCGCGAGTGGCAGGACCTGAAGGCCACCATGGAACGCCGCCGCAGCCAGGCCGCCGACGCCCTGGCCCGCGCCCGGCGTGTCCTGCGCGCCGTGCCCGCTCCCGTCGTGGCCCCGGTGCCCGGCGTCACGCCGCTGGCCGCACCGGCCGTCTTAGGCCAGGGGGAATGACTCGTCGTCTCCCATGACCAGATGGGGATTGTGGGTGATCACGAAGTGCATCCGGCTCGTGTCCAAGAAGCGCTCGATATCCTGCCAGATCTCACCGAAGTCAGGTTCGGCCATGTGGGCCCGGTAGGACGCCATGCTCTCGAACCACTGCACGGTGACCCCGTCGAACCCGGGATCGCCGTCACCGCTGTAGTCGTCCAGTGGCCGGGGGTGCTGTTCGTAGCGGATCACGTGGCTTCCACTCTGGCTGGCCGCGATGAGCGGGCCGTGTACCGTCCGCCAGTGGTGGTGGAATTCCTCCGGGGTGAGGCCCTCCTTGCGACGGAGCATGCAGGTCAACCGGACCATGAGACTTCCTCGCTTCCTACCCCGGCGAGAAGGGAGATCAGGACGGGATGCAGACGGTGGCGCCCGTGGGCGCTCCCGCCTTGTTGACCCCGATGGAGACCGGGCCGACTTGGACGGTCGGGGCACTCACACAGGTCGTGCCGCCACTGCTGGTCACGGTAGGCGGGCTGACCACCGGCGGGGCAGGCAGGGTGCCGACGGGCGAGACCACGGGGAGGCTGGGGATGGTGGACCCAGAGCCGATGGTGGCCGGCAGGGGCAGGGAGGGGATGACCGGGGGCACGGCACCAGTGGAGCCGGTCGGCGGCGCCACGCTCGCCGCCACGGCGGACAGGGCCGATGACGAGGGTGAGGGAGAGGGCGCGGAATTCCTGTCCGACGGCGCCGCTGCGCTGGGCGCGGCACTCTGAGAGGTGGTGGACCCGCCCGTCAGCGGGGCGGCAGCTGGCACGGGGAGGGTCACCCCAGGGCTGGTCGGCGCCGGCAGCGGCATCAGGCTGTCGAGGTTGGTCAGGGTGCCGGTCATGCCGGAGACGACGGTTGAGAGTGGGGTGATCATCCCGCCGCCGCCGCCGTTGGGCACGGCCGGCACGGAGGTGAGGCTGCTCAGGGCATCGGTCAGTTGGTCCAGGAGATGGGTGATGCTGACCGCCGGCGGCGAGGGCGGCGGGAGCGGCGGGGGCGGCGGGGGCGGCGGCGTTTGTGAAGACTGGCCACCGGAAGGGGATCCCCCACCGCTGGACGGATTCGAATTCGACGTCCCGCCGCTCACGGCCGGGGCCTGCAGGGGAGCGCCGCCGCCCGGGAGGGGGCCGCTGGCGGCGGCGAAGGTGGCGGCCGGTGCACCGACGGACCCGGTGCCCGAGTAGGTGCGGGAGTCCTTCCCTCCCGAAGGGGCGGGAAGGACGACGGGGGTGCCGTGGTAGACCGCGTTGGCGGCGGCCGCCAGGGCGACGGTCTCGCTCTGCGTGGTGACCGAGTGGGTTCCCGCGGGCGACAGGTTGAAGTAGCCGCCCAGCCCGCCCAGGAACGCGCCGGCGGTAGCACAGGCCAGGCCACCGGCACCGACGAGGGCGGCGCTGCGATAGCGGGTGAATCGGGTCACGGGGCGTGGCGCAGCATGGGCACCGCGACTCGGTGCGCTCGAACCGAACTCATCGTGCAGCATCTCGTCGTACATGTCGTCGAAGCTCACGCTCTACTCCTCCCCATGTCGGGGGGTAATCCCCCGGCATCGCATGTTGGAAACGCTCGTGCCGTGGCTTCCTTGCGGTCATCGCAGGCCCAGGGGAAGGAAATTCTCACCCGAAGGTCCAGCTGCCGATGGTCACGGCACCGCCGTGAACAGGGAGAACGACTGTTTCGGTGTGCTGGCCCGGAGCCGAACCACCCGAGAGGGTCACCGTGGTGCGCAGGATCACCTGGGTGGGGTCTCCCCGGGCGGAGTCGATCTCGACATCCAGAGGGGCGTCATGGCCGGTCACGGTGGCACCGAGCAACTGGGGCGGCATGGGGAGCCCGGGTGCGAGGGCGGCCCACCAGGCGGCCTGGCGCTGTGCGCCGGCATGCAGACCCCCGAAGTAGGTCTCGAGTGCGGCCGCCTCCAACGACAGAGGCCCGGGCGACTGGGCGAAGGCGATCGACGCGTTGACCAGTTGCATGGTGCCCATGGGGGCCTCGTTCTGCTCCAGGGTCAGACCCTGGGCCTGGAGCGCCGTCGGTGCCGTGGTGGAGTAGGTCACCCCGTGCACGGCCTGGATCAGCTTCTGCCCCGGATCGAGGTTGGTGCCTTTGGTGGCGGCTGCCACCTCGGTCGCTCTGACCAGCAGCCTCTTGGAGGTGAAGAACAGGGCGTTGGGCGGGTAGCAGGTGTCGAGCACCAGGCTGGGGGCGGTGGTATCCGAGACCGGTGAGCCGGCCGCCACGATCTGCTGCGTGCTGACGACGAAATTCACCGAGTTGCAGGCCGTCTGGTAGGTGATCACGTCACCGGCCTTCAATTGATTCAGGTGGACGAAGTAGCTCACGTCATGCGCCAAGAAGACCGCCGCACCGTCGACACCGGGCCACACCGATTGCGGGTCGTGCCCGACGGCGACGTTGAGCTCGGCATCGTCGGTGCCTTCTTCCACCGGCGCCTTCAGGTTGAGCGAGGGGATGCTCAAGATGCCCGACAGCTGACCTGGCTTCTGCCCGCTGACCTGGCAGGCCACGCCGTGACTGCGGGACGCGATGGCGACCATGGCAGCGTGCTCGCTCGCCAGCAGCTTCTTGGCCGCATTGTCCTTGTGCAGCTGCCAGGCAATGGCATAGCTGGCTCCGAAGATGGCACTGAAGAGGAGCGCCACGCCCAGGAAGGTGACGACCCAACTTCTCATGGGCGCCATCAGCCCGACCACCGTGCTCGCTGCCACTGCTCGGAACGGGCTTCAGCCTTCCCGTTCCGAGCAGTTCGCAGCATCGGTTCCCGCGGCATCCCGCTCTCCCTCTCCTGGTCCTCCCTTTTCTTTCTTCTGATCGCTGTCCTTGTGGCCGGTGATTGGGAAGACACCGGCGGAACAGCTACTCCAAGCGACTTACTTCGGGGCTGCCACCGGGCCGGCCCCCGAGACCGGAGGGGGAACGGAGGAGGTCCCGGGAGCCAGGCCCGGTGGCGGCCCGCCGGCCGACCCGAAGGTCGAGCGGCGGGAGAACATGGGGGTGAGCGCACGGGCCGCAGTGGCGACCCGGTGGCGGGCAATCAGCAGAAGGCCGGAGAGCGCCATACCCGAGAGGAGGAAGATCGGCAGCGAGCCGGCCCAGAACTCGCCGGTGTGCACCGTGGTCACGCCGGGCACGACGGCCCCGGCCGGGACGACGGGGTTGGTAGTGACCGGGTTCGCGGCGGAGGTGACCACCGGAGTGCTGCTCGTACCGGGCGAGGTGATGACGGCGGGAACGTTGCCCGGGGTGTCGGTGGCCGTGACCGAGGCGTCACCCACGTTGAGGACGACCAGGCCCCCGAGCAGGTTGAGCTTCAGGTCGGCGGACTCGGCCGAGCCCGAGTGCCCGTTGGAGGACACGCTGGAGGAAGCCGGCGTGACCTCCAGCACGGGAGTGGCCCCGCTCGGCAGGATGGCGCCCAACGAGGAGAGGAGGCCGCTCAGCACGCTGTTCAGGTCCGGCAGCAGGATGGTGACGAGAGCGCCACCGAGGGCGCTGATGGTGATGGCCCCGACCGTGGGTAGGTTGGGCACCGAAACGACGCCCGTGGTGGTGTCGACCTGGATCGAGGCCGTGTTGGGCCCCAGAGAAATGTTGACCGCGCCAAGGAGGTCGACGCTGACGCCCTGCGTGGTGGCGGTCGAGGTCTCAATGTTGTCGCCCCCACTGGTGGACGTGACGACGGTCGAGGTCGA
>PNAT01000051.1 GCA_003169675.1 Acidimicrobiaceae bacterium
ACGACGACAGGGCCGGCGGGAGGGAGACTGGACGTCGAGGTCGGAAGGTCTATGCCGGACGGCGCCTTCGAAGCGTCGTCATCACCCCTCCCGGCTGTGTGGACCTCTTCCATCCCTGGGTTCGGCTCCTTCTTCCTGATCGACCATGCTCCGAATCAGTACGGAGATTTCGTCACCGCTTCTCCTGGGTGTGCTCACGCACTGGGGCAGTGGCTGCCTTGTAGCTGCTAGCTGTAGACGAGCTGCCAGCAGCACCTCTGCTCACCGATGAACACCCAAGGTGAACATCGCCTGGCCAGGGAAAAATAGCGGCGGTCATCAATGCGACCCTATCGCGATGGTCCCCATCTCACCGAATGCGGCAGTGAACTCATCTCGTCGCTCGCCCAGATAAAAGAGGACGACAGCGCGATGTGGGTTTCCAATCTTGCCGAGCGCAAAGCAGGCGGTGCCCTCTTTCAGGAGATTGTGAAACCGAGTGGTGTAGGTGTCCGCGGGCAGCAGGATGACGGACTCTTCATCGCGGCGTCACTCCTTCGTGTCACCTCCGTCAGTGCATTCAATGGCACAACCAAAGAAGGTCGCGACAGTCTCTGCGATGTACAGTGGCGCGCTCCACGTCTTCGGGTTGGGTTGCGTCGGGCCGCTGACCGCCGCCTTGGCTTCCTTCTCGGTTACCTGCGGATGAATGGTTCCAGAAGCTAGGAGATCCTCAATCATCTCCACCTGCAGCCCCGTCAGATTAGATCAGGACCGGATTCCCGGCGCCAACGAGTCGGCCTCGGCCGATGTCGGCCGAGGGGCAGACTCCCCTCGAATGTGGTGCAAGCCCAGGGCGACTGCGGCGCCCGCCGCCACGATGGCGGCCATCCCGGCGGCGAAGAGGGCGCCCCGGACACCCAGGAGCGCCACCAACGGCGCCGAGGCAGCCGTGCCCAACGACACCGCACCGACGGTCATTCCGTGAAGACGGCACACGCCCGCCCGGCGATGTGCTCTGGCGCCCGCTGAAGGAGGAGCGTCCGTGCGCCCACCATCTGCACCCCGTCACCGATGCCTCCGATGCCATAGGCCGCGATGGCCATCCACATGGCCGGCGCCAGTGCGCCTGCGGCAACGCCCAAACCGAGGACGACGAGTCCGACCACAATGCCCGGGGCCAAGGCGCGCGGCGACAGGCGACCGGCAATCATCGTTCCCAGCGTCATGCCACCGGTCCAGCCCGTGATGAGGAGGGCGAAACCGGTCGTGCCACCGTGGAGCACCTTCTCGGCCAGGAATACTTCGGCCACCATCGTGACACCCAGGCAGGCGATCATCACCGAGACCACGATGACCATAAGGCCCATCGGACGGTCCCGGCGAAGGTAGCGGATCCCGGCTGCCATTCCGTCATCGAGGTGAGGCGGCGGGCCTCTCTCGACCCGTCGCAGGCCGAGCATGAGGATGCCCAGAGCGAAGGCGACCGATACGGCGGCATCGAGAAGGAGCGCCGTCTTCACCCCTCCAATGCTGCCCACGACGCCGGCCAGCAAAGGCCCTATGGCCGTGCCTCCCATGGAGGCGCCCTGGAGACGGCTGGTAGCGCGTGCCAGAGGCACCTCGCCCGCCAGCTGAGGAATGGCGGCCGTGAGGCCCGGTTGCAACACGCTGTCGGCGATCCCGAAACAGAGCACCAGCCAGATGGTGGAGTTCAATGACTGGGCAAAAGCCAGACCGGCCAACGAGACCGCTACGACCAGCGCCGCCGCCGCCAGCAGTCGGCCCATGGGCAGGCGGTCCAGCAACAGTCCCGCCACCGGCGCCAACAGGAAGACCGGCAGGCCGCCGGCCAGCAGGACCATGGTGACGGCGAGCGTCGAATGGGTCTCCTGATAGACGCGCAGGGACAGCGCCACATAGGCCAACCCGTTTCCTGCCGCTGCCATGACCTGGAGGGCAGTGGCCAGGCGCAGCGGGCGGGCGCCCTTCGGGGCGCGCCGGGTGGGAGCCATGTCAATGGCCGGTCCGGGAGTCAGGCCGATGTCCCTGACAATTGTTGAGGTGTGTCCGAGTTGCATGGTCATAGTCGGTTTCGGTTTGTGCCCACTGTGGAATTTGGCTGCGCGCGTCGAGGGACGGCCTGGGCGCGGCAGCTCCGGTTCACATCGCTCGGATGTTCGGCCGCGCCGTCAGCGGCGCGCGTACATCTCTCGGGCGGGACTCAGCGGAACATGAGAGCAAGATATCGCACCGGTGCGCCCGGTTGGGAACAGACGCAATGAACCTGCGTCATTGCGATGGCTGGGTCAGTCGGCCCAAGCCAAAGTGGCGGAGTGCTGCGGCCTCGTCATGCCCTTGAGGGTGGCCTGGCGATGTTCGACGAACGTGAACTCGGCAGTGCCCTGGACGAGTTGCTCCGACAGCGACGACACCAGGATCTCCCCCGGACCAGCCACGCCGGACAGACGGCTGGCCACGATGACGGTGTGGCCCAGGAAATCGTCATCCTCCTCCACGGCATCTCCGGTGTGCACCCCGATGTGCACCGCAATGGGCTCATTGAGGTGACTAGCGGAGTACGAAGCGAAAGCGCGCTGGATGTCGATGGCGCACCGCAAGGCTCGCGCCGCACCCCCGAAAGCCACCATGAAGCCATCTCCCTGGACGTTCACCTCACGACCCCCGTGGCGTTCGAGGTGCGAGCGCACGATGCGATTGTGCTCGCGGAGGAGCTCCCGCGACCTCTGGTCGCCCAATCGTTCGGTCATGCCGGCGTAGTCGACCATGTCGCTGAAAAGGATGGTCACGGTGCCGTCGTTGGGGAGCGGGTCAGGGGTGGGGCTCGTTTCCGATGCGGATCCGTTTGCTTCACTTCGATGCTGACCCCCGCGCCGGTGGCGCCCGGCGTGATGCTGGGTGTGGATCTGGCGCCGGATGTCCTGCCCAAGTGTGGCGAGGTCGATGGGACCTACCGATCCGGGTCGTGCGAGTAGCGCGTCCACCATGCCACCGTTGGAGTCGACGTCAGGCTGGTCGATCTGCTTTGACGATCGATTGGGCCTACTCAGGACCTCAATACCCCCCATGATGGAGAAGCCGCGGATGTAGATCCGGGGCGAGCCCGGCACTATCGGGACGTCGCGCAGGCGGAGGTCGCGACCTCCCATGAAGGAAAATCCCCCCAGCTCGACGTCGAACCCCTCGGGCACGGTGATCTTCACCCCGCCCCAGAAGGCCACCGCGGTGATCACGACCTCGGAACCGTCGATCTCGGCCCGCCGGAGGTCCATGTCACACCCGCCCATGACGGCGAGGGCGTTGGTCTTCCCGCTAATGCGCCACCTTCCCTTGGTGCTCGATCCACTCATGATCGCCACATGCCAACGTCGGGTCTTGCGCCGAACGACCTGATCAGTCGGAACCCTGAGCGCCGGCAGGTTGGCCATGGCCGACTCGAGTTCGCCCCTGGTCCGAGCTTCGAGAGCCACGCCGACCCTTTCGGAAAACTCATCAAGCGTCAGTCGGCCGTCGACGACGTGTTCGCGCAGCAGCGCGATGGTGCCGTCGCGATCGGCATCGGCCACCCGTTCAGCCAGCCCTCCTCGGGGTGGCGGGGGGCGTTCCTCTTGGGGTTCCGGCCACTCCGCCATGCCTGCAGTTTGGTCCTTTCTGGCACCGCATGCATGATCTCGATCAGGCGGACGCGACTTTCGGTGCCTTTCTGGGGTCCCGATAGGCTCAACCGCCGTGCGAGGCATCATCAGTACAGCCGGATACGTGCCCTATCGCCGCCTGTCCCGAACAGGCATAGCGGACTTCATGGGCCGTGGTGGAGGCCAGGGGACTCGCGCGGTTGCGTCCCATGACGAGGACACCACCACGCTGGGAGTCGAGGCGGCGCGCCTGGCCATCAGGTCCGCGGGCGGGGCGTCCCCGGAATCGCTATGGTTCGCCACTTCTTCGCCGGCCTATCTGGACAAGACGAACGCCACTGCGGTGGCGGCGGCGCTCCGACTGTCGGGCGAAATCGGCGCCTATGACTTCGGCGGGGCGTTGCGGTCGGGGATCGGCTGCCTGATCACGGCGCTGCGTGGTGCCGCGACAACACTGGTGGTGAGCGCCGACATGCGCGACGGCCTTCCCAGCGGGGCCGATGAGTCTGCCGGGGGAGATGCCGCCGCCGCCGCGCTGGTTGGGGACGGGTCCGGCGTGTTGGCTGAATTCGTGGCCAGTGCCTCGGCGTCCGACGAGTTCACCGACCGCTGGCGGGCACCCGGAGATCGGGTCTCCAAGCTGTGGGAGGAGCGGTTCGGCGAAAATCGCTACCTGGCACTGGGTCAGGACGCCTTTGCCCGCGTGCTCAAGGTGGCCGGCCTGGAGACCACCGACGTGGGACGCCTCGTGGTGACCGGAATGCACGGCCGAGCCGTCTCGGGCCTGACAAAGAAATTGGGGCTGAGCGAATCCACCGTGCCCGACGACCTCACCCGCTCCGTCGGTCAGAGTGGCACGGCCCACCCTCTCTTGGTCCTGGCTTCGGTCCTCGAGGAGATGGCCGGCAACCCATCGACCGAACCGGGCACCGTGGTCGTCGTGGTCCATCTGGCTGACGGTGCCGATGCAGTCGTCCTGCGCACAACGGGCGCCTTGCGGCAGTGGCAACCCGCCCGCCCGGTGAGCCTGCAGATCGCCCAGGGTGCCGAGCTCCCCTATGCGAAGTTCCTGGCCTGGCGGGGACAGCTCCTGCCCGAGCCGCCGCGCCGCCCCGAGCCGGCCCGGGTGTCGAGCAGCGCGGCCTACCGCAACGTGGAATGGAAGTTCGGGTTCGTCGGCTCGCGCGACCGGACGTCGGGTGCCGTGCACCTGCCGCCCTCGCGGGTCTCCATGGTCGGAGGTGCAGTGGACGACATGGAGCCCCTGGGCATGGCCGACACCGCCGGCACTGTGGTGACCTTCACCATTGACCGCCTGGCCTACTCGCCCAGCCCGCCCATCGTCTTCGCCATTGTCGACTTCGACGGTGGTGGTCGCTTCCCGGTCGAACTGACCGATGTCGACCCAGATGAGATGAAGGTGGGCAACCGGGTCGAAATGACCTTCCGGCGCCTGTTCAGCGCTGACGGGATACATGATTACTTCTGGAAGGCGCGCCCGGCGCGCCAGGGAGGAGCAGCCTGATGGGTTCGCACGGCATCCGTGATCAGGTAGCCATCGTTGGCATGGGCTGCACGCCCTTCGCCGAGCATTGGGGCAAGGGGCTCGATGACCTCATCGTCGATGCCTGTGCCGAGGCGTTCACCTCGGCCGCCGTGCAAAAGGATGACGTGGATGCCTACTGGTTCGGCACCGCGCAGAGCGGAATGAGTGGCATCACGCTGGCTCGCCCTCTCCAGCTGCGCAACAAGCCGGTGACCCGGGTAGAGAACTACTGCACCACGGGGTCTGAGGCTTTGCGCGCCGCGGCCTACGCGGTGGCCTCGGGTGCCTATGACGTGGCCATGGCCGTCGGGGCGGAGAAGGTCAAGGACAGTGGCTTCCAGGGGCTCAACGCCATGAATCCTCCCGGCGACGGCACGGCCCGGACCCTCACTGCGGCGGCCATGTTCTCCATGGTGGCGCCGGCCTACGGCCAAAAGTACGGCGTCGACGATGAGACCATGGCCGATGTCCTGGCCTCCATCGCCGTCAAGAATCATTACAACGGGGCCCGGAACCCGCGGGCGCAGTTCCGGCGCGAGATCACCAAGGAGACAGTGCTCAAGTCCCCCCGCCTGGCCGGCAACCTGGGGGTCTTCGACTGTGCCGGGGTGGCCGATGGCGCGGCAGCGGCGATTGTGGTGCGGGCGGAGGACGCCCTGAAGTACACAGACAAGCCGATCTACG
This sequence comes from Acidimicrobiaceae bacterium, assembly GCA_003169675.1. Lineage (GTDB taxonomy): Bacteria > Actinomycetota > Acidimicrobiia > Acidimicrobiales > RAAP-2 > Bog-473. The sequence goes on from PNAT01000051.1 coordinate 5,866, forward strand.
TAAAGGCTTTGTCCTTTGCCGCCGGCAGCGGGTCCGGCCTGATCGACCCCGGATACGACTACACCCACTTCCCCGAATGCGAGGCGGCAGCGGCCGACGCCTACCTCCAGGCCGGGATCACCGACCCCCGCCACCAACTCGCCATGGCTGAGGTGCACGACTGCTTCACCCCTACTGAGCTCGTATTGATGGAGGACCTCGGGTTCGCACCTCGCGGGACGGCATGGAAGGAGGTGCTGGCGGGCACCTTCGCCCTCGACGGTGAATTGCCGGTCAACCCGGACGGCGGGCTCAAGAGCTTCGGCCATCCCGTCGGAGCTTCGGGACTGCGCATGTTCTTCGAGTGCTGGCTGCAACTGCGCCACGAGGCGCCAGCCGATCGTCAGATCGGCACCACCGATCGCGGGCTGGCCATGATCCAAAACCTGGGGGGTTATCCCGGCGAGATGCTCTCCTTCGTGTCGGTGGTCGGCGCCGCTCTGGGCTGAATCAGGCCATCAGCTCGGAAAGAGGAGCGTAGGCGAGCCCGTGTGCTTCGGCCACTGGTTGGTAGACAACTTGCCCATCGACCACGTTGACGCCTTCGGCCAGGGCGTGGTCGGCGCGTATCGCTTCCTTCCATCCGTGGGTGGCGATGCTCAACGTGTAGGGCAACGTGGCATTGGCCAACGCGTGGGTGGACGTATGGGGAACGCCACCAGGCATGTTGGCCACGCAGTAGAAGATCGACCCGTGCACTTCAAAGGTGGGGTGGGAGTGGGTCGTCGGGCGGGTGGACTCAAAACAGCCGCCCTGGTCGACCGAAATATCGACCAGCACCGAACCGGCACGCATCTGTGCCACCAGGTCGTCGGAGACCAGCCGGGGCGCTCGTGCACCGACGACGAGCACCGCTCCGATGACAATGTCGGCATCAATGCATATCTCTTCAATGGCGTGCTGAGACGAGGCTATCGTCTCAAGCGCGCCCCTGAAGTGGTGGTCAACCTGGCGCAATTTGTCCAGATTGCGGTCGAGGACGAAGACCTCGGAGTGCATGCCAACGGCCATGGTGGCGGCGGCCATCCCAGCCACGCCGGCGCCCAGGATCACAATCCGGGCGCAGCGCACGCCGGGCACTCCGCACACCAGCACGCCGCGGCCGCCACCGGCCCGCATCAGGTGGTGGGCCCCCATGAGGGGTGCCATGCGGCCGGCCACCTCGCTCATCGGGGCCAACAGGGGGAGCGAGTCGTCGTTCTGGCGCACGGTCTCGTAGGCGATGGCAACATTGCCGCCCCCGATGAGTGCGTCGGTGCACTCACGCGAGGCCGCCAGGTGCAGATAGGTGAAGAGCGTCTGCCCGCTTCGGGCCTCGAGGAGGTGATACTCCTCGGCGATTGGCTCCTTCACCTTGCACACGAGGTCCGACGCCGCCCAGATGTCCTCCGCCTTGTCGATGATCACCGCGCCGGTGCGGACAAATTCGTCGTCAGGCATGGATGACCCGTCGCCGGCGCTCTTCTCGACATAGACCGTGTGCCCGGCCGAAGTCAGCTCGCGCACGCCGGCCGGCGTGATGGCCACCCGGTACTCGTCTTCCTTCACTTCACTGGGAACACCGACGTTCATGGTCTACTCCTCAATGTTGCTCATGACGTGCTTCACCCGGGTGTAATCCTCGAACCCATAAGCAGAGAGGTCCTTGCCGTACCCGGACTTCTTGAAGCCGCCGTGGGGCATCTCGGCCACCAGCGGTATGTGGGTGTTGATCCATACGCATCCGAAGTCAAGGTCACGAGCCATCCTCATGGCCCGACCGTGGTCGCGGGTCCAAACCGATGATGCCAAGCCGTACTCCACGCCATTGGCCCACTGCAATGCCTCGGCCTCATCACTGAATTCCTGCACCGTGATGACCGGGCCGAACACCTCGGTCTGCACCAACTCGTCGTCCTGGCGGAGGCCGGCCACTACCGTCGGCGCGTAGCAGTAGCCCCGAGCCCCGACCGGGGTACCACCGGTGAGGACTGCAGCGTGGGAGGGGGCGCGATCCACCAAGTCACGAATCCGTTCCAACTGGTTGGCGTTGTTGAGAGGCCCATAGTCGACGTCCTCGTTTTCGAGACCCCCTACGGCCGTGCCTTCCGCCCGCTCGACCAAGGCGGCCAACAGGTCGGCGTGAACACCGGGTGAGGCCAGCACCCGGGTCGCCGCCGTGCAGTCCTGTCCCGCATTGAAGTAGCCGGCACCGGCGATTCCCTCCGCCGCCGAGGCCGGGTCGGCATCGTCGAACACGATGACCGGTGCCTTGCCACCCAATTCGAGATGGACGCGCTTGAGGGTGGGCGCGGCGGCGGCGGCCACTTCCATACCGGCCCGCACCGATCCGGTGACCGACACCATGGCCGGGGTCTCGTGTACCACCAGGGCACGGCCCGTGTCGCGATCACCGCAGACCACGTTGAACACTCCGGGCGGGAGGTGCTCGGACATGATTTCAGCCATGAGGAGGGCAGTGACCGGCGTGGTGTCCGACGGCTTCAGCACCATGGTGTTACCGGCAGCCAATGCCGGAGCGAACTTCCAAACCGCCATCATCATCGGGTAGTTCCACGGCGTGACGGCCCCGCAGACGCCGATCGGCTCGCGCCGGATGAAAGAGGTATGCCCGGCCATGTATTCCGCCGCCGCCAGACCCTGAAGGTGGCGCGCCGCTCCGGCGAAGAACCTGATCTGGTCCACCATCGGTGGAATCTCTTCGGCCATCGTGAGTGCGAAGGGCTTCCCGGTGTTCTCGCTCTCGGCCCGGACCAGCTCCTCGGCCCGATTCTCCAACGCATCGGCAATTCGGAAGAGGGCCAGGCTCCGCTCCGAAGGAGTGGTGCGCCGCCACGATGCGAATGCCTCGGCGGCCACCCGGAGGGCACGGTCGACATCGGCCGGCCCGGACACCGGGGCTTCGGCGAACGGCTCCCCCGTGCTGGGATCGATCAGGGGTGCCAATGGGCCGTCCTCGGCATCGCAGGAGGCCCCCCCGATGAAGTTCTGCAACGTGCGCATACGACTCCCTTCACTGCTGTGGTCTGGCCTGCCTACCCCATCACAGAAATCGGTTCACAACAAGCGTATCCGCAACTTTCGCCACGCTTCACGACGAATTCTGATTAACTATGACTTATTCCGTGACATAATTCTGCACATCTGAGGGGATTCAACCGGCTGGCCTTCAGAAGCGAGGAGAAGCATGTCCGACGTGGACGAGCCGATGGCATCAAGAATCGAGGGGGAGGCGAAGGCCGGGGCCACCACCTTCCTCGATGCACCCAATCGGGCCATCATCGAGTCACTCCAGCGCGACGGACGGCAGCCTTACGGCGCCATCGCCGCCGAAGTCGGACTGTCCGAGGCCGCGGTGCGCCGCCGGGTCCAGCGCCTGCGGGAGGCCGGGGTCATGCAGATTGTGGCCGTCACCGATCCGTTGCAACTTGGATTCACACGACAGGCCATGGTGGGGATCTCCGTCGAGGGGGATGTGCGCCAAGTGGCCGAGAAGCTCTCGGCCCTTCCCGAGGTGGACTACGTCGTCATGTGCGCCGGCTCGTTCGACATCCTGGCGGAACTCGTCTGTGAGAACGACGACCACCTGCTGGAGGTCCTCAACGACTCGGTGCGTTCCATCCCCGGGGTGCGCACCACTGAGACCTTCTTGTATCTGAAGTTGGCCAAGCAGACATATTCATGGGGCACGCGATGATCGGCCGATCCGCCATCGACCCCGCCAAGTGGAGGGACAATGGGTACCACCAATTTTGAGAATTCCAACCTGAGCGACCAGGCGCGCCGCCACCTGTGGATGCACTTCAGCCGCTTGGCCACATACGAGACTCACGAGGTCCCTGTGATGGTGCGAGGAGAGGGAGCGTACGTGTGGGACCAGCACGGCAAGCGCTACCTGGACGGTCTGGCCGGCCTTTTCACGTCGCAAATCGGGCATGGACGCACTGAACTGGCCGAGGCAGGGGCCAAGCAAGCCAGCACGCTGGCGTACTTCCCGTTGTGGACCTACGCCCACCCGAGAGCCATCGAACTGGCTGAGCGGATTGCCGGCTACGCGCCGGGCGACCTCGACCGGGTCTTCTTCACCTCTGGTGGGTCAGAAGCGGTCGAGTCGGCCTGGAAACTGGCCCGGCAGTACTTCCGCCTCACCGGTCAGCCCCAACGCACCAAGGTGATCAGCCGCAATATCGCCTATCACGGGACGTCCATGGGTGCGCTCTCGATCACCGGCATTCCCGATCTCAAGACCCCGTTCGAGCCCCTGGTGCCCGGCGCCATCAAAGTGCCCAACACGAACTTCTATCGGGCCGAGATCTTCGCTGACGACGAAGTGGCATTCGGACAATGGGCGGCCGACGAGATTGAGAGGGCCATAGAGCGGGAAGGTGCCAATACCGTGGCCGCTGTCTTCCTCGAACCGGTGCAAAACGCCGGTGGCTGCTTCCCGCCCCCGCCCGGGTACTTCGAGCGGGTGCGCCAGATCTGCGACCGCCACGGTGTCCTGTTGGTCTCCGACGAGGTCATCTGTGCCTTCGGCAGGTTGGGCCACTGGTTCGGATCCGAGCGCTACGGGTACCAGCCCGACATCGTCACGGTGGCCAAGGGCCTTACCTCGGGCTACGCCCCGTTGGGTGCCATGATCGCCTCCGAGCGCCTGGTCGAGCCCTTCTTGAAGGAAGGCGCCTCGTTCCTGCACGGCTTCACCTTCGCTGGGCACCCCGTGAGTTGTGCCGTCGCCCTCGCCAACCTCGATGTGTTCGAGGGAGAGCAGATATTTCAGCACGTGCAGTCGACAGAAGTGGCGTTCCGCACTGCCCTCGAAGGGCTGTATGACCTGCCCATCGTCGGCAACGTGCGCGGGGCCGGATTCTTCTACGGCATTGAGCTGGTCAAGGACAAGGAGACGCGCCTCTCGTTCAATGACGAGGAGTCGGAGCGGCTCCTGCGGGGCTACCTCTCCGGAGCGCTCTTCGAAGCCGGTCTGATCTGCCGGGCCGACGATCGCGGCGACCCAGTGGTGCAGCTCTCACCTCCCCTCATCTGCGGCCAGGAGGAGATCGACTTCATGAGCTCAACCCTGCGTGAGGTGCTCACCGAGGCGTGGCACCGGGTGTAGCACCATCGGGGGTGGGGACCGCTGACTCTCAGCGCCTCGCCTTCTGGTGGGATGCCATTGAAGAACCTCTGCCGTCCCGGCCGGCCCTGGCCCAGGACCTTCAGGTTGATGTGTGCATCGTCGGGGCCGGATTTACCGGACTCTGGACCGCCCATTCCCTGGCCAGCGCCGACCCGACACTTCGCATCGCCGTGCTGGAGAAGGAGGTGGCCGGCTTCGGTGCCTCCGGGCGCAATGGAGGCTGGTGTTCGGCTCTCTTCGCCACATCGGATGCCGCGCTGACCCGCCTCTATGGCCTCGACGCCATGCGCGCCATGCGGCGGGCCATGCAGAGCACAGTCGACATCGTCGGCCGTTCGGCCGCCGCCGAGGGGATCGACTGCCACTTCGCCAAGGGGGGGTCGGTGGATGTCGTGCGCAACGAGGCCCAGCGGTCCCGGGCCCTGGCCGAGGTTGACGCGGCCCGGTCGCACGGGTTCAGTGAAGAGGACCTACGTTGGCTCACGGCGTCTGAGACCCGGGAGATCATCGGCATTGACGGGGCCCTCGGGGCCACCTTCACCCCGCACTGCGCCGTGGTGCAGCCGGCGCTCCTAGCGCGGGGGCTGGCCGACGCCGTCGAGCGGAGGGGAGTGAACGTCTACGAGCACACCGAGGTCACCGCCATTGAGCCCGGAACGGCTGGATCCTCACCTGTCGTCAGGACCAGTGGCGGCACCGTCAGGGCTGATGTCGTGGTGCGCGCCGTGGAGGCATGGACATCGGGGCTGCCCGGCCATGAGCGGGCCCTGGTGCCGGTGTACTCCTTCATGGTGGCCACCGAGCCACTGAGTGGTGAGTTCTGGTCCTCAGCCGGGCTGGCGTCGAGGGCCACCTTCGCCGACTACCGCCACATGATCGTTTACGGGCAACGGACAGCCGACAACCGCATCGCCTTCGGCGGGCGTGGGGCTCCCTACCACTTCGGCTCCAAGGTCCAGCCGTCCTTCGAAACTGAGCCCGAAGTCCACGCGCTCTTGCGCCACACCCTCAGAGAGCTCTTCCCCGCACTCTCTTCGTCCGGATTCACCCATGCCTGGGGTGGGCCACTGGGTATCCCGAGAGACTGGCACTCATCGGTCGGTCTCGACCGGGTGAGCGGGGTGGCATGGGCCGGGGGGTATGTGGGTGACGGGGTGGCGACCACCAATCTGGCCGGCCGCACGCTGGCCCATCTGATCACCGGAACCGACAGCGAACTGACCCGTCTCCCCTGGGTGGGACATGTGTCCCGGGACTGGGAGCCCGAGCCCTTCCGATGGCTGGGGGTCAACGCTGGGCTGATGACGATGCGCATGGCCGACCGGTCCGAGGAGCGCCGGGGCCGCCCGAGCCGGCTGGCCGAGCGGATAGGACGGCTGCTCGGGCAGTGAGTGGTGTCACAATCAAGCGCGTGGAACCTACGCCGCGGGAGGCAATCACCAAGCTGATCTACACCTACGCCGAGCGGATTGACGCCGGCGACTTCGACGGAGTGGCCGAGGTATTTCAGCACGCCACGCTCACCTTCGAGGGTTTCGGAAACACCATCTCGGGTCGGGACGCCATTGCGAGGCTGTACGAGCGGACCACCCGCCGCTACGAGGACGGCACGCCACGCACCAAGCACGTGATCACGAACATCATTGTCGATGTCGAGGACAAAGGACTTTCGGCAGCCAGTCGTTCGTACTTCACAGTCCTCCAGGCCGTGCCCGGAGCACTGAACCTGCAGCCCGTCATCGCCGGGCGCTACCGCCATTCCTACGCATACCAGCAAGGTGAGTGGCGCGTTGTCTCAATGCACATCATGATTGACCTCATGGGAGACCTCACACATCACATGCTCATGGACCTCACGCCATGAAGCTCTCGCTCAACTACAGCTGGACGTGCCCGCCTGAGGCCTTCTGGGAGCTGTACTTCGATCCCGAATTTGCCGTCCGGATGCACCTCGAGGCCTTGGGTTCGACGGCAGCCGAAGTGGTGTCGGTCGAGGGGGACCTCTTGAGCGGTCTGGTGCGCACTCTGACTTATTCGCAGAAGCCAAATATGCCCGGACCGGTACGCAAGATCTTCGGTGAGGAGATCTCCACCACCGAGGTCAGCACGTTCGACCCTTCCACGTCGACGACAACGTTCAAAATGACGCCCGCGACAATGGCCGACAAGACCCAACTCAGCGGGTCAATTGCGCTGACCGACAAGGGTGGCACCACCGCCGAGACATTCCTGCTGGAAGCCCGGGTCAAGATCTTCGGCGTCGGGCCAGTCGTGGAGCGTTTCATTGAGCACCAGGCCCGAGAGACGCAGGAGAAGTCGGTGGCCTTCATGCGCGCCGTGCTCGAGAAGTAGACCGACAGCACCCCACCATCCGCCCCCGGCACGTCGGCTACCGGGCCGCCCGGACCAATGGCGAACCCGGACATCACGGTCCTACCGTTGCGGAGCGGCCATGATGAACGAGCTGAGGCGGCTTCACGAAGACCAAGGAGGCAGTACGGTGCCTATCGCAGAAGACTTGGCGATAATTCACGACCCCGAGACCGAGCAGGCGTTCCACGTCGAGCAACACGGGATCGACTTCATTCCCGAGAGCGAGCGATGGGCCAGTCCCCTGGACATCTTCGGAATGTGGGCCGGCGCCAGTGTCCAGGTCGAGTACTTCATCTACGGCTGCATCCTGATGGGCGTCTTCAAGTTCACCTTCTTCCAGGCACTATCGGTCATCGTCTTGGGGAACCTCTCCTTCTTCCTCCTTGGCCTCTGTTCCCTGCAGGGCCCGAATACCGGGACCACCGTCTTCGCCATCAATAGGGCCAGCTACGGGCCTAACGGTGGCCGGCCAATTTCCGTATTCAATTGGTTCACCCAGATCGGCTTCGAGGTCGAAGGCCTCATTCTCATTGTCGGGGCCGGCATCGTCCTGATGACCAAGGCGGGGTACTCGGCGGGGAGCCCGGCCAAGGCGGCCCTAGTCATCGGTGCAGTCCTAATCCAAGGGATCCTCCCCTTCTTGGGACATTCGACGATCATGAAATCCCTGCGGGCCTTAATCCTGCCCTTCGTGGCCCTCTTCGTCGCCTTCCTCGCTTTCGCCGTCCACCACGCAACGATCCACGGAGTGGCGACCGGTGTCGGCTGGAAGACGTACACCGAGGGGCTGGCGTTCACCATTGCCCTGAGTGGTCTCGGATGGACCGAATGCGGAAACGACTACACGCGCTACTGCCCAACGGGAGCCTCCAAGAAGGGCATCGTCGGATGGGTCTTCCTCGGAACGGCCGTGCCCGAAATCCTGATCATGGCCCTCGGCGCGTACGTCGCCACCTTCATCCCCGGCATCGGGACCGGAACCGGCGGCTTCCTTCCGCTGGCCACACAGAGCGTCATACCAGCGTGGTTCGTCGTGGTCTTCATGATCTTCGCCGCCCTGCAACTGTTCGCCATCAACAGCCTTGACCTGTACTCATCGGGGGTCACCCTGCAGGCGATCGGCGTACCCGTGAAGCGCTACCAGGCGGTGCTGATCGACTGCGCCATCGCTCTCGGTGTCACCATGTATGCCATATTCAACGCGTCCTTCTCGACCTATTTGAGCGACTTCGTCGATCTCGTGATCGTCTGGATCGCGCCATGGGCCGCTATCTTCTTGGTCGACTGGGCGCTGAGGCGTTACCGCTACGTACCGAGCGAACTGCAGAAGACGGGCCGCGACTCCCTGTACTGGCACTCCGGCGGGATCTTCTGGCCTGCCCTCATCGCCCAGGTTGTCGGCATGTTCGCCGCCATCTCGGCGCTGTCGGCGACCTTCACCCTTCCCCATTGGCTGAATCTGGTCACGTTTCACACCACGGGCGCACACGACTTCGGCGCCGACTTCAGTATCTTCCTGGGCATGGGGGTCGGCGGCCTCGTCTACCTCATCCTGGCGCGCCGTAACGTGCGCACCCAGGCTGACGCGCAAGACGCGCTGCTCAAGGCCGAAGGGCTGCTGTAGAGGCTACTCCTGACCCGTTTTCGGCTCGGCACCGCCGAAAACTGCCAGACGGGGTCCTGCGCGATACTGCAGCCGATGACGGCGCCGGACCGCGACGACGGGGACCATAAGCCGATCCGGGTCTCGGACGCCGATCGCAACGAGGCCGTGCAGCGGCTCAAAGTCTTCTACGGCGAGGGCCGCCTTACCTTGGAAGAGTTCAACACCCGCGTCGACGAGGCCTTCAATGCCACCACCAATGTCGAGCTGGACAGGGTGTTCCAGGACCTCCCCCGCATCGCCTCGCCCGTGCCGGCTCCTATTCCGTCCCGCCAGCCTCGTGCCCACAGGGTCCGCTCCCGCGTCCACCGAGCGGTTCCCGCGGCAACTCCAGCGGCCATCTGCACCGTCATTTGGGCCATGACCGGACATGGCTATTTCTGGCCGGAGTGGGTCTGGCTGGGCACGAGCCCCGCCATCCTGGCCTCCCTCCGATCGTCGGGGCGAGCGCATCATCGCCCGGCCGATCTCCACTCCAATGGCGGCGACGGCGCTACTCTCGGCCCCGCCCTCACCGCCGACATGCGCAGTACTTCCGGACCCGTTATCGGTGCGGGTGACGGTGAACGGCGCATTGTGCTTACCGCGGTGTTCGCTGACATAGTCGGTTCGACCGAGAAGGCCGCGGCGCTCGGTGACCGCCAATGGGGTGAGGTGCTCAGCCGCTTCGAAGATTTGGTGGAACGAAAGCTCGACACTTTCCAAGGACGCAAGCTCTTCACGAAAGGGGACGAAGTCGTCGGGACGTTTCGCTCACCGGCAAACGCCATCGGCTACGCCTGCGCGCTCCGCGACGCCGTACGATCGCTCCAGCTCGATATTCGTGCTGGCATGCACACCGGGGAGCTCACCGGGCGCCACCGCGACCTGCACGGGATCGCCCTGCACGTCGGGCAGCGCGTCTCGGCCGCCGCCGCACCCGGAGAGATCCTGGTCACGTCGACGGTCCGGGATCTCGCCCTCGGCTCAGGCATACCGTTCGTCTACCGCGGCGAGCACCAGCTTCGGGGCCTGACCGATGCCTGGCGCCTCTTTGCCGTCGGAGTCGAAGGGGACGCGGACGGTCTGTAGCACGGCGCCGCCCCACTGTTCGGACCGCCGTGTCCCCCGATGAGCGGCCCCGGACCTAGCCCCAGTCCTCAACCAATCCGCCGCGGCCGCCCGGGGCGGGCCGGAACAACGGCATCGAACCGAGTGAGCGGACGAGATCGGCGTCCGGCCCCAATGCCGACCGCCACAGCGATCCCTCGGTCATGAGAGTGCCGATCACCACCGGCTCGGCCTCGATGCGGCGCACCAGGCGTAGCGCCGCCAGGAGTGAGGCGCCCGTCGATATCACGTCGTCGACCACCGCCACCCGTCGCCCACGAACGGCGTCAACCCGGGCTGGATCCATGCGCAGTCGCTGCTCCTTGTCCGTCGTGATGGAGATGACCGGCTCGGACCAGGTCTCGCCCAAGTGGATCTTCGGCGTCTTGTGCAGGATCACGTAATCGTCCAGGCCGAGAGCGCGGCTGGCTTCAATGGCGAGTGGGATGCCCATGGTGGCCACGGACACCACGATGTCCGGCTCCGACGCCCGCATCAGCTCGGCCAGCTCGCGCCCGGCCGTCTCGGCGAAGGACACGCCGAGGTCGACACAGATCAGGAGGGCGATGGTCACTTCGTCGGACAGCGGGATCAACGGCAGGTCAACCCTTTGGCTGCCCACCTGGGTCACATAGCTGCGATCGGCTCCCACGGCCATGACTCTCGCCGGAACTTCCGATTGCCGCAAATGAGCGGTTGAATCGGGAGCGAGTGCAGGAACTCTTGGCCGTCGCGCCGGTCGGAGTTCGACTCAGGCTGGCGTCTCGGAGGTCGGCGGCTACTACAGTCCGCTGGGTGATCCTCGACCGATTCAAAGTGACCGACCAGGTAGCCATCGTCACCGGGAGCGGACGCGGCATCGGAGCCGCCACTGCGGTCGCCCTGGCCGAAGCAGGTGCCGACGTTGTCCTGGCCGCCCGGACCGAGGATCAGCTGCGGCAGGTGGCCAAAGAGGTAGAGGCCACAGGTCGCCGCGCCTTCGTGGTGGCCGGCGATCTCACCGACATCGACCTGATGGCCTCGCTGGCCCACACGGCACGCCAGGAACTCGGTCGCCTCGACATCGTGGTCAACAACTTGGGCGGCACCATGCCCCGTCCCTTACTCGATACGTCACCACGAGCTCTCGAGGAGGCCTTTCACTTCAACGTCGGGGCCGGGCATGCCCTCGTGAGGGCGGCCGTGCCACTCATGCTGGAAGGCGACACGCCAGGGGGCGCCATCGTGAACGTCTCCTCGGTCATGGGCCACGTCGGCGCCCGGGGCTACCTGGCCTATGGCACCGTCAAGGGCGCCCTGGAGCAGTACACCCGCCTGGCCGCGCGGGACCTGTCTCCCCGCATCCGGGTCAACGCCGTGGCTGTCGGCTCCACCGCCACCTCTGCCCTTGACATCGTCATGGCCAGCGACGAGCTCCGCACCACCATGGAAGAGGCCACACCGCTCGGGCGCATCGGCGACCCGGACGAGATCGCGGCTGCCATCCTCTTCCTAGCTTCTCCGGCCGGATCATTCGTCACCGGCAAGATCCTCCAGGTCGATGGCGGACTGCAGTCGGCCAACCTCGAATTCGGCCTGCCCGACCTCTAAAGGATCCCAGTCCCAATGACCTTGAGAGTCGTGCAGTGGAGTACCGGCAACGTGGGACGGCATGCCCTGGCCGGGATTGACGCCCGCCCCGACCTCGAATTGGTCGGTCTGTTCGTGTCCAACCCGGCCAAGGTCGGCCGGGACGCCGGTGAGCTGGCCGGGCTGGGAAGGACCCTTGGCGTGGTGGGCTCCAGCGACATCGACGCCCTCTTGGCGCTCAAACCGGACTGCATCGTGCACACGGCCATGGCCGATGACCGCCTGGGCGAGGCGCTGGCCGACCTGGAGCGCTTCCTGACCGCCGGCATCAACGTCGTCTCGTCAGGCCCGGTGTTCCTCCAATACCCCGCCGATGACGATCCCATGTCCATCCCACTCGTTGCCGCCGCCAAGGGGGCCGGTGTCTCGCTCTTCGTCAACGGGGTCGACCCCGGGTTTGCCAACGACGCCCTACCCCTGGTGCTCTCGGGCATCAGCGAGCGCATTGAAGAGGTCCGCTGCTCGGAGGTCCTCAACTACAACACGTACAACCAACCGATGGTGCTCTTCGACATCATGGGCTTCGGGAAGGAGATGGACGATTTACCGATGCTCCTCCTGCCCGGGGTCCTCACCATGGCCTGGGGCAGCGTGGTGCGCCAGATCGCGGCCGGCCTGGGAGTCATGCTCACCGAGGTCACCGAATGGTTCGAGCGCGAGCCCGCACCCGAGGACTTCGAGGTCGATGCCGGCACGGTCAAGAAGGGAACCGCAGCCGCCCTGCACTTCGAAGTGTGCGGCATGGTGGGCGACAAGACGGTGGTGGTGCTCGAGCACGTGACCCGGTTGCGAGATGACCTCGGTGCGTCCTGGCCCCAGCCCGCTGGCCAAGGCTGTTACCGGGTGCAGGTCACCGGGGAGCCCAACTACACCCTCGACCTCCAGCTCATGGGTACTGACGGCGACCACAACACGGCCGGTCTCAAGGCCACCGCCATGCGGTTGGTCAATGCCGTCTCCGCCGTCGTAGCGGCCGCACCCGGCCTCGTCACCGCGTTGGACCTCCCCCTGATTACCGGAAGAGGACTCGTCGTCATCTGAGCATCTCCCAGGGACCATCCCAACCAGGCGGTCGCTCGGCCTGCAAGGTAGCGTGCTCAGTTCATCGCTGGGGGATTTGGTACAGAATCTGTTCCGCTCCTCCACGTCCGGCCTGGCGAAGAGTGGATGATGGCAGAGTCCGAGGGACCCCACCCGAGGAAAACCGCGGGGAGGCCCAGTAACTCTGCCGACCTCGGGACACTGCTGCGCCGCTCCATGATCAAAGTGGGTGTCCTTTTCATGGTGGCCGTTGGTGCCACGGCGTGCCCGGTGTCCCACGCCGTGAGCGGGTCCACCGGCAACACCGGGGGTTCGACGGGTGCGGGGAATACCGGTGCGGACATCACTCCTCCGAACTCGTCCAGATCACCATTCGGCGAAGGCCTCTCCAACGACCCGTCGAGCTCTCCTACAAAATGAGCAGCGTCATTTCGTGCTCCCCCGACATCCAGTCACGGGTACCCACGACCTTCAGTGGGGGGTGGGAGTTGGCGACCAGTGCGGGCGCGACCGGAAAGCCCGAGAACGTGACCTTGTCCCCCCTGGCGACTTCGACCGGTGGCGACTTCATGAATGGCACCATCTCTTCCAAAGGGGTGATGACAGCCAAGGGCGACGGGACATACGAATACGAGGATCTGAGCTTGACCCTTCCGCCTCAGGCCGCGGCGGGAAAATTCACCGCTCCCCTCGACGTGAGCGGGACCGCTGCCGTGAACTTGCACGTACCTGGCCACCCCGACTGCGATGAGAATTGGTCCGTGACGGGAACGCTCGTGCCGTACCAATGAGCTCAGGTCCCGTCGCCATGAACGGGACGCTTCGCCCTACGAGTATCGAGCGGCCCGCGTTCCTGGTGGATGGAATTCCCCCGGTGTCGCATCGGGGTTCTCCACGCAGACCTCGCATTCAAGACCGTCGGGATCCCGGAAGAAGATACTGAGCATGGGCCCGAAATCGGTGACGAAGTCGTCGGCCGAGCCCCGGATCATCAGGCGTTCCCGGATTGTCTCGAAGGCCTCAAGGGACGCCGCCTGGACGGCCAGGTGGTCGATGCGGCCCCGCCCGAACATGGGCGTCTGGCGGTCCGCTTCGGTGTTGCCCTCAATCTCGAACACATTGAGCTCGGACCAATCGCCGATCTTTATGATGCTGAGGCGCGGTCCCTTCCCCTCGGGGGATTCGGAACCGTCCCGCGCCACCTCGGCCTCGAAGACGTCCCGGTAAAAGTCCTGCAGCCGGGCCGAGTCATTAGTGATGGTGGCCACGTGGTTCAATCCCTTAAGCAGCACGGCCCACTCCCTTCTCTCACGATGTCATGTGGACAGCCCACCTTAGGTGGAGGCGGGTCGGATCCCACACGGAGATGTCCCGGGCGACGCCCCGTAAGGTGAGTGGGTGAGCTCCACCCGGTGCAGGCGTCACATCAAGGCGCCGCGGGCCGCGGTGTACCGGGCGCTGCTCGATGCAGTGTCGATAACCACCTGGAGGGCGCCGCTGGGGATGACCGTCCACGTGCACGCATTCGAAGCCCATGAAGGCGGCGCGTTTCGTATCTCGCTGACCTACGAGGCTGCGACGGGCACCGGCAAGACGGACCCGCGTACCGACACGTACCAAGGTCACTTCGCTAAGTTGGTAACGGATACTCAGGTGATTGAGATGGTCGAATTCGAGACCTCCGATCCCGCCTTCCAGGGTGTCATGACGATCACCACAACCCTCTCCGATGCGCCCGGGGGCACCGACGTCCTGGTCGAGCACGACGGAATTCCCCGCGGCGTCTCCCCCGTCGACAATGAGACCGGCACATCAATGAGCTTGGCCAAGCTGGCCCAGCTGGTCGAGCGGGGATCGTTGCCATGAGCGCCGAAACGGCCGGAACCAAGGTGACGTTGACGTTCGACAACGGGCCGACGCCGGGGGTCACCGACGCCGTGCTGGACGTGCTTGCGGAACGGGGTGTTCCCGCGACGTTCTTCGTCGTCGGCACCCAGTTGCGCAAGCCGGGGGGCCGGGAGCTGGTTCGGCGGGCGCGGTCCGAGGGCCACCGGATCGGGCACCACACCAACACCCACAGCCTGCAACTTGGCGCCGCAGCAGACCCCGAGGCCGCCGTCCAGAGCGAGATCGCCGATCTGGCCGCCGAGCTGGAGGAATTCGACGACGCGGAGAAGCTCTTCCGCCCCTATGCCGCCGGTGGCGTGTTGGACCAGCGGGTTTTCAGCCGGGCGGCCCTGCGCTACCTCGAAGCGCACGCCTACACCTGCGTGCTGTGGAACAGCCTCCCCCGCGACTGGGAGGACCCGCTCGGCTGGGTGGCGGCCGCCCTGGGCGATGTGGACCGCCAGCCCTGGTCCGTCGTCGTCCTCCACGACGCCCCCACCGGAGCCATGGCCCAGTTACCGAGGTTCCTCGACGAGCTGGCAGACCGGAGGGTCGAGATGGCGGCGGACTACCCTGCCTCGTGCCTTCCCATCCGGGCCGGCCACGCCGTCGGACCGCTGTCCCACCTCACCAGGGAGACCGCGCCGTGAGCCACAACGCCCCTCCCGGCCCCTTGCGGCTGCACCACCACGCCACGATCACCGACGACCAGGAGGCCACCCGACGCTTCTACGAGGACGTGATCGGCCTGCCGCTCGTGGCCACCTGGACCGAGTCCGACGAGCTCTTCGGCTCGGTGCGGACTTACTGCCACACGTTCTTCGCCCTGGCCGATGGCAGCGCCCTGGCCTTCTTCCAATTCGCCGATCCGGCCGACCAGAAACTGTTCAAGACCGACATCAACTTCACCCCGTTCCGCCACGTGGCGCTGGCGGTCGACCAGGGCACCCAGGACGCCATCAGGAGGCGGATTGCCGACGCCGGCTACCGGGAGCCCGAGACGTTCGTGGTCGACCACGGCTACTGCGTCTCGCTGTACATCACCGATCCCAACGGGCTCATTCTCGAGTTCACGACCGACCACCCTGACGCCGAGGCCATCAATGCGGCGCGGCGGCGCACCGCCAAGGAGGACCTGGACCGCTGGCTCAGCGGAGACCACACCTCCAACAACACCTATCGCTGAACCGCGGCCGGCAAAGACGCCGCCGTTACCCCTTGGTCCCGAAGGGGTTCTCGCTCTCCAACAAGGTGAGCTCGCTCTTCGATACTGGCTTGACCGTCCCCGCCGCCGGAGCCGTGATCGTCACCGGCGCGTTGTAGCCAGAGAATTTCACGGTCCCGGTAATGGACCCCATGCCGGAGATGACCGGTGCCGCCATGGTCGCTTGGACCAGCCGGCCCTGGCGGTCGACCCAGACGGTGACGGGAATCTCGGTGTCTGCCATCTTCGCAATGTCGGCGGTCATGGCCGGCGACAGGCCCGGGATCACCTTGAGCAGTTGGGCCAGCGTCAGATTGATCTTGGTGCCGGTGGCCGACACGCCGTTCATGGAGCGGGTGCCCATGCGGTGCTGGATCTCGTGCGCGGCCAGCGTGCCGGCGAGGATGTGGGCGTAGGTGAGGGCCACTGCGGTCTGGGAGAGCGCGGTGTCGACCTGGTGGGCCGTCGCTGCTGGGGCGGCGTACGACAATTCCTGAGCGCCTCCGGCCAGCGAGCTGAGGCTGGCCGGCACCTTCACATACGCCGTGCCACCGACCCACTCGCCTTGGAGCTGGAGCGTTCCGGTGGACCGCGGGATCCCCTTGCCGATTTCCGACGAGTGCAGTCCGGCCGTGGTCAGGTTGATCGACATCGTGACGCTTTGTTGGGCGAAGTCGGCCTGCCCGTTGCCGCTCACTGTGATGCCGTAGTCCTTGGGCAGCGAAATCTGCAGGTCCAGCGTGAAGCTCACACTGGTGGTGACGGCCGGCGTCTTCGGTGTGGTCTTCGATGTGGTCTTCGGTGTGCTCTTCGATGTGGTCTTCGGTGTGCTCTTGGCGGCTGAGGCGGACGTCCCTCCGGCCACGCAATTCAGACCGAGTGCCGCCAGGCCGCTCAGAGCTGCAAGGCCGACGGTACGTGTGGCGGCAGAGTGCGCCAACTGGCCCCAATTCCTGTCCATGGCAGTTCCCCCTCTCCCCACGCTAGGTCGGGAGGAGCCGGAATTCCGGTCAGCGAAAGTCCCGGCTGGCCGGCACCCCGGTCCCCACGCTCAGTCCTTCGACACGCTCGGCGGTCAGGCTGACCGTGCCCTGCCCCAACTGCAGCCGGCCCCGGATGAGCAGCGCCGGGGCATGGCGGGCCACCAGCTTCCAGCGGGCCCAGGCACCGCGGGAGAAGACCACGTTGACATGACCGGTCTCGTCTTCGAGGTTGAC
>PNAT01000200.1 GCA_003169675.1 Acidimicrobiaceae bacterium
GATCAAACTCTCCATCGAGACTTAAGGTCAGCCATTCCTAACTAAGGAAGGACCTTCCAAAAATCAGAGAGTCACCATGTATGACTCTTCCATGGTAACAACAGGTTGTCTCTTGTCCCTAAGGACTCGAGGCCTGTTTTACTGCTAATTGACGTACAACCCAGACGTACCGAAGCACGAATGAATTGCCCGCACTGGCTTTTGGCTCTCACTATTCCGTTTTCAAGGAGCGACCGGGCACACACCTGTTCTGCCGATGTTGGTGCCGGGTGGCCCGAAGGACTGTTCCGGACGGATCGCTCCGCTGGAATGTCTCCTTCGGCTGCCGGAAGACCTTGGGAGGCCGTTCCGACGGGATGGTTACGTTACCAGATACGCAATCGACCGTCAAAGGGCACGGCCGCCTTCGAGCATGTCGCCGACCGGTCCTCGAGGCCATCCTTGCAGGGAGCCGACCGCCTCTGCTCCCAACCCACCCCCGAGGCGAGGGCCCGGTCAGTGGAGCGCAGGTGGCAGCCCACGTCCCGAGCCCGAGAGCACCGCAGCCGAGCGCTCAAAGCCTGCGGGCGGCACGTCGTAGAGGCTCAACCGGGGCCGACCCGAAGGGGAAACCTTGCGTCCCTGCACGATGGCATAGGCCACGAGGCCGAGCACCATGGCGGCCAGCAGGAGCCGGGCCCACCAGGATCTGGCATTGTCCATCGTGGTCAGGGTGGCCGGGGATGAGCCCAGTGCCGACCCAGTGGGCGCAGTTCCCGCGGCCGCAGGTGCCACCGTCGGCGTCACCACCGGAGCCTGGGGCACCGGCGGCAGGCTGTAGGAGGGGAAGAGTCCCGTTTGATTGGTCGGAAGCGGTGTCGGCGTCTGGACTGCGTACGAGGGTAACGGTGCCACGACGGGAGCGGGAGCGGTCACGGGTGCCGGGCTCGGAGCAACGGGAGCTACCGGCTGTGCCGACGACGACGTTGCCACCTGACTGGCCGTGAAGGGTTGGAAAGTGATGTTGAAGGAAGGTGCGACCGCCACCGGTGGAGCGACCGGGGTTGTCCCACTCGTCGGACCGGTGCTCGGCGCGGGAATGATCACGACGTTCACGGCGCCGGTGGTGGCCAGGCTGGACAGATCGAAGGTGACCGTCGTGTCAGCTGTGTTCAGCTTTCCGGCCACCTCGCCCGCCCCGCAATTGGCGGTCGGCCGGTCCGCCCAGACTCCCGGGCCCGTCACAACCTTCCACGGCGCCATCGGGGCACACGCCACAATGGCCACCTGACTGGCCGGCGCAGCCTGGTTCACCGACAGGGTGACGATGGGCGCCGATTGGTTCGCAGGCAACGTGAAGCTGAGAGCCGAGATCGCCTGGTCGCCCGATGCGTCAGTCGACACCCACAATCCGCCGGCCGGCACAATGGGCGGCGCCGGGACGGTCGTACCCGACTTCTCAGCCGACCACCAATAGGTGGACTGCACATTGCCCACCGGGTCCGCAGCAGCCTGATCGGCCATTGCGGCCATGCCCGCCATGGCCACGATCAAGAATACGGCCACCGCCGCCGCTCGAATCAGCTTCCCCGAGCCGCCATTCTGAGCCCGCGTCACCATGCTCAGGACCGCAATGCGAGCACTGGGTCCGTACCGGTGACATCGATCACGCCCGAGCGCGAGATTGCGGCCTCGTCCGTGCCCAAGTAGGAGGCCACGACGGCTGGATGGTTGACGACCTCATGGGCCGAACCCGTCGTGACCACTTCCCCGAGATCCAGGGCCAGCATCGTATTTGAGATGCTCGTGATCAACGGCATGTCATGCTCAATCACCAAAAGCGCGCAGCCGACCTGTTCCTGAATTTGGAGCAGAAGGGGGCCCAGGGATTCCGTCTCGCGCTGTGCGATTCCCGAACTGGGCTCGTCGAGCAAGAGCACGGATGGGCGGTGCGCCAGGGCCATGGCGATGTCCACAATGCGCCGGCTGCCTGTTGAGAGCTCGGACACGAATTTGTTGCGGAACGCCTGGAGTCCGAGCAGCTCGATCAGGTCGTGGACGGCCCACGCCACCTCGGTCTCGGACTCGGCGACGGCAGGGAGTCCCAATGCCGCGGCGACCGGATCGCGCACGTCCAGGTGGCGCTCCAACGCGATGGCAATGTTCTCCGCCACCGTGAGCGAAGGGAAGAGCCGGGCGTCCTGGAATGACCGCCCGAGACCTGCCTGGGCCCGGCGCTCGGGATTCCAGTCGGTGATGTCCTGCCCCTGGAATCTGATGGAGCCCCCGCTCGGGACCACGAAGCCGGAGATGGTGTCAAAGATGGTCGTCTTGCCCGCGCCGTTGGGGCCGATGAGACCGAGCACCTCACCCTCATGGAGGGAGAAACTGGCGTGGCTGACCGCTTGGAGGCCACCGAAGCGGACGACCACGTCCACCAGCTCGAGCACCACCGGGGCATCGGCGGGCACCGGTGGGCGTCCCGTCGCACTCTCGCCACCTTCCGCGACCTCCGTCTCGGTCTCCCCCGCCGGACGGGCGGCCGTCGCGTGCGCGGCCAACTCCGGATGCCCGGTGGCTTTGGCTGCACCCTCGAGGAAGACCGAGCGGAGGATGTCGGGTCGGTCCAAGAGATCGGCCGTCGGGCCGGAGAACCGGATCTCACCCTTCTCCATAAACACGGCTCGCTTGGCCAGGGTCAGCGCCACATTGACCGACTGCTCCACAATGATGATGGTGGTACCCGAAGCGTGGATGTCCCGCACGATCTCGACCAGCTGGCCGACGATCGTCGGCGCCAGGCCCAGTGACAGCTCGTCGATCATCAACAGCTTCGGTTTGGCGATGAACGCCATGGCCAGCCCGAGCATCTGCTGCTCGCCCCCGGAGAGGTTGCCGGCCAACGCGTCAGCTCGCATCTCGAGGATCGGGAAGTGCTCAATGACCCGTGCTGTGGCCGCCTTCACGTACGCTGGGTCCTGGCGCCGGTACAACCAACCGGCCAACCGAAGGCATTCTCTGACCGTCAGTGTGGGGAAGACGCTCCGACCGCCTGGCATCTGCACGATGCCCAACTTGGTCGCCGCCATGGGATCGAGATGGGTGAT
Organism: Acidimicrobiaceae bacterium; assembly: GCA_003169675.1. Classification (GTDB taxonomy): domain Bacteria; phylum Actinomycetota; class Acidimicrobiia; order Acidimicrobiales; family RAAP-2; genus Bog-473. The sequence goes on from PNAT01000200.1 coordinate 3,087, forward strand.
GTCACGACCGTCGAACCAGATGGCCCCGCCCGAGGGCTGCAGCAGGCCGGAAATGGTCTTGAGCAGCGTCGACTTGCCGGCCCCGTTGGTGCCGAGCAAGGGCGACGATCTCCCCTTCCTCGACGTCGAAGTCAATGTCGAAGAGCACCTTGACCTTGTCGTAGGCGGCGTCGACCCCCGTGCAACGGAGGAGGGAACGATGGCCCCCTTCCAGGCGCTGGCGGCGCAAGTCCAAGGTGGTGGCCAGGACCTTCAGAGCCTTGGCGGCGTCAAAGGCAACGAACTTCCTGGCCGACGCCAGGACCAACCCACCGATGACCCAGTAGGGCAAGAGGGCGCCAAGCGCCACCCGGAGGCCATGGTGATCGGACACGCCGCCTTCGGGAAAGAACCAGAGCGCCCAGACTCCCGCTACCAAGAAGAATGAGCCGAATCCGAACGAAAGGGTCCGGATCCGGGCCGGGGAGACCATGGCCTGCACCGTGTAGAAGGGCGGATAGAAGATGCCGCCGGCGAAGCTGGTCGCCATCGCCAGCACCAGGGCGATGCCCAAATTCGGGGAGATCGCGATCAGGAACAGTCCGATCCCGACCGACGCGACCGAGAGGCCGGCCCACTTGAGGGGCTCCCCCACCCCTTTGGCTACCCAGCGCCGGGTCCAGCGCGCCGACGCCAGGACCCCGGCGAATTGGAAGGCGGCGTTGGCGGCGCCGATCATGCCCCGGTCGAGCTCGCCCAGCCCGTACACCCGTTTGAAATAGAGCGGGAGAAGGAAGGCCAGGGGAACGACGCCGGCCCCGATGAAGAAGTAGGCGATGTACTGGCGCTTGAGCGTGGGTACCGCCCACAGGGCGCGCCGTGCCTCACGGAAGGGAACCGGGGGTTCCTGTTCCACCTCGGCCGCTACATCGGGATCATCGGTGCCGCCCCGCAGGGGCTCGGGCAGGCGCAGCGCCAACAGCGCCACGATCACGATGGGGACGATCAGGATCATGAAGGCGGCCCGGTACCCGCCGAGCGTCGCCGCCACCCCCGCCACCATGGGTCCGACCACCGCACCAAGGAAGACGCCGTTCTGATGGATGGCGAAGACCGTCGGACGGTTAGGGGCCGGGTAGTAGTCGGAGAGCAGGGAATTGTGAATGGGATCGTTGACCACCTGGCCCACCCCGTTGCCCAGTCGCATCAGGACCAGCAGGAGCACAGTGCCTACTACGCCGGTGAAGAACGAGAAGACCCCGGCCATGAGACCACCGATCACTACCAGCTTCGTCCTGGGCAGACGGTCCCCGTAGTGGCCGACCAAGATGGCGAAACACAGCACCAGGGTCAGGTTGCCGATCACGATCAATCCGAAAGCCCGGTCACTGAGATGGAAGGCGTGTTCAATGTTGGGGGCCAGGACGTTGAAGGCCGATGTGTCGAATTGGTCGAAGAAGTACAGCAAAGTGAGGACCAGGAGGGAAAAAGCCGGCACTCCGCCCGTCGCGCCCTCCAGCCGCTCCCGCAGCTTCTGCATCATGGCGGGCTCACCGCCGCCGGCTCTCGTTCGGACTCCTCAACGGCGGCCGCGGCACGGCTCAACACGTGGGCGTCCAACTCCTCCGCCGCCGTCTGAGCGGCCACGTCAGCCACCAGGCTGGGTACCACCAGGTTCCTCCGCAGGGCCAGGTTGCGGAGCAATCCGTCCCGGGCCAAAAAGGCCGCCTGGGCCAGCCCACCGGGGAGGAGATAGAGCAATCCCAAAACCCCGACGCCACTGGCGGCTAACTGGAAATTCGCACTGAAAGGGCCATAGGTCAATATGCCGATCCAGATCAATCCCAACATCGATCCGAACAGCGAGGTGACGCCACCAATCACCACAATGATGAGGAGGAGCAAGCTGATATTGAGACCGAAGGCGTTGTTGTTGACCCCTAACTCTTGGTAGGCGAACAAGGCACCGGCCACCGAGGCCCAGAACCCCGAGATGGCGAAGGCCGACAATCGGGCCACCCGGACGCTCACGCCGTAGCTCTGGGCACCGCGCTCGTTGTCTCGGGCGGCCACCATCACCCGACCCGCCCGGCTGCGGCGCAACGCGCGCGACGAGACCAGCGCGAGGACCAGAACAACCAGGCAGAAGTAGTAGAAGGCCCGCGGCCCGGCGAGGCTGTAATGGCCATAGAGGAACGGGCGCGGAATCTGACTCAGGCCGACGGGAAGCAGCCAGGGGAAGTAGGTCGGCGACAACAGAAACACCTGGACGGCCAAGGCGAAGGACAACGTCGTCACCGCCAGGTACAACCCCTGGATGCGCAGGGCCGGCAGCCCGATGACCACCGAAACGGCGGCACCGACCAGTCCGGCCAGGATGAGCGCAATGAAGAAGTCGCCCCGAATAAAAGGGGTATGTCGCAAATGCACCGCCACTCCGCTGGCCACGGCGGCGCCCACCCCGGAAAAGCCCCATTGACCGAGGCTGATCTGGCCCGCCCATCCGGTCAGGACCACGAGCGACACGGCGACGATGCCATAGATCACGACCACAGATGACAGCTCCTGCTGCTTGAACCCGACCACATACGGCAGGCCGAGCACTCCCGCGACGGCCACGGCGCCCAACCCGAAGCGCGTCCACACCACCTCTGGGAGGTGTTTCAGCTCGGGCGGAATCGGGCGGACCTCCGTGGAGTTCGACCAGGAGGCCAACCCCGAGTCTTGACCCCGGGAGAGCTTGTTGCGCTGTGACAGCATGGCCACGAGCAGCACCGGCAGCATGACGGCCTCGGAGAGGTTCGGGTCGTGGGAGAAGTAGTAGATGCACTGCTCGGCGACCCCGATGCCCACCCCGGCGGCCAGGGCGACCGAGAAGCTCTCCATCCGGGCGATCACGGCCGCCGCCAATCCGTACAGGAGCACCTGCGGGCCGATATCGGCCCCCACCGGGAGTCCCACGATCGGGATGCGCAGGAAGACACCCATGGCCGAGAGGACCGCGGCCAGGACCCACACCACCATCGAGAGGTGGTTCACCGAAATCCCGAGCAGTTTGGCCCGATCGGCGTTCTCGGCCGCCGCCCGCACGGCCATGCCGATATCGGTCTTCTTGAAGAACAATGTGAGGCCGGCGACAACCAGAGCGACCGCCAGCAGGATGATGATGGCGTTCCCGTCGAAGATCAACGGCCGGATGGTGAAACGCAGGCTGGAAAAGGGTGTGTGGGGTGGGGTGGGATCGATGACGAACCCGGCGCCCAACAACTTGGGGAGGACAAACTGCAACACCCCGAAGATCAGGGCAACGCCGATGGTAGCCACCGACAGGACGAGCCGTGATGCCTGGGCGAACCGGCGGATTACCACGAACTCCACCAGAACACCCGACACGACGGCGGCTCCTATGGTGATGGCGAAGGCCAGGAGGTAGGGAAAGTGGTGGACCTTGATGAGCAGGAAGCCGAGCAGCGCCGCCACCGAGCCCATCTCCGCCTGAGCGAAATTGATGATGCGGGTGGCTCGATACACCAGGATCAGACCGAAGGCGAGGAGGGCGTACAGCAATCCGATGATGGCACCGAAGACGAACTCGCCCGGCGGGGGCTCGTTGTGGCGGAGCAGCACCAGCAAGGCCACATAGACAATGGCCAGACCGCTCACCGCTCGGACCAGCCCTCCAACACGGTCGTGGCGCCAGAGCGCAACGGGAGCCTGGGCGGCCCGAGTCGTACTCAGGCGCCGAAGGGAGTCACGCACAGACGCCGTTGGGGAACATCTCGCTGTCGCCCGCCGACAGCTGGCCCAGCTGGAAGCGGTGGCCCCCGAAGGCGGGCTGGTAGGCCCCCGGCTGACCGTTGATCTGCGATGTCGCCGTCGGACAGAAGAACACCTCGCGGAAATCCTTGATCCCGGTCCAGGGGAACGGGTTGAGGAAATTGATCAAGGCTTGCGTTGGCACGCCGCCATATCCGGAGCTTGACGACATCCCGGCCCGGATGTTGGCCAAGGTGGGATCTGGGCCGGCGAGCTGGAAAGCCGTGCCGAGCAACGAGAAATAGGCCCAGTACAGGTTCTCGGTCTGGTCCGGCTGTCCCGCGTTGCCGGCGTCCTGCCAGGCCTTCACGGCGTCAGAGTCGGCAAACGGTACGGCATCAGCCAGCTCCGATGGCCCGAAGGCGTACCGCATCTCGTTCTTGTTGTACAGCTGTCCCAAGACGTCGTAGTCCAGCAGGCCGCTCCCGGGAATGAGCAACTCAGGGTGGTAACCCTGTTGGTCAAGAGTGTTCGTGAGGAACACGGGCGCAATCGGGTCGCAGAGACAGACCACGGTGGTGACGCCGGCCTGTTTGATGGCGGCAACGGTCGTCGTGCTCTGGGATTGCGCCGTGGTGATGTCGCTGGCGTAGGAATACTCCTGAGTGCCCTGGGCCCCGCACCCGCTGACAATTTGCACCAACTGGTCGGCCACCGTCTTGATGACCACATCACCGTTGTTGGACGGATAGATGATCCCCAATTTGCGCGTCGGCGGCGACCCGGTGATCGGTATCACATCGGACGCGCCCTGCCCGGCGAATTGGACGGGCTTGCCGACCAGCTTCTTGCAATAGAACTCCCCCAATTGCTGCACTGTCTGAGAACCACCGGGGAAGACGTTGTAGTAGTACGGAGCGAGCTGGTCATAGTAGGCCTCGGGAATGTTCTCCGCCCCCGACGATCCCCCGGCCGTGATCACGTGGTCCTGGGCCAGCCGGAAGAAGAACTGGGGGTAGGTGCCACCGATCTCGAAGGCCGGCCCCATCTTGGCGATGGTGTCTGCCTCGGCCTGGAAGCAGGGAATGTCCGGTGGGGTCAGGCTGCAGTTGCCCTGGAAAAAGGGAAAGTGGCAGCTGCCGCCGGCGGCGCTGCCGGAGTTGGCACCCGGACCATCCATGCTGACAAACGTCCGGCCATAGAGCTCATAGCGCTTGTTCAGCTCGGCCGTGAAGGCTTGGGCCGCCTGGCAGAGATTCTGCGTCGAGGCGGCCAGGTTCTCCGCGCTCAGAATGGCATTGACCTCTGCGTTGGCCTGGGCCACGTAGTACACGAAATGGATCTGCGTGGGGGTGACGCCTTGCATGGTCGCCTGCGGATCGGGCCGGTACGTTGGCGCACAGGGCGGCATGTAGTACGTCGGCCCCGCCTGGCGACCGTTGACGCAGCCGGCATCATTGGCCAGAGCGGGAACCTGAGCAGCGCCCCCACCCCCGGCCGTCGATCCCGCGGCCCCACCCGTTGCACTCCCCGTCTGAACACCGGGTTTCCCGCCGGCCGTCGAACCCGAGACACCGCCCGCCCTTTGTCCACCGACGCCACTTCCGGTCCCCCCGCCCACCGCGGACCCGCTCGCCGTGCCCCCGGCTGTTGTGCCCGGGCCGGCACCCGTTCCATTGGTGACCGTTCCGACGTTCGACCCGCCGAGGGCTCCCGACGACAAGTTGCCGCCGTTTGAAGGTGCCAGGGCCACCAGCACGATCTGCACCACCGCAAGGGCCAGCAAGGCCGAGTAGCGCTTCGCAAATCCTCCCGGTGTGAGCGCCATGTATCACCCCCGCCGATCGTTCGTTCGGAGCCCACCCCGAGGATACACAAATCTGATCTTCGGCACCCATGCCCATGGGGCCCCATGGATCGCCTGCGTTATCTCGACACGCTGGCCTGGCCCGGCACCCAGAACCGCCAGCGCTTCTCCGTCCCCACCCTTATGCCGATCCGGGTCCCCCGCGCCGGACGTTTCGGGGGCGGCGTCCCGTCGTCGACCAACAGGACACCTCCCCCGACCACACTCCCCTGCCCTGCAGCCAGCAGATCGGCCCCGTTGTCGACTCCGCTTATTCGGAGCGCCTGGCAGAGCTTGGCCGGTCCGTTGCACAGGTCACGTTCTTTGCGGGCCGCCGGCCGGGCCAGTCGCATGTCCTCGAGCCCGCGCACAGGCTCCAGCGCACGGATGAGGGCCGCCGCCGCCTGGCCTTCGGGCCCACAGACCACATTGGCGCACCAGTGCATGCCGTAGGTGAAATAGACATAGAGGTGACCCGGAGGGCCGAACATCACCGAAGTGCGCGGCGTCTGTCCTCTATACGCGTGCGACGCCGGGTCGATCTCACCTCCATAGGCCTCGACCTCCACGATCCGGCCCGCCTGTCCCCCGTGCACCAGCATCTTGTTGAGCAGCCATGGCGCGACGGTGACCGGGTCACCCTCGAAGTCGGCCCTCTGCATCGACCCACACTGTCCAATTGGAGCGGCCGGCGCCAGCCGACCAGGGGACGTAACTATTCAACCCCAGCGCGGCGCCAGCGCACGCTTGGCGGCGTGTCTCGTCGGTGCCGACCCGATGGGTATCGCCCGAGCGATCCTCGCCGGATTGTTGGCCCCCGCGCTGCCGTTCGCGCCCTCAACCGGCTCATGATGGTAAGCACCGGCGGCGCCACTCAACCGGTCCAACTCACGCACCATGGCCTGGGCCAGCGCGGGGAGATCGGGCACCGCCGTGGCGCAGGCGTTGATCCCGACGAAGAGCGAGTCGAGGTAGCTCTGCACCGTGACATTGAGCGCCACCCCGTCGACCACCGGCCCCAACGGGTGCACCGACTGCATGCGCATCCCGGCGAAGTAAAGGGGGAAGTCCGGCCCCGGGACATTGGAGATCACGACATTCCCGGCCCCGAATCGGCGTACCGCGCCGACCCGGGCCAACAGACTGATCAACGGCCGGGCCAGGGCTGGTGGCATGGCATCGGTGACGGCCGAGGCCAAGGGTCCATAGCCCACGGCTCGCTCCTGAGCCTTGGCGCAGGCGCTGTCGGTGGCAATGGCCTCCAGGCGCTCCATGGGGCGATCCCGGTCGCTGGAAAGCGAGACGAACATGGCGGAAAGGCGGTTGCCCAGTGCTTCGTCCTCCTCCCCGGAGCGCACGGAGACGGGCACGATGCCCACCAATGGAGTGCTCGTCGCCAGGTCGTGATCGGTCAGATGAGAACGCAGGGCCCCCGAGCAGATGGCCAAAACCACGTCGTTCACGGTCACACCGAGGCGTTCCTTCAACTTCTGCACCTGGCCCAGGTTCAACTCGGCAAACGAAACCTCGCGCTCGGCGACCACCGGCGCCTCGAAGGTGCTCGGGGCCCCCAGGGGGAACGAGAGGGGCCCGGTTGTGCTGTCGGCGGCGCGGGTGGCTAGGCGCAGCGCCGTTCGCCCGATCTCGCGCACGGCCCGGACAGCCCGGACCGGGCTGGTGAACAGGTCGGGCACGGCGTTGGCCAACAGCTGTGCGCTCGAGGGCAGCTTGGACGGGAGCCAGGTTTGGCGGGATTCAGGGACCACCCTCACCTCCGGTGTGAGATCGAGCAACTCAGCCATGAGCATGGTGCCCGCCACCCCGTCAATGACGGAATGGTGCACCTTGGCGATGAGCCCCACCCTGCCTCCGGCCAAGCCCTCGACGACATGCATCTCCCACGGAGGTTGTCCGGGGTCGAGTGACCGACCCATCACCTTGGCCACCATTTCGCTGAATTCCTCATCTCCACCCGGGGCTGGAAGCGCGGCGCGGTGGAGGTGGTTGTCGAGATCGAAGGCGGGATCGTCCACCCATCGTGGATGATCGAGACCGAGCGGCACTGCCATGAGCCGACGGCGGAAGGGCACCAGTTTGGGCACCCGTTCGGCCAGCATGTTCCTCACGGTGTCAAATGAATAGCCGCCCGGAGCCGTCGCAGGGTCAAAGACGCAGGCGTAGGCCACCTCCATGGGTGTCTCCGGTGTCTCGGAGTAGACGAACATGGGGTCGATACCGCTCATTCGCTGCATGGGATCAGCTCCAACCAATCTGTTCCCCTCACTACAGGTCTACCCCACCCAGCGGGCTGATGAAACCTGGCACACGATCTTTCATGCTGTGTTCACCTACCCGTTTCCCGACACCGGGGTTGTATCTCGGTCAGTGACCCACGGGGGTTATACCAGGTTATACTAACGGGCATGAAGACAGCGATCTCCCTACCGGATGACACGTTCGAGAGAGCCTCCCGGCGCGCCCAGGATCTGGGGATGAGCCGCTCAGAATTCTTCGCACGTGCGGCGTCGCGCTACCTGGATGAACTTGATGCCGAATCGGTGACTTGCCAAATCGACACGGCCATTGACAGTTGCACGCAGAGGGACGACTCAGGAGCCGAAGCGGTGGCCGTCGGCCACCGGGTGCTGGGTAAATCTGATCACGGCTGGTGATCAAACGAGGCGGCATCTATTGGGCTGATCTCGGGACGTCAGCTGGCTCTCGCCCGGCGAAACGCCGCCCCGTATTAGTGGTATCGGGCGATGCGTACAACCAGAGCCGCCTGGCCACCGTCCAGGCCATCGTCATCACCTCGAATACGCAACTGGCCATGATGCCCGGAAACGTATTCCTTCCTGCGACCGCCAGCGGGCTACCTCGTGATTCCGTCGCCAATGTGACCGCATTGGTCACTCTGAACAAGGTGGACCTGACCGAATCGGCCGGTGTCTTACCGCTGACCGTCATGTTGGAGGTCGACCGAGGTCTCCGCCGTAGCCTTGATCTTTAGCGCGCGTATTCCGGCGGCGGAAGTTGCTGCAGCTTGGCCGGTGGCCCGCTTCAAGAATGGCCGGACGGTGCCCACTGGGCCAGACGCGTCCGGTCCACCTCGCGGCGCCGGGTGAAGCGCTCGATCTGCTCGGCCACCGGCCCCGGGCCGGCACCTCCGGGAGTGCGCCGGCGGGTCACCGCCACGCCGGGCTCTAGGAGCTCCACCGCGGCGTCACCCAATTCGGGGTGCGCGGCCACCAGCTCGACCAGCGGGACATGGCGCTCCAGGGAGTCACGCACCAGGGCGCCGATCAGCGAGTGGGCCTGGCGGAAGGGCATGCCCTGCTCGACCAGCATCTCGGCCAGGTCGATGGCCGCAGCGGCCGGCCCGTCGGCCGCCGTCTGCATGCGCTCCTCGTTCCACGTCACCGTCTCGTAGACACCTCGCAGCGCGATGAGGGCCTGGCTGACCTGTATCACGGCGTCGAAGAGGGGCTCCTTGTCCTCTTGCAAATCCCGGTTGTAGGCCAGCGGCAGGCCCTTGAGGGTGACCAGCAACCCCGTGAGGTGGCCGATGAGGCGGCCCGACTTGCCCCGCGCCAATTCGGCCACGTCGGGGTTCTTCTTCTGGGGCAGCATGGAGCTGCCGGTGGCATAGGCGTCGTCAAGGGTGCAGAAGCCGAACTCTTCGGTCGACCACAGCACCAACTCCTCCCCCAGCCGCGAAAGGTGCACGCCGAGGAGGGCCAGGTCGAAGAGCGCCTCGGCCACGAAGTCCCGGTCGGAGACGGCATCGAGCGAGTTCTCGAACCGCCCGTGGAAGCCCAGCTCGGCGGCTACGTAGTCCGGGTCGAGGGGCAGGAAGGAACCGGCCAGCGCGCCGGCTCCCAGCGGGGAAATGTTCAGACGGTCCACCGTGACCAGGAGCCGGTCGACGTCACGGGCCAGGGCCCAACCGTGGGCCAGGAGGTGATGGGCCAAGAGCACCGGCTGGGCCCGCTGCATGTGCGTGTAGCCGGGCAGGTAGACGCCGCCGGCCTCGACGGAGCGTTGGGCCAGGGCGTCCTGCAGGGCCATGACCTCTTCGGCTACTGCGACCAGGGAACGGCGGCACCACAGCCGCAGGTCGGTGGCAATCTGGTCGTTTCGGCTGCGCCCGGTGTGCAACTTGGCGCCGACGTCCCCGGCCAGCTCGGTCACCCGCCGCTCGATCGCCGTGTGGATGTCCTCGTCCCCCGGGGCGAAGGTGAACGCACCGGTGGTGAACTCCTCGGCCACCACCTCGAGGGTATCGAGCAGGGTTGACACTTCGCTGTCGGTCAGGATCCCGGCCTTGCCCAGGCCCTTCACATGGGCGCGCGAGCCGTCCAGGTCGTCGGGCGCCAGGACCTGGTCGAACGGGAGGCTGACGGTGAAGGCCGCCACCGCGTCGTCCATCCCGGTGGAGATGCGGCCTTTCCAAAGAGTCATGACTCTGCGGCCTTGGACGCCGCTCCGGGGCCCTGGCGGGCCGACCAGGTGGCGACACCCAGGCCCCACAAGCGGACGAATCCCTCGGCGTCGGCGTGGCGGAAGGTGTCCGAAGCGTCATAGGTGGCCAGGCCATGGTCGTAGAGGGCCACCGGGCTGCGCCGGCCGACCACCGTGCACGTCCCGGGCGCGGCGAAGCGCAGGCGCACGTCGCCGGTGACGTGGCGCTGCGACTCGGTGATGAAGGCACTCAGCGCGGCACGGAGCGGCGAGTACCACAGGCCGTCGTAGACCAGCTCGGACCAGCGGGGTTCGAGGCGCGCCTTCTCGTGGTGCAGGTCACGCTCGAGGGTCAGGTCCTCCAGGTCGGAATGGGCGATGGTGAGCGCCAGGGCAGCCGGGCACTCGTAGACCTCCCGGCTCTTGATGCCCACCCGGCGGTTCTCGACCATATCGAGGCGGCCGAAGCCGCGGCTGCCGGCGAGCGCACCGATGCGGGCGATGAGCTCCTTCGACCGGAGTGCGGTGCCGTCGAGCGACACCGGTTGCCCGGCCTCGAAGCCGATGATGACCTCGACCGGCTCGGTCTCGGTGACGCGGGTCAGCGTGTAGACGTCATCGGGTGCCGGGGCCCACGGATCCTCGATGGCCCCGCACTCGATGGCCTTGCCCCACAGATTGTCGTCGATGGAATAGAGCTTGTCCTTGGTCACCGTGATGGGTATCTCCCATTTGGCCGCCAACTCCACGCAGTCCTCCCGCGACAATCCCCAGACCCGGGCCGGCGCATAAATGCCGAGGTCGGGAGCCAGGGCACGGGTCCCCACCTCGAAGCGCACCTGGTCGT
>PNAT01000009.1 GCA_003169675.1 Acidimicrobiaceae bacterium
GAGGCCACCAGCCAGTAGCCGCCCCCGTCCGGGGTGACTGCAATACCGACAACCGGCTTGTTGAGGGTCATCGCCCCGGTGGAGCCGTAGAACTTGGCGGCGCCAAAGCTGAAGATGCCACCGTCGGAGGCGACCAGCCAGTAGCCCTTCCCGTCATGCGTCGATGCCATGCCGACAACCGGCCTGTTGAGGCGCAGAGAGCCGGTCGACCCATGGAACTTCGCCGACCCGAAGGTGAAGATTCCCCCGTCCGCGGCCACCTGCCAGTAACCCGGCTTGGGCGGCGGCGGTGGCGGCGGAGCGCACGCAGGACTGCTGACACTTCCTCCGCTGGTGGCCGGGGAGAGTGAAGGAACGCCAGAGTTGAACGTCACCGTGGAAAGGTACATGGGTCGAATGCCGCAGTTGAGGTAGCCGACCGTGTTCCCTTCCCACGCGGCAAAGGCGATATCCAGCGCCCCGGACGGGGATAGGAAGGCTGATGGTCCTCCCGGTCCCGACATGCCCGGGGCCGAGGTCAGAATCGGATTGGACGCACCTTCCGCACACGCGGCGGACGGACCTTTCGAACAGACGGCGAAGCCGATGGCGTAGTTGGCGGAACCTTCATCACCGCCGGAGTAGAAGAGGTAATCGGTACCGTTGTGGTCGACCATGCTCGGTCCCTCAATGATGCCGTTGTTCCATGCCTGGCCGTCGTCGCTCGTCAAGATCGGCGTCGGGCTCCCGTTCAAGGTCATCAGATTCGACGATAGAGGCTGCGACCAGATGTAGGTACTGATGCCGATGTGATTCCCATCACTCTTCCAGATGAGGGTCGAGACCCCGTTGTCGGTGAAGATATCGGGGTCGATACTCCCTCCGTAATTCAAACTCCCGTTGTCGACACCGTCCTGGCAGACGACGGGAATCGTCGATTGGTCGACGTAGGGACCTTCGGGTGTGGATGCGACAGCGCGGCCAATGCACTGATCGCCGTTCGAGGATTGGGTCGCCGTGTAGTACATGACGAACTGATGGTCGATGGCGTCATAGGCCACAGACGGGGCCCAGGTATTTCCCCGTTTCGCCCACGACGGGAGGTTGGGCAGTGCGTCGGTAGTCGAGGCCGTCCAATTAACGCCGTCACTTGAGGCCGAGATCTGGATGTTGATGGTCTGGTTGGGCGCCGCGAAGTTCTGGGTGGCGAATCCGTAGTAGGTCCCGCCATACAGCATCACGCTGGGGTCGGGGAAGTCGCCGGCATGAACGGGGGACCACTGGTAAGAGGTGACCGCCGTGGCGGCGCCGGCCATGGCCATGGTGCCCATGACGACCAAGAGGGCACCGATGATCAGGCCCGTGCGGGTGAGCAGTGGTCGTGGGTTGGGAAGTTTGATTGGGGTCACCGGTTTCCTCGCTTGTTCGATTCAGGCCGATGCAGATCCGCCGTTCCCGAGTTGGAAGGTTAACGCCCTTCGGCTACTGAATTTTCCGCATGGTCAAACCTCACGGATATTCCGCCTTGGTGACACCCCGGCGACTCATGTGGTTCGCCGAGTAGCAACGCTCGTGACACAGCACACGGGTGGGAAGGCGACGTGACGCTTGTACCCGGGCGGATTCATGGCCGAAGTTTCACCCGGTGGGCATGCCCTACTACGGTGGCCACTCTGCACGAAGGGATCTCCATGAGCTGGCAACAAATGGTCACCGACATCGGCGGCAAGGTCATGAGCAAGAGCCACAAGGCCATCTTGCGCATCAGCGGGGGGAGAGTGTTGAACTCGGCCTTCGGCATGCCGGCTGTCGAGCTCCACACCATTGGGCGCACAACGGGGAAGAAGCGCTCGACCATGCTCACCTCGCCCGTCCACGACGAGAATCGCGTCGTGTTGGTGGCATCCAAGGGCGGAGATGACCGCGATCCTCAGTGGTATGGAAACCTGACGGCCCACCCCGACATTGAAATCACCATCGGAGGGGTCACCCGACCACTGCGGGCCCGCACCGCCTCGGCGGACGAAAAGGCTGTGCTCTGGCCGCAGATAGTCAGTTCCTACAAGGGGTACGGCGGCTACCAGGAGAAGACCGAGCGCAACATCCCCGTCGTCATCTGCGAGCCTCGCCCCAACTGAGGGTCGGGGCGGTGGCCCCGGACCCGCCCGGTTCGCCGCCGGGTCGAGCCGTACGATGCGGCCAATGACCATGGAGCGCGCTGATGCGGAGGGTGGCGATGGCTTCGACCTCGACGTGGCGATTTCCACATTGGCGTCCAATAGCTCCGATTCGCGCCTCATGCTCAAGCTGCTGATCAGGCAGCTTTCCGAGGTATTGGGCGATCGCATTGCGGTGGAGCATGCCGGCGGGCGTTTCCGGAAGTCCGACGAGATCAAGACGGGACAGATCACCCTGGGTGACGATACGTTGCGGGCCGATGTCGAGGGAGCCACGGTACGTTGCAGTGTCGGTCACGCCTCGGGTGGTATCCGTATCCGAAGTGAGCAGGTGGGAATGGACGCCTGGCTCACCCGCCTACTGACCATTTTGCACAACGAAGCGTCCCACAGCGAGCAGACACGCCTCGCCCTAGAGAACATCGTGATCGGAGAGTCGTCGTGACTCAACCTCAGGACCTGCCCAAAGACGCCAGCCATCGCCTGGAGGAGCTCGAGCACGGCCTCTTCACCTCGGACCTGTCGGTCAACGAGTTCTT
>PNAT01000013.1 GCA_003169675.1 Acidimicrobiaceae bacterium
GCCCACTCCACAGCCTGGCGAGCCGTGCCAGGAGCAATGTCAGACGGGTCGTACTCGGCCTTCGGCTTGAGTGCCACCAGTCGGGAAAGGTCTTTGGCCAGAGCGACGCCATCATCGCCTGATGCCTTCAGCAATTCCACGGCCTTGCTGTGGGCTTCGCTGGCAGATCGCTGACCCGACCGAACGCCGGTCACGACATCGCTCGCGTTGATTGCTGCGTGGACTGCAGAACTCGTGGCCGCAATCATCCGGCTCTGAGTCAGATCATCCTTCGCTGAGGCCAAGAATTCCTCCGCCTTGCCGAGGTACTGCTTTGCTTGAGCGATCGTGACAGGCTTGGTCTTTGATGGCTGTTTAGGCAACGTGGTGTGCCTTCTGCTTGTTGACTTGCAGCTCTTGGAGCGTCTTTCCAAAGACGACGATGCCTTCTCGGCGGATGTCCTGCCATACGGGGCGGCGTGATCGGAGTCGCAAACTGACGTCGAACTCATCGACTTCCATGACTTCGACCTCGTTACCAGTCAGCCGTCGTGCCGATCGACGCCACTCGTCCAGTCCCTCGGACCACTCAGAACTGGCCTCGACGCAACTTCCTCGGACCATGACAATGTCGACGTCACTTTCCCGGCCTGCCTCGCCTCGGGCAAACGACCCGAACACGATGATGCTGACTGGTGGTATCACCATCAACTTCGCCAATTCCCCGAGCTCCGAAAGTACCCGCTCACGGGACCGTGCCAACGATCGAATGGCACGCGACGCCGCGTTTTCCTCGACAAGCTGGTACACCGTCGATGGTGGAATCTCGGTCCGATCGAGGATTCCCAGCGTGGCCAGCTCCGGAAGGATCCGCGATGTCTGGGCCAGGCTCACGCCCGAGAGCCGGGCGGCGGTGCGAACACTGAGCCCGGCAGTGGTCTCGGCGAAGACGGCCAGGAGCTTGCCTTGGGCACCAGGGATCACGGCTTCGACGGGTTGGCGGAAGTCCACGGGGTCCACCCTACCCCATGGCACTCATAAATGAAACGACTGTTCGATATATAAGACCCCGCGATCCATACGACTGGACGGGCCGTCACTGACACGCTGCACGTGCAATCCGAAGTGCGTTTGGTTCTGACTGAAGCGGAAGGTAATGAGGTCGAAAATTTCAAGGCTCACCACAGGAAATCCATCCGACTCCAGGTCCCGAGAGATCCATTGGCCGCCGGCGTGGGTCCATCGAGACTAATCACTGCACCGATTCACCAGCCGATCCTCTACCTGCGTCCCATCGGCGGCAGCACCAACCCGGCCTCTAGCGAGTCGGCAGCCTCCTGCGCCTGCGCATTGGTGTTGGCCGTGTACACCCGCAGCGTGACCGACGGGTCGGCGTGCCCGAGCCGGTCGGCGACCGTCTTCGGGTTCAGCCCCGCCGCGAACAGCTGGGTCGCCGTGTAGTGGCGAAGGTCGTGCAGCCGGAAGTCCCACCGATCCGTCGCCGCCAGATCGGCCCGGGTCGCCTTGGGATTACTTTCACGCAGCTTCACCAGTGCCGGTTCTTCCATCCGGCGGCACAGCCGGTTGAACGCCCGCGTCACCGAGTCCGGATGGATCGGTTCGGAGCCGTCGACGTCCGGGCTGAAGATGTACGCGCTGTCGGGAAGCCTCACCTTCGCCATCTCCGCGTCGGCACTCGCCCGGGCGTGCCGGTCGGCGAGGACTGCCACTGCGTTCTTTCCGAGCAAGAGGCGCCGCGCCTGGTGGCTCTTCGGAGACTTCGCCCCGATGCCTTCGCCTGTCTGCCAGATCGCCTGGTTGATGTTGACGGCGGAGCCTTGCCAGTCCACGTCGGACCATCGCAGCCCGCACAGCTCGCCCCGGCGCATGCCGGTCAGTGCCAGCACGGTTATGACGGCCGCGATCTCCGGCGCTCGCGTCTCTGGCCGGGCGGCCTCGCCGATCAATGCCGTGACCTGTTCCGGCGACGGGACGTTCATCTCCGCCCGCCGGAGCTTCGGGGGCGTGGCGTCCTCGGCAACGTTGGTCGCCACCCACCCCCACTTGCGGCCTTGGCGAAGCGCCGCGCTGATCTGCCGATGGATGTGGTGCACGGACCGGCCGCCGAGCCCCGAGGCGAGCTGGTCCGCGTAGAACCGGTCGAGATCGTGGGCCGTCAGCTTGTCCAGCCGCTTCGATCCGAGCGCCGGGCCGATCCGCTTGGTGACGATCCGCCGGTACCCGTACAGCGTCGTGGGCGCCCGGCCCATCCGTTCGATGTGCGCGATGTACTCGTCGAGCAGTGCGCCGAGGGTCGAGCTGCTCCCGCCCTGCGTCCCCTTCTCGACCTCGGCGACGAGCGCGGCGAGCTGCTTGGCCGCCTCGCGCTTGCCGGCCCCAGGCTCGCGCCGGGGAGCGGTGTACACCCGGCTGATCTGCTTCGGCCTGCCGGTGACGCCATCCCGCCCGACGTACACCCGCAGCTCCCACCGCCCTGGTGCCTTTTCCCGCATCGTCCCGGCCACAGAATGGATAGTAGGGATTTTGTAGGGATGACGCAACTCTGAATTTACGTTTCCCCAGCGCCCACGGCAGGAATCGAACCTGCGACCTGCGGTTTAGGAAACCGTTGCTCTATCC
>PNAT01000187.1:0-137 GCA_003169675.1 Acidimicrobiaceae bacterium
TTCACCCGGATGGACGAGTCGACTTCTGCCCAGTGGCAGCACATCGTGGTCGAGACCATGGAACATCAGCCCCGCGTGGCCGACCGCGTGCTCGGAATGCTGGGCTCGCTGGAAGAGATCACCGACGGCTTCGCGGT
>PNAT01000187.1:212-15006 GCA_003169675.1 Acidimicrobiaceae bacterium
CCGAGATCCTGCGCCCGTACGTGGGTGACGACACCTATCACATGATCCTGGCCCACCAGGACTTCCAGGGCCGCCACTACTACGAGCACCTGGGGCAGGATCCCAACGCCCGGGACCAGTACCTCGGGGAGCCCTGGTACGCCCTGGCCGAGCAATTCGCCGACGACTGGGACCAGATCAGCTTCGATCCCGACTACCCCACCAAGCCGCTCTCGCATTTCGAACCCTTGGTCCGCCAGGTATTCGGTTCACTGCACGCCTCTTGAGCGGTCAGGGTGGCGCCGCACCGAGCGCCAGCATCCGCACGGACCCCGAGCAGGCTCGGCGCGTCATCGCCCGGTCCCGCCGGGACTTCGACCAGCGCCACCCCGATCTCAAACTCACTCCCGCCGTCGGGTTGATCTGTGCCTTCGAAGAAGAGAAGAACATCGGAGCCGTCCTGGCCGCCATGCCGGAGACGGTCTGCGGGTCGCCCCTCACCACCCTGGTGGTCGTGGACGGCGGTGGAGACGCCACGGCCCAGGTCGCCATGGATGCGGGTGCCATCACTGTGGTCCTGGACGAGAACCTGGGTCACGGCTTCGCCCTACGGGTCGGCTACGCGCTCTGCATCGAGTTGGGGGCCCAATTCGTGGTCACCCTCGATGCCGACGGCCAGAACAACCCGATTGAGATCCCGACCATGCTCCAGCCCCTGGTGGACGACGAGGCGGACTTCGTGGTGGCCTCACGTCGGCTGGGACAGGACACCACGACCGATCGGTTCCGCAAGGTCGGCGTGCGCTTCTTCTCCCTCATCATGAGTGCGATCGGTGGCATCCGGCTGACGGACTCGTCCAACGGCTACCGGGCCCTGCGGGTCACCATGCTCGAGGACGTGGCCCACCGCCTGACCCAGTCCCAGTACCAGACGGCCGAGCTGTTGATCGTCTGCCTGAAACGAGGGTGGCGGGTGACCGAGCGCCCCACGCTGTGGCTCCCCAGGACTTCGGGCACCACCAAGAAGGGCAAGAACTACCTCTTCGGGTTCCGCTATGCCCGGGTGGTGGCGACCACCTGGTGGAGGGAACGAAAGGGGGCCCACCCGTAGCGGCCCGTACGACACCTCCTGAGCCAAGCAGTCCGAAGTTCCCGGCCTCTGCCGGTATAGATCAAATCTAGATCATATATACTAGGCAACATGGGAAAGCACCTGGTGGACATCGACGAAGTGGCACTGGCTGCGGCACAGGCCGAGCTCGGGACCCCCACCATGAAGGACACCGTGAATGAGGCACTACGACGGGCGAGCGCAAGACGGGACGCTCGGGTGGAGAAGGCGCTCGAACGGCTCGGCCGACGTCAGCTTCCGCCCCGTGAACAAGCGTGGCGCTGACCCACCTCCTCGATACAAGCGTGGTGTCGAGGTTGGGGGCGCCCTCGGTCAGGGCGGTCATTCAGCCATTAGTCAGTGACGGTCGCATTGGTCGTGCAGGCATCACAGACCTCGAAGTCGGCTATGGAAGCCGAAATGCCCGCGAATGGGATCAGGACATGGCCGATCTCGCTATCTTCGACCTGGTCGAGACCACTGCGGACCACATTCGGCGTGCCCGGCAGGTACAACGGCTTCTTGCGTCGCGCAGCCAGAAGGGTCGCCAGGTTCCCGATCTCCTTATCGCCGCGGCAGCTGAGGAGGCCGGATTGACGTTGTTGCACTACGACGCAGACTTCAACCAGATCGCCCAGGTGACCGGTCAAATCTGCCAATGGGTCGTACCACCGGGCACCATCGACTGAAGAGGATCAACCGTCGCTCCAGGCTTGCTCTTTCCTTCGTTGATCACTCCGATGGTTCCGGCACATGCACAGGACTCAGTAGCGCCCCGTCTTGGCTTTCGCCTCGTCGTAGGCCGCCTGGAGCTGCGTCACCAGATCGGCCGTGGCGACATGGACGGCCGAGCGGGATACCCGGCCACCCCCGGTGCGTGCCGGCGCGGCGATGGCCGGGCCGATCACCACCTGGATGGTGTACAGCTTGGGGATCGCCCTTCCCTTGGGCATGGCCAGATCCGACGCGCCGATCCCGATGGGCACGATGGGGGCCCCGGTGCGGGCCGACAAATAGGTCGCCCCTTCCATGAGGTTCTCGATGGTCGGGCCCTCGCGCCGGGTGCCTTCGGGGAAGAGCACCAGGACCTGCCCCCGCTTGAGCACCTCCTCGGCTCGTTGCAGCGCCTCGCGGTCGGCTGATTCACGGTGGACCGGGAAGGCCCCGACGTAGAGCAGCAGCTTGCCGAGGTAGCTGTTCTTCCACATGGAGTCCTTGGTCATGAAGAAGAGCTTGCGCCTGGTGCAGAAGGACGTGAAGCCGAAGTCGGCGAAGGACCGGTGGACCGGGGCCAGGATCACTGGCCCGGTCGCCGGGACGTGCTCTCGACCCACCACCTTGGGACGGAACCAGACTCCCATGAGCCCATTGAAGGTGCCCCGCAGCATGCGATACCCGATGGAGCGTTTCGGCTCAATGGCGAACTCGTGGTGGCGACCCGGTGCGGGTGTGTGGTGCGCGGGGTCCGGTTCGGGTTCGGATTCGGGTGTGTTCAGAGCCATGAAAGAACCTCCTGGACGACATCGTGCACGCTGCGTCCTGTCGTATCGAGCAGGTGCGCATCTTCGGCCACCCTCAAGGGCGACGCGGCCCGGGTCGAGTCGATGCGGTCACGCCGGGCCACCCCGTCGGGCGACTCATCGTGGCGCCGACGGGCTCTCTCTTCGGCCGAAGCCGTGAGATAGACCTTCACGGCGGCATCGGGGAAGACCTCGGTACCGATGTCGCGCCCCTCGATCACTCCTCCACCATGGTCCCGGGCCCAGTCCCGTTGCCGCTCCACCAGTTGGATGCGCACCTCGGGATTGGCTGCGACCACCGAGACAGCCTGGCCCACCTCGGGAGTACGGATCTCGTCGGTCACATCGATCCCGTCGATGGCCACCCGGTGGCCCACCTCGATCACGGCCTCGGCGGCCAGGCCGGCCACGGCGTCCCGATCCTCCGGCGCCACGCCCCGGCGGAGTGCCAGTGCCGCCACGGAACGGTACATGGCCCCGGTGTCGAGGCGATCCACGCCCAGGTGGTCGGCCAGAGCACTGGACAGGGTCGACTTGCCGGCGCCCGCCGGTCCGTCAATGGCGACGACCAGGGCACGTGGCATATCGAGAGGCGAGGCGCTCTGGACCAGCGCCCTCAGGTGGTCGGCGAAGGCGGGATAGCTGGTATCCACGGCATCAAACCCGGTGATGAGGCTGTGCGCCCCTGAGGCCGCCGCCAGACCGGCCACGGCGGCGGCCATGGCCATCCGATGGTCGCCGAGGCTGTCGAAACGGGCCCCATGCAGGTACGCCCCATGACCCACGCCGATGATGGAGAGGGTGTCGCCGTCGATCACGGCGCGGGCTCCGAACGCCGTGACCATGTGCGCCACCGCGTCCAGCCGGTCGATCTCCTTGACCCGCAGCTCCCCCACATCGCGAAAGACGGTGGTCCCCTCGGCGACGGCGGCCGCCACGGCCAGGGCGGGGATCTCGTCCAGCGAAGGTATTTCGGCCGCCTCCACGGCCGTTCCCCGCAGCGGGCCGAAGGTGGACGTGATAGTGACGGTGTCGCCCGGCACACCCGGGGAGACGGTGATCTGCGCCCCCATCCGCTCGAGGACCGTGACGAATCCGAGACGGGCGCGGCCGCCATAGACCCGCTCGACGTCGATGCGGCTGCCCGCCACCACACACCCGGCCACCACGAAGAAGGCGGAAGCCGAGGGATCGCCCGGAACGCTCCGCTCGACCGGGCGCACGGTGGATGGTCGGAGGCTCACGATCCGACCGTCTCCCCAGGCCTCGACGGTCAGATCGACACCTGCCTCGACCAACATCTCCTCGGTGTGGGTGCGTGTCGTCACCGATTCGCGGACCACGGTCGGACCATCGGCCGACAGCCCGGCCAGCAGGATGGCCGACTTCACCTGGGCGCTGGCCACCCTGGAGGTCCAATCGATCCCCCGCAACCCGCCACCCTTCACCCGAATTGGTGGCAGGCACCGCTCACCGGTCCCGTTCACCGTGGCGCCCATCAGGGACAGGGGTTCGGCCACCCGGTCCATGGGGCGAACCGAGAGTGACGCGTCACCGATGAGTTCGGTCTCCCACCCGAAGCCCGCCACCATTCCGGCCAGCAGCCGCATAGAGGTCCCGGAGTTCCCGCAGTCGATCGGTCCCTGGGGCTGATGCAGGACCTCTCGGCCCCCTTGGATGGCCAGCGTCCCGTCGGCTCGGCGCTCGACACCGGCCCCCATGGCTTCGACCGCCGCCACCGAGGCCGCAACATCGGCACCGTCGGACAACCCATGGATCACGGATTGCCCTTCGGCCAAAGCGCCGAGAAGCACGGACCGGTGGGAGATGGATTTCTCTCCTGGGGTCCGCACCGCACCCCGGCACGGGGTGCCCCCACGTAGCACCAGGATCCGGGGCGCGGTCACGAAAGGCGTTGGGCCTGGTTGTGGTAGCCCCGGGCCTCGATGGCGTCGCTCAGCGTCTGGGCCTGGGCCGAGTCCACGACGAGGATGAGCACGCCGCGCGGTCCCTCGGCCGAGTGAGCGATCTCGATGTCGTAGATCCCGATGCCGGCATCGGCGGCCAATGACGTGATCTCGGCCAGGACGCCGTGCCGGTCGGGCACCGGGATCCGCAATTCGGAGAGATGGTCGGGCCGGGCGATGCGTGCCGGCAGGTTTCGCCGCGCCGCGCTGGCCTTCTGCAGCACACCGAGGAGGGAGTCCCGATCCTGTCCGGCTACCCGCTGGCGCATGGCCGAGAGGTCGGTCAACAGGGCATCGAGGGCGTGGACGATGGCGTCCGCGTTCTCGGTACAGATATCGGGCCAGATGCCGGGATGCCCCGCTGCCACTCTGGTCATGTCGCGGAAGCCACCGGCGGCCAGCCGCAACAGGGCTCCGTCCTGCTCTGCTCCGGCGCTGGCCGCGTTCATCAGCGTGGCGGCCACCAGATGAGGGACATGGGACACCACAGCCACCAGTCGGTCGTGGTCGGCCGGGGAGAGCACCAGCACATCAGCGCCCAGCGATGCCACCACGCCCTGGAGGCGGTTGAACGCTTCCAAGTCGGTGGCACTGGTGGGCGTCAGGACCCAGACCGCTCCCTCGAAGAGGTCGGGATCGGCACCGTGAAGCCCGATCTGCTCCGAGCCGGCCATCGGGTGCCCACCGATGAAACGTGGATGATCGGCGGCCTGCACAATGGCCGTCTTCACACCGCTCACGTCAGACACCACCGTGTCGACCCGGCGCTCGGGATGGGCCAGAAGCTCGTTGACCAGGTCGGCCACCGACGTGGCGGGGGTGGCCACGAAGATCACCTCGGCGGCCAGGTCATCCCCGACGGCATCGATGGCGCCGGACTCCAACGCTTGGCGGGCCCGGTCCGAGCCGACATCGATCCCCGAGACGTGCCATCCGCGCTTTCGCAAGCCGAGGGCGATGGAGCCACCGATCAGGCCGGTCCCCACCACGAGCGCACGCGGGCGCGCCTCGGACTCAGTCGGGGAGATCATCGCGGAGCCCTTGGGCGCCGTGCAGGTAGACGTGGTGGATTTCGGCCCTGGACTTGGTGGTGTGCACGTGCAATAAGACCCGAATGCAACGTGGCATGGCGCCGGGCACCGCTATCTCAGCGGTGCAGAGAAGCGGGACGGCGCCGAATCCGATCTCTCGAATGGCCGTGGCGGGGAAAGTACTGGTCACGTCGGCGGTAGATGTGAAGAGGGCGCTGACGATGTCGTCTTCAGTCAGGTCGTTGCGGGTCATGATCTCACGCATGAGCTCTTGGGAACGCTCCGTCACCTGCTCAACGGTGTCCGAGTCGACCGTGGTGGCCCCGCGCAGACCCCGGACCATGAGAGCGGCTGACATGGCGAGTCATGCTACTGGCATCTGATTCCGGGCCTGTCCTCGTCGGCACCCCGCCGGTGTGAGGTTGCCATCGGCCAGGGTGGAGATCCCCTGAGATACTCGATACTGTTCCGACACTGGACACCGGAGCCCGACTCTCAGGAAGGTTCAACCCGTCATGGGAGGTGACGCCGTATTCTCGGCGGAGAACGAGGCCGGGTCAGTTTCTTTCTACGGTCGAACCACAGGAGGCAGCGACATGATGATACGCACCAGCCGATCCCCCGCAACCCTGAGCCACCTCCGTCGGACCGGCGTCTTCACGATCACCTTGATGGTGGGCGCATTCGGTTTCAATGCCTGCTCCCTCATCAACAAGGTGAAGAACGCCGTTCACGACATTAAGGGCAACAAGGCAATCATCGATTCCTTCAACAGCAAGCTGCAAGCCAATGCGGTGTCGACCTTCGAAGTGACCTACGTCACCACCGGCAGCGCGCCCGCCACGATCGTCTATGCGGTCCATCCCCCCAAGGGGGTGGCCTTTGACGACACTCCGACGGGTGGGAGCGGCAGCACGTCACCCGTACACCTGGTGGTGAACCAGTCCGGCGAGTACGCCTGCACCCAACCATCCTCTTCGGGCTCGGGGTCAAGCACCCAGTGGACCTGTGACAAGTTGGGCACGGCCAGCGCCAGCGTCCAGAACCAGATCTTCAACTTCTACACCCCGTCCCACTGGATCGGCTTCCTGCGTGACTTCTCGCTGGCCGCTGGCCTGGTCGGCGACAAGGTCACCTCGTCGACCAAGACGGTGAACGGCTTCAACCTGAATTGCGTCGATTTTGTAGCCACCGGAGTGCCTGGGACGAGCAGAATCTGCTCGACAGCCCAGGGCATTCTCGGGTATGTGAACGTGTCATCCGACTCAACGACCTTTGAGATCAAGTCATTCTCGACCTCGCCTCCTGCCTCCCTGTTCGAACTGCCTCCGGGCGCCAAGGTGACGACTTCGCAAGGCGGGACACCGTAAGGATCGATGCATCGGTCGTCCTAGCTGCTCCAACCATTGACCCTTCTGCGCGTGCCCGATGTGGCCGCCGAGGCCAGGGAGCGCACCTCCTCCCCGTTCAAGTGGCGCCACCGCCCAGGCGCCAGATCCGTGTCGCGCAGGGGGCCGATCCGGGTCCGCACCAGTCGTCGAACCGGATGCCCGATCGCATCGCACATGCGTCGGACCTGACGGTTCTTGCCTTGGTGGATGACCAAGCGGAGCACACCGGGGGCCAGCACACCCACCTCGGCCGGCGCAGTGCGCCCATCATCGAGGTCGATTCCCTGCCGCAACGTGCGAAGGGCGCCCCGGGCGGGGGTACCGCCCACCACCTCAGCTACATACTCCTTGACGACACCGTGGGACGGATGGGACAGCAGTTGGGCCAGCGCGCCATCGTTGGTGAGTATGAGGAGGCCCTCGGTGTCGAGATCAAGCCGCCCCACCGGGAAGACCCTGGGCTCGGCCGGAACCAGCCCCACGACCGTCGGACGCCCTTGAGGATCATCGGCCGTCGTCATGACTCCAGCGGGCTTGTTCAAGAGGTAGTAGACGAGATCGGGCGCCACCGGCAGCAGGACACCATCGACCTCCACTCTCACCGTGGCCACATCCACCCGACGCCCCAAGATGGCCACCTCACCGTCGACGGTGACGCGGCCGGAGGCGATCAGATTCTCGCAGACCCGCCGCGACCCTTGCCCGGCGCGAGCCAGCACTTTCTGCAGGCGTTCTCCGTCCGCCAATGCGCCGACCTCAGGTGTCGTCGGTCCCCAATTCAACGCCCAGACCCAACGCAGCCTGCAGGTCCAGTTCGAAAGCGCCGGCCACTTCGGGCCCCGGGAGGAAGTCCTCGACGGGCGGAAGCTGTTTCAACGAATTGAGCCCCAAACGCTCCAAGAAGAGATCCGTGGTCCCGAAGAGCACCGGCTGACCCGGCCCTTCGGCCCGCCCTACCACTTCTATGTAGCCCCTCTGTTCAAGGAGGCGGGTCACGCCGTCCACATTGACTCCCCGGAGCGACGAGATCTGTCCTCTGGATACGGGCTGGCGGTATGCCACGATGGCCAGCGTTTCCAGTGCGGCGGTGGACAGCCGGTGGGAGACCTCGCGGTTGGCGAACCGCTCCACATAGGGTGCCAGGTCTGGATGGGTTTGCAAACGGGCACCACCGGCCACGCGGACCAGCACGATGCCGCGATGCTGCGCCTGGTAGCCCTGGGCGAGGACAACCAGTGCCTCCTCCACCCGCTCGACCGGTTCCTCCAGCAATTCGGCCAGCAGTTGGGGGGCCAGGGGCTCCACGGCCACCAGCAGGACGGCCTCGATCGTGCGGCCTAGCTCTTCACCTTCCACGGACCACCACCCTCATCCCTCGTAGCTGTCGACTTCGTAGCCGGCCATTTCACCAAGGCCGCGTCCACTCGTGAATTCTGCCCAGCGTTCCTCATCGTCGAGCCAGGAGATCTGTAGGTCCCCGAATCTCCCACCCTGTCCCAGGGAGACCCGGCCCATTTTGCACAGCTCTAAGAGGGCCAGAAAGCGCACGATGACCTCGATCCGGGTCCGACAGCCCTCTACCAGGATACGAAAGGAGTTGGCCCGACTCCCCTTCGGTACCGCCATCAACTCAGCCACGGCCTCCGAGACCGACACCGTGTCCACGGTCACGTGGGAGAGGTCCACTCGGGGCACCACCCGCTCGGCCGATCCCCGTAGGTACGCCTGGGCCAGGTCCTCCGGGCTGACGCCGGCCAAGAGGTCCGGTGCGTGGACCACGAAATTGTCGTCCAGTCCGACCTCTCGCGGGATGGAGCGTGAGGCTTGCTCGGCCAGGGCCACGAAGACGTCGGCCGCGCTGGCATAGGCCCGGCACTCAAGCAGGCGGGCCAAGAGGAGGTCCCGTTCCTCCCACCCGATGACCTCCTCGTCGTCCTCCGACTGCTCCCTGCCGGGCAGCAGCTTCTGTGACTTGATCTCAATCAGAATGGCCGCCACCAGCAAGAACTCTGACAATTGGTTGAAATCGACCTGGTGTCGCTGCTCGGTCAGGACGCGCACGAAGCCATCGACGACTGGCAGCAACGGGATGTCGAGCACGTCAACTTCATGCGATGACACCAGGTGCAGCAAGAGGTCGATGGGACCCTCGAAGACAGGAGTGGAGACCGCGTAGGTCACCCTTCGACGATACCGAACCTTTCGACCCGTTCCGCGCACCCCCAGGGAGCCCACCTACCATGGCGCCCATGAGCAGGGTCCTCTCCGGCATCGCGCCCTCGGGCAACTTCACGCTGGGGAACTATCTGGGTGCCCTACGCCACTGGGTGGCCCTCCAGGACGACAATGAAGCGTTTTACTGCGTGGTCGACCTGCACGCCCTGACCGATTCCATCGACCCCGCTGCGTTGCAGGCAAATACCTGTGATGCGGCCCTCAATATGCTGGCCATCGGGCTTGATCCCCACCGCAGCGCCATCTTCGTGCAGAGCCATGTTCCCGAGCATCCTCGCTTGGCCTGGCTCCTTGAGTGCACCGCCACCATGGGCGAGCTCAGCCGGATGACCCAGTACAAGGAGAAGGCGGAGCGGCACGAGACCGTCCGAGCCGGCCTGTTCACCTATCCCGTGCTTATGGCCGCCGACATCCTCCTCTACGACGCGGCGGCGGTGCCCGTGGGTGACGACCAGCGCCAGCACATTGAGCTGGCTCGCGAGCTGGCCATCCGCTTCAACCACCGCTACGGGGAGACATTCACCGTGCCCGAGGCCATCATCCCGCCGGCAGCGGCTCGGGTCATGGACCTGCAGCACCCCGAACGCAAGATGTCCAAATCCGTAGAATCGCCTCTGGGCACGATCTCCCTGCTCGATTCCCCCGACGACATCGCCAAGAAGGTGCGCAAGGCGGTCACCGACACAGATGGCGAGGTCCGCTACGACCAGGACGCCAAGCCGGGATTGGCCAACTTGCTCGACCTCCTCGCCGCCGCCACCGACCGCACACCCCAGGAGGTCGCCGGAGCCTACGAACGCTACGGTGACCTCAAGAATGACGTGGCCGAGGCCCTCAGCGAGCTCCTGCGGCCCGTCCGTGAGCTGCGGGCTGAGCTCGAGGGGGACCCATCCCACGTGGACCAGGTGCTGGCCGAAGGTGCGGCTCGGGCCCATGCCGTGGCCTCGGCCACCTACGTCCGGGCGGCCGGCGCCGTGGGGCTGCTGCCACCCGCCCCCTGAGCAAGAAACCTAGGAGGCCAACCGGTCCTTGATGTCGCGGATCTCCCCCTCGATCCGTTCGAATCTGGCGTCGACCGCCGCGAACCCTTGGCGAAATTCGGTGAACCCGTCCTGAGTGACCCTGAGCAGCTGTCCGGTGGTGGCGACGAGGCTTCCCACGTCGCCGCGCATCTCGGCCAACTCGCGTTGCATCGCGGCCAATTCGCGTTGCATCTCGGCCTGGTGGTCGATCAATCCGTTGATCGACGCAACCAGGAGCGCCACGCTCTGAGGCAGGGCAAGGAGTTCTTCAGTGAGCAGCTCACGCCGTACTTCGGCTCGGAACTCCGCGTCCTGGCGCAGTGTGTCGAGGAAGCGCCTCCGTTGGACCTCGTCCATAAGGGTCATCGTACTCCTCTGTCGGTTCGCCGCCGTCGGTGAGAACGGTCCCATGGGTGGCGTATCGGTACGAGTGGAATCGATGCGTTCTACCCGAACTAACCCGCCAGACCGAGCACTCCGGCCCACCAGTTGTACAAGTGCTCGAATGCCCACGTGATGGGTCCCGGATTCAACACAAAATTGAGGAACACCAGTCCCATGAGGATGGGCATGGTGTATTGGCGATACCGGAGATAGGTCGGCCAAGAGCGGGCGGGCAAAAGGCGCTCAAAAAGGACCGAGCCGTCAAGCGGCGGGATGGGCAACATGTTGAAGGCAAAAAGGCCAACGTTGCCCAGGCTGGCATAGAAGACTCCTTGGGCCACTATGGAGTTCGTTCCACCTGGGGGGATCCCTGGGCGAATGACCTTGATGAAAATAATCGCGAACAAGACCGCCAGGAAGGCGTTCGTGGCCGGACCGGCCAGCGAGACCAGCACGCCTTGGTTCCGAGGACTGCGGAGACGACTGGGGTTCACCGGTACCGGTTTGGCCCACCCGATGACACCCAGAGAGGTGAGGGAGAGGAGCGCTGGGACAATGAGCGTCCCGACAGGGTCGACATGCTTGAGGGGATTGAGCGTGATCCGTCCCGCTCGCTTCGCCGTGTCATCCCCGAATAGGCGGGCCACCCATCCGTGGGAGACCTCGTGCAAGATGATCGAGGGGACGATGACACAGAAGAGGATGATCGCTTGCACCTTGATGTGGTGGTTGACAACGAGAGCCACGACCACAACGGCACCGGCCACCACCCACAAGGTCCGCCTGGTGCGCTGATCCATCGGGCGCCGTCCCCTCGCGGGGCCGCCGGTGGGCGCCACTTACTGCTTGGCGGCGTCGATGATGCAGAGGCGAGCGGCGGGCATGGCCTCCAGGCGCGGTGCCCCGATCGGCTTGCCGCACACTTCGCAGTTGCCGTAGGTCCCGTCCGCCAGGCGCCTGAGCGCAGCGTCCACCTCGTCGAGCGAGTCGCGCAACTCGAGGGCCAGGCGCTCTGCCTCCCCCCGCTCGGCGGTGACCTGGCTGGAGTCGGCGAAGTTCGAGTCGTAATTGAGGCCGCTGCCGTCACCGGCAAATCCGATCTCGGTCAGCTCAGCTTGGAGACCGGCCTGCTCGGTTCGGAGCAGGGCGGCGTAGTCGATGTCGGCGGTCTCCGCCGTGGGGGCCTCGTTCGGCATGGAGGTCATGTTACGCGGTCTCTTCCCCCCTTTGTTCCCGCCCGGGGATGCGCTCCCTCGTACGCACGCCTGAGGTGCTCCGGCGAGACCTTGGTGTAGCGCTGGGTGGTGGCTATGGAAGCGTGCCCGAGCAATTCCTGGACCACCCGGATGTCCGCACCCCGGGCCAGCATGTGGGTGGCGCAGGAGTGGCGCAGGACGTGAGGGCTGACCCGATCGGCCAGACCGACCCGAGTGGCGTACTTCTTGACCACCCCGAAGACGCCAACCCGGGAAAGGCGTCCACCCCGGGTGTTGAGAAAGACGGCGTCGGCATCACTGCGTCGCTTCCAACGAGCCGGCTGCAGGAGCGGGCGTCCCTCTCCGGAGAGCCATTGGGCCAGGGCATCCCGGGCCATCCGACCCAGAGGGACCACTCGCTCTTTGTTCCCCTTGCCCAGGACCCGGATCAGCGCCAGGTCGCTGGACTCGAGGGCTTCGGCCACGTCCCCCAGGTTCAGGCTGACCACTTCGCTCACCCGGGCCCCGGTTCCGTACAGCACCTCAAGCAGGGCCCGGTCACGGAGGTGGGCCGGGCCGGCGCCCACCACGGCGCCCAGCAGCAGTTCCGCCTCCTCCTCGGTCAGTGCCTTGGGGAGCAAATCGGCGGTGGACATGCCGGGCAGGTCGACCGTCGGATCGTCGTCCCGCAGGGACTCTTCCACCAGGAAGCGGTGAAAGCCCCGGATGCTCGACAGGGCCCGGGCCACCGACGCCGCGCTGTGGGTGCGACGGAGACCGGCCACGTAGGCCGCTATGTCGCCCGGGGTGGCCTTGTCCATTGGAATACCCGAGCCACCGGAGACCTGGACTGCCGCCTCCTGATAGGCCACCAGGTCCCGCCGGTAGGCCGAGAGGGTGCGCGGTGAACGTCCCCGCTCCACCTCCAGCCAGGACAGGTATTCCTCGGCGCTACGAGGCAGGGGCTTGATCATGGCGGCTGTCCACGCGGGCCAGGTGGGCGCGGGCCAGGTAGAGCCCGAGCACTGTGGTCTCGTCCTTCAAGGTCCCATCGGCCACCAGGGTGTCCACGTCGTCGAGGTGGACGGTCTCGACGGTCATGAATCGTTCCTCAATCCCGACCGGTTCGCTCCGACAGGGAGTGAGGCCACGGGCCAGGAAGATCGTCGTGTGCTGATCGCTGATCCCGGGGGTGTTCCAGGTGCCGATCAAGGCCTCCATGGTCGTCGCCTCCAGTCCCGCCTCCTCCGCCAGCTCTCGGCGCGCCGCCGCTTCGAGCGACTCCCCCACGACATCACAGGTGCCGGCCGGGATCTCGAGCACCATGGCGTCCACCGCGGCCCGGTACTGGCGTACCAGGCTCACCCGGCCGTCGTCGTGCAGCGGTACCACCGTGACCGCACCAGGGTGCCGGACGACAAAGCGTTCGAACGGCTCGTCGTTGGGGTCCACCAGATGGAACCGGTCCACCGTGAAGAGCCAAGCCCGGAAGACTT
The DNA here is from genome assembly GCA_003169675.1 of Acidimicrobiaceae bacterium. GTDB lineage: Bacteria > Actinomycetota > Acidimicrobiia > Acidimicrobiales > RAAP-2 > Bog-473. Next base: position 13,545 of record PNAT01000187.1, read on the forward strand.
CCTCTTCCGAGACGCGCCGAAAGGGCGGCATCGTCCCTCAGGGAACGGTGTCGAGGTCGAGCAGATGGGGCTCACGTCCCTCGGCCCGGTCCAGCGCGGCGGCCACCAGAGCGCGGAAGAGCGGATGGGCCCGGTCCGGCCTGCTCTTGAACTCAGGATGGGCCTGGGTGGCCACCCAGAACGGGTGCTCGGTCAATTCGACGAACTCGACCAGTCGCCCATCCGGAGAGCTCCCAGAACACACCAGGCCGACCGCCTCAAGCTTGGATTTGTACCGGTTGTTGAATTCGAAGCGGTGACGGTGGCGTTCGGTCACTCCAAGGGTTCCGTAGGCCTTGGCCACGGTGGATTCGGGCACCAGGGTGGCCTGGTACGACCCGAGCCTCATGGTGCCGCCCTTTTCCGTCACCTCGGCTTGGTCCGGCATCAGATCGATGACCATGTGGGGCGACAGGCTGTCGAACTCCCGGGAGTTGGCCCGGTCGAGCTTGGCCCAATCGCGGGCGATGGAGATCACCATGACATGCAGCCCGAGGCAGAGGCCGAGGCAAGGGATCCCGTTGTCGCGGGAGTAGCCGGCGGCGGCAACCATTCCTTCGATGCCTCGCTCGCCGAATCCACCCGGGATGACGATGGCATCGAGCCCCCGGAGCCGATCGGTGCCCAGCAGACCGGGCACTAGTTCGGCGTCTATCCAATCCAATTCCACCTGCGCCGAGTGGTGGAAGCCGGCGTGGCGCAGCGCCTCCACCACTGACATGTAGGCATCGGGCATGTTGACGTACTTGCCGACGATCCCGATCTTGACCCGGCGCGAAAGTGACTCGACCTGGCGGACCAGCGTCTCCCAGTCGGTCAGGTCGATCGGGTACTGCGCCTCGTCGATTCCCAAGGTGCTGCACACGTAGGCATCGAGGCCCTGCTCGTGCAATGCCAGCGGGATCTCATAGATGCTGGAGGCGTCTACCGCGGAAACAACGGCGTCCATCGGCACGTCACACTGCAAGGAGATCTTCCGTTTCAAGCTCTCGGAGATCGGTTTGTCGCTGCGGCAGACGATGACGTCTGGTTGGATCCCCCGGCTGCGTAACTCCGTCACCGAGTGCTGGGTGGGCTTCGTCTTCTGCTCGCCCGAAACCAGGAAGGGCACCAGGGTGAGGTGCACGTAACAGACATTGTCCCGGCCGATATCACGGCGGAATTGGCGGATGGCCTCGACGAAAGGGACGATCTCGATGTCGCCGACGGTGCCGCCGATCTCCACGATGACGATGTCCACGTCTTCGTCGGCCAGTCGCTTGACGCGGTCCTTGATTTCGTCCGTCACGTGAGGGATGACCTGGACCGTGCGGCCGAGGAAATCGCCCCGGCGTTCCTTCTCGATGACGGAACGGTAGATCCAACCGGTGGTGGTGTTGGAGCGCTTGTTGAGATTCTCGTCGATGAAGCGCTCGTAGTGGCC
>PNAT01000020.1 GCA_003169675.1 Acidimicrobiaceae bacterium
TGACCACGCTCACGTAGAACCCGCCAGACCTGCTCATTGAAATCCGCCACCCCTGAGTCCTCGGTGAACTGATCATCCACCATCGAGGGTGGCCCCCTTCCGAAGCTTTTGGTGTCAAAGCCAAAGCCTCGGAAAGGGGACCTCACTCATGTTCACAGGGAATGACGACATGGAAGCAACTGCACTACGCGAACAGGGCTGGTCGATCTCGGCCATCGCCCGCCATCTGGGCCGCAATCGGGAAACGATCCGCAACCACCTGAATGGGACACGCACAGCCGGTGAACGCCGGAGATCAGAACCCGACCCCTTCTGTCCGTTCGTGCCGTATTTGCGCGAGCGCCTCCGAGAGGACCCCCACGTCTGGGCCACCGCCCTTTTTGACGAGGTGGCCGCACTCGGGTTCACCCTCAGCTACCAGAGCTTCACTCGGGGATTGCGCCTCCATGCGCTGCGCCCGCACTGTGAGGCGTGCGCCGGCGTCAAGGGCCGGGCCACCATCGAGATCGAACACCCTCCGGGTGAAGAGATCCAATGGGACTGGGACGAGCTGCCAGAGGCCCCGTGGGGCGGTGACGGGCATCTGTTCTTGGGCTCGCTTCCGTGCTCGGGCAAGTTCCGGGGCTGCTTCGCCGAGTCAGAAGACCAGGCCCACTTGATCGAGGCCATCGACGGTGTGCTGCGCCGGCTCGGGGGCAATGCTCGGCGCTGGCGTTTCGACCGCATGGCGACCGTCGTCGATCCGAAGACCGGCGTCGTGCAGCCGAGTTTCGTCCCGGTGGCCAAGCACTACAGCGCCAATGTGGTCGCCTGCCCCCCACGGCGGGGCAACCGCAAGGGCAGCGTGGAGAAGTCCATCCACTTCGCCACCCAGCGCTTCTGGCGCACCATGACGGCGACGACCATGGAAGACGCCCAGCGCCAGCTCGACCGCTTCTGCGAACGGATCGCCGATCGCCGACCCAGATCCATCGCCAAGCTCGAGGAGCTCGTCGGCAAGGAGGCCGCCGTCACGTTCCTCGCTGCACGAGGACGCAGGCGTCCGAGCGTGGGGGACCTCTCCGAGCTCGAACGGCTCCGGCCCCTGCCAGCGGCCTGCTACCCGGCGACGGTCGAGGACCACAACACCGTCGGTCCCAGCGCCCTCGTCCCATTCGAGGGCAACGCGTACTCGGTCCCACCGGGTCTGATCGGGGTCGAGGTGACGGTGCGCCATCGGCTCGGCACCGCCGGCATCGAGATCATCTCGGCCGCTGGAATCCTCCTGGCCAGCCACTACAGGGAAACTCCCGGCGGCGGCTACGTGGTGCGCGACCCGGCCCACATGGCCGCTCTCGAGCACGTGGTGCTGGCCGCCTTCACCACTGATGCGCCCTGCAAGCGCAAGGCCAACCGGCCGCCCGGAGACGGCGCCCGCGCTGAAGCGGCCAAGCTCCTGGCTGGTTTCGAGGACGACGAGGTCGTCGTCTCCCTGGCCGCCTATCAGAGCATCGTCGATGACATGGCCACACGCGATCGGGAGGTGCAGGCATGAGCGAGGACTCGATCTACCAATCACTCCGCGGTTCGCTCGGCTACCTGCGTCTGGCCGCCGCGGCTGAGGCCCTGCCCGCCGAACTCGACTACGCCCAGAAGATGAAGCTTGGGCATTCGGCCTTCTTGGGACGCCTGCTCGAGGTCGAAGTGGCGGCGACCGAGGAACGACGACGGGCCGGTCTGGAGCGCTTCGGTCGTCTGCCCGCACCATGGCGGGTCGAGGACTTTGACTTCGACGCCCAGCCCTCGGTGGATCGGGCCATGATCAACGAGCTGGCCACCTTGCGGTTCCTCGAAGATGCCACCAATGTGCTCTTCATCGGGCCACCCGGTGTGGGAAAGACGATGCTGGCCGTCGCCCTCGGCCGGGCATCTATCGATGCCGGGTATCGCACCTACTACACGACGGCCGCCGATCTGGTGGCCCGTTGTCACCGGGCCGCGCTCGAGGGACGGTGGGCCACCACGATGCGCTTCTTCGCCGGACCGCGCCTGTTGATCATCGATGAAGTGGGTTACCTCCCGCTGGCCTCGGAAGCAGCCGCCGCGTTGTTCCAGGTCATCACCCAGAGATACCTGAAGGGCTCCATCGCTCTGACCACCAATTTGGGGGTGGGATCCTGGGGGAAGATCTTCGACGACCCCATGGTGGCGGCCGCCATGTTGGACCGCCTCTTGCACAAAAGCGTGGTGTTCAACATCGACGGCGATTCGTATCGCATGCGGACCCATCGGGCCCGTTCCGAGCGCCTACGGCCCCGAGGAAAGCCCGACGGCGACAAATGACGGCGACCGCTCCAGAACACACCCGCTCAGATCGCCCCAGAGCCCCGCAACGGAGTCAAGCGGCACCAGACACCGGGAAGCTGACGAGGGAAAACAGGGACTCAGAACTCCACGTGACAAAAGGAGGTGCCGCCACGTAGCGTGACATCAGACGACCAAAATGCCGAGGGCTCAACTGGCGGATTTCAGTGAGCGACTCTGGCGGATTTCGGTGAGCGGCATCA
>PNAT01000194.1 GCA_003169675.1 Acidimicrobiaceae bacterium
CTGGTGGTCAACAAGATCCGTGGGACCTTCACCTCGGTGGCCGTCAAGGCACCCGGCTTCGGTGAGCGCCGCAAGGAGATGCTCCAGGACATGGCCGTCCTCACCGGCGCCCAGGTCATCAGCGAGGAGATCGGGCTCAAGCTCGAGAGCGCCACGATCGACCTCTTGGGCACCGCCCGCCGGGTGATCGTGACCAAGGACGACACCACCATCGTCGAAGGTGGCGGATCGCACGAGGACGTCAAGGGCCGCGTGGCACAGATCAAGCGCGCCATTGACGACACCGACTCGGACTGGGACCGCGAGAAGCTGCAGGAGCGCCTGGCCAAGCTGGCCGGCGGGGTGGCCGTGGTCAAGGTCGGGGCCGCCACCGAAGTGGAGCTCAAGGAGAAGAAGCACCGCATTGAGGATGCACTGTCCGCCACCCGGGCTGCGGTGGAGGAGGGCATTGTGGCCGGCGGCGGGACCGCACTGCTGCGTGCCCGCAAGGACGTCAATGCACTGGCCGAGACACTGGAAGGCGACGAGGCCACCGGCGCCCGCATCGTGGCCCGTTCACTCGAGGAGCCCCTGCGTTGGATCGCCTTCAACGCCGGCCTCGAGGGTGCAGTGCTGGTCAGCCAGGTTGAGGCAGCCAAGGGCAACGTCGGCCTCAACGCCGCCACCGGCGAGTTGGAGGACCTGGTCAAGGCCGGGATCATCGACCCCGCCAAGGTGACGCGCTCGGCCCTGCAGAACGCAGCCTCCATCGCGGCGCTGCTGCTCACCACCGAGGCCCTCGTGGCCGACAAGCCCGAAAAGGCCGGCGACGCCGCGGCGGCGGCCGCGGCCATGGGTGGCATGGGTGGCATGGGTGGCATGGGCGGGATGATGTAACTCCGCCCGATCGCTCAGGCGACTGGTTGTTGCTGTGGCCGGGTCTTCGGACCCGGCCACGGTGCATTTGAGAGCAAGGTCAGGAGACGGTGGCCCTATCGTGATCACGTGCCCCGTCCGGTCCCCCCGCAGGTGATCCCCCGCCCGTCGTCGTGGCGCCCGGGGGAACCGGCGCCGTGGGCCGTGTTGTCCGAAGCCGATCGTCAGGGGATCGGACTGGGCAGGGTGTTGGACGCGCTGGCGGCCCGGGGCCACGCCGGCCCGGTGCCCGCCAGCATCGGCTCGGACCGGGTGCTCGGACCGTTGATGCTGGTCATTGCCACCGACGCGCCGGCGGCGCGCTTCGTCAACGCCGGGGTGCTGGCCGTCCTCTTCGAGGAGGACGGGGAAGCACGCCTCATCTTCACCCGGCGCTCCTCGTCGCTGCGGTCGCACCGGGGCGAGGTCAGCTTCCCGGGCGGGAGGTTGGACCCGGGTGAGGACGCCTCGGCGGCCGCCCTGCGCGAGGCCTACGAAGAGGTGGCCCTGGACCTTGGCCACGTCACCGTCGTCGGGTGGATCCCTCCGGTGGTCACCATGGTGTCGGGCTCGCTCATCCTGCCGGTGCTGGCCACGGTGCCGTCCCGGCCTCAGCTGGTGGCCAGTCCGGACGAGGTGGAGCGGATCTTCGATGTCTCGCTGCGTGAACTGGCCGATCCGGCGGTCTTCCACGAGGAGCGCTGGAGCTTCCCGGACCGGGAGATCGTCAGCAGCGAGGACAACTCGTTCGCCGTGTGGTTCTTCGAAGTGGAGGGTGAGATCATCTGGGGGGCCACGGCTCGCATGGTCCACGAGCTGCTCAGCATGGTGCTGGTGCCGGCGCCGAACTGAGGGTGCACCGGACCGGGCTCCGGCGCCCTGCTCCGAGTGCTCAACCATCAGAGCCTCCACGGAACCCGGTGCGTTCGCGACAGCGCCGTGATCGCTCCGGGTAGGCGCGTCCTACGCGTCAGTGATCCTGGGCGTCGGCCGCGTCGGCCGCGTCGGCCGCGTCGGTCACGTCGGCCGCGTCGAACGGGTCATGGACCGGTGTGGGCTTGCCGAGGCCCGCGGCCTCCATGAGCTCGACGAGTGCCTCCGGGATCCCGTCTGCGATATCCCACGGATCCTCGACCATGTCGGGATCGCTGGTGAAACCGAAGTCGACACGGTCGATGTAGCTCATCAGCGTGACGTTGAGGCCGGCGAAGGCCAGCAGCACGCTCGACGCGTAAATGCCCGACACCTTCGCGCCGCACATGTAGATGGGAAACGGCGGACCGGGGACGTTCGACACCACCACGTTGGCGACGACCGGAAACCGTTCGGTGATGTTCGACGCCCACAGTGCCCTCGAGGCCAGCCCGATCAACAGGGGCGGAGCGACCTCGCCGATCGACTGAATCTTGCGGGCGCGGACGGCCTCGGTCAGTATCTTGGCCGACTGGGTGCTCTGGTGGATCATTCGCACCCTCTCGAGCGGGTCGTCGACGTTGGTAGCCAGCGTGGCCGACATCGTGGCTATTTGATTGGTCTGGTCGGTTTCGTCCGCCACTCGCGTCGACACCGGTATCTGGGCGGCGAGGGAACCCTCGGGCATCTCGCCGTGGCGCAACATGTGCTGGCGGAGAGCACCCGACACGAGTCCGAGGACGATGTCGTTCACCTTCACATCCAGCGCGTCCTTCAACGTCCGCACATCAGCCAGTGCCACCGAGCTGAACGAGCTGTGCCGATGCGGACCGACCGACCCTTGGTTGAAGCAGGGACCTGCGACACCGAGTGTCATCGGATTCTGGTTGCGTTGCTGCAGGATCGTCACACCCCGCTGCGCGGTACGCCATGCATACTGCGCCAGCTTGCGCGGCGTCTGCAGCGTCGGGATCAACGCGCGAGCCACCAGCTCGAGATCGGAGGGTTCGTACGGTGCGGCATCTTCCACTTCCGATGGCGCAAGCGCGGGACCGGTCGCGTTGGGCTCGAGGTCGACCAGCAGTTCGGCCAGCCCGGCGCCCGATATGCCGTCCATGAGGCAGTGGTGGTACTTCAAGATCACCGCCACCTGGCCGCCGACGACGCCGTCGACATACCACATCTCCCACAGAGGCCGGCGCCGGTCGAGTTGGTCGCTCATCAACATCCCTACGAGCTGGCCGAGCTCGCGGCGGCCGCCGGGTGGCGGCACCGCGATGCGGCGGACGTGGCGGTCGATGTCGAAGGCCTTGTCTTGGACCCACACGGCACGGTCAAGGTGCAGCGGCACTTCCTTCAGCTTCCACCGGAACTTGGGCACGTAGGTCAACCGCTCGAGCGTCGTCCGCTTCACTTCGTCGAAGCTGAAGCGGTCCGACTCAGACGGGTCGAGAACGGTGAGCCCACCGACGTGCTGGTGCCACGCCGGCGTCTCGGTCGAAAGGAACAACGCGTCGGTTCCTGAAAGTCTCTTCACAGCTGAGTCCTCTCTTGCCAGGCCACGGGGGCCATCGTTGACGGCGCGCCGACGGCGTCGGCGAGCACGTGCCGCTCCCGAACGTACAGAGTTTTCCTTGGCAATGCTCCATCCACCCCAGGGGAGGATGGAGCATTGCCTCAGGGAAAGGCCCCGGGCTCCCTACCGTGCCTCGGACCGCGGGGTGTCCTCACAACGCCCACCCGACACCACGGTCGTGCTCACGACCCTCAGATGAAGCGAACGGCGACCACGCCCAGCGGCCCGTAAGACACCACCAGGTCGTCACCCGCCCCGATGGCCAATGGCGCGATGAGCGACCCGGCGATGATCCGGTCCCCGGGCATCAGCTCGGCCCCGTGCGCCCCCAGAATTTCCCGCACCACCTCCACCGTCACCTCGGGGAGCTCGGTCAGGGTGCCCTCGGCCACCCTCTCGCCACCCCGCTTGACGCTCACCGCCAGACCTCGGACATCGAGACCGGTCGTCTCGGCCCCGAAGATCACGCCCCGGTGGAAGATGTTCCCCTCCAGGATGTGGCCGATGTCGTCGAAGCCGAGGTCGAGATCCACCAATTCGATGGCCGGTGCAAGGGAGGAGACGCCGCCGTCCGCTCCAATGGTGACGGCCACCTCGACCTCGAGCGCCGGGCGGTCCCAACCCCGGAGGGGGATCGGCTGGCCAGGCTCCATGACGGTGGCGTCGGTCAGGTAACCGACCACCGGGCCATCCAATCCGAAGTGCTCCTGCAGGGCGGCGACGTTGACCCCGACCTTCCACCCGACGGCGCGGGCGCCGCCGTTGAGTTCGTCCCGCCGGCGGGCCAGGAGCGACCTCATGGCTGCCGCGACGCTGGCCGCCGCGCTGGCCGCCACGCCGCGAGGTGGCCCGTCTGCCTGCATCGGCGGAGTCTCGCGCACCGGCGCGGCCTCCGTGGGCTGCGGTGTTTTGGGGTGCGGCGTGCCAATGGGAATGGTCGCCGGAGGCATCGGGTGCAGCGAGTAAAGTGGAGGATCGTCGGGGTGTCGGCCCGGCGTTCGCTTTTGACATGCCGGTGTGGTTCGTGAGCCGTACCGGCCCCACGAATGCCGGAGGGCGAACAAGTGGCTGAGATCGAGATCGGTATTTTCAAGTCCGGACGACAGGCCTACGGGTTTGACGACATCGCCATCGTGCCCAGTCGGCGCACCCGGGACCCCGAAGATGTCGACATCGCCTGGGAGATCGACGCCTACCGCTTCGACCTCCCCGTGCTGGGTTCGGCCATGGATGGCGTCATGAGCCCGTCGACCGCCATTGAATTGGGCAAGCTCGGCGGTCTCGGCGTGCTCAACCTGGAAGGCCTGTGGACCCGCTACGAGGACCCCACCCACCTCTTTGACGAGATCCGCGAGCTGGACGACGAGAAGGCCACGTCTCGCATGCAGCAGATGTACAGCGAGCCGATCATCCCCGAGCTGGTGACCGAGCGCATCCGCCAGATGAAAGAGGCCGGTATCACCACCGCCGGGGCCCTCACCCCGCAGCGCACGGTGTCCCTGGCCCCGGCCTGCCTGGCCGCCGAGCTTGACATCCTGGTCGTCCAGGGCACCGTCGTCTCGGCCGAGCATGTCTCGAAGACCTCGGAGCCGCTCAACCTGAAGAGGTTCATCCGTGAGTTCGAGATCCCGGTCATCGTGGGAGGGTGCGCGTCGTATCAAGCCGGCCTGCACCTGATGCGCACCGGCGCCGTCGGCGTGCTGGTCGGCGTCGGCCCGGGCAATGCCTGCACCACCCGGGGCGTCCTCGGATTGGGCGTCCCCCAGGCCACCGCCATCGCCGACGTAGCCGGGGCCCGCATGCGCCACCTGGACGAGACCGGCGTCTATGTCCACGTGATCGCCGACGGCGGGATGTCCAAGGGCGGCGACATCGCCAAGGCCATCGCCTGCGGCGCCGACGCCGTGATGCTGGGCTCGCCCCTGTCGTCCGCCTTCGAGGCACCGGCCCGGGGATTCCACTGGGGCATGGCCACCTTCCACCCCACGTTGCCCCGCGGGGCCCGGGTGCGCACCTCGGTGCGGGGCAGCCTGCGCGAGATCCTGCTCGGCCCGGCCCACGAGAACGACGGCCGGATGAACCTCTTCGGCGCCCTGCGCACCGCCATGGCCACCTGCGGGTACGAGACGGTCAAGGAATTCCAGAAGGCAGAGGTCATGGTCGCCCCCTCGCTGCAGACCGAAGGGAAATTCTTCCAGCGGTCGCAGGGTGTGGGCATGGGCCATTGAGTCGGACTCGGTGACTGACACCGTCCTCGTCGTTGACTTCGGAGCCCAGTACGCCCGCCTGATCGCCCGCCGCATACGCGAGGCGCACGTCTACTCGGAGATCGTCTCCCCTTCCATCACCGTCGAGGAGATCAAGGCCCGTGCTCCCAAGGGCATCGTCCTCTCCGGCGGGCCGAAATCCGTGTACGAGACGCCGGCACCGAGCGTCGACCCGGCCATCTACGACCTAGGCATCCCGATCCTCGGGCTCTGTTACGGCGCCCAGCTGATCGCCCTGCAACTAGGTGGCACGGTGTCGCGCACGGGGCAGGGCGAGTACGGCCGCACCGAGCTGACCACGACCGGCGCCTCGCCGCTGTGCGTCGACTGGCCCGCCACCGCCCAGGTCTGGATGAGTCACGGTGATGCCATCACCGAGGCGCCGCCGGGATTCGTGGCCACGGCCACGAGCCCCGGTGCGCCGGTGGCCGCCCTGCACGATCCCGAACGCCGCATCTTCGGGGTGCAGTTCCATCCCGAGGTCGTGCACACCCAGCGCGGCAACGAGGTGTTCGAGCACTTCCTCATGGATGCCTGTGGGTGTCTCCCCGGCTGGACCCACGTCTCCATCATTGAGCAGCAGGTGGCCGCCGTGCGGGCCCAGGTGGGGACGGCCCGGGTCCTGTGCGCGCTGAGCGGTGGTGTCGACTCCGCCGTGGCGGCCGCCCTGGTCCACAAGGCCATCGGCGAACAGCTGACCTGTGTCTTCGTCGACACCGGGCTCATGCGCTCGGGGGAGGCGGACCAGGTCGAAGACGCCTTCCGTCGCCAGTTCAAGATCGATCTCATCCACGTCAAGGCGGCCGACCGCTACTTTGCCGCGCTGGCCGGGGTGACCGATCCGGAGCGCAAGCGCAAGATCATCGGCGAGCTCTTCATCCGCATCTTCGAAGAGGTGGCGCGCGACCTCGGGGCCGGCGAGGGCAACGAGGGACCCACGTTCCTGGTGCAGGGCACTTTGTACCCCGACGTGATCGAGTCGGGCAGTGCCACGGCGGCCAATATCAAGTCACACCACAACGTGGGTGGGTTGCCGGACGATCTGGCCTTCGACCTGGTCGAGCCGCTCCGTCTCCTCTTCAAGGACGAGGTGCGGGCGGTCGGCGAGGAGCTTGGACTGCCCCATGAGATCGTGTGGCGCCAACCCTTCCCCGGGCCGGGCCTCGGGGTGCGCATCATCGGCGAGGTCACGCCAGAGCGGGCCGAGATCCTGCGCCATGCCGATGCCGTGGTGGTCGAGGAGATCCGCCGCGCCGGCTTGTACCGGGAACTGTGGCAGAGCTTCGCCGTCATGCCGGCCGTGCAGACAGTGGGGGTCATGGGAGACGGCCGCACCTACGCCTATCCCATCGTGATCCGGGCCGTCACCAGTGACGACGCCATGACCGCAGACTGGGCCCGGCTGCCCTACGACCTGGTGGAGCGCATCGCCTCGCGGATCATCAACGAGGTCGAAGGCGTCAACCGAGTGGCCCTCGACGTGACGTCGAAACCACCCGGGACCATTGAATGGGAGTGAACGCCACGCCGGGGAGCGGTGTTCCCACCCAGCTGTTCGTCACCGATGATGGTCACACCCCCAGCGCGGCCGCGCTGCTGGACGACCTCACTCTGCCCCAGCGTGCTGCGGTGGAGCACCGCGGCGGCCCCCTTCTCGTGGTGGCCGGCGCCGGATCGGGCAAGACGCGGGTCCTGACGCGCCGTATCGCGCACCTGCTGGCCACGGGAGACGTGCCGCCCTGGGGCATCCTGGCCATCACCTTCACCAACAAGGCGGCCGAGGAGATGAGGCGGCGGGTGGCCGAGCTGGTCGGTCCGCGGGCCGAGAAGATGTGGGTCTCCACCTTCCATTCGTCCTGCCTGCGTATCTTGCGCGGCCACGCTGACCGGTTGGGCTACCGCTCGTCCTTCACGGTCTACGACGACACCGACTCGCGCCGCCTCATTGAGATGATCACCGCCGAGTTGGGGCTCGACACGAAGCGCCTTCCTCCGCGGGCCACCGCGGCGGTCATCAGCCAGGCCAAGGCCGAGCTGATCGACTTCGAGACATTCCGTGACCAGGCGCACCACGAGCCCGATCCGTTCCGGCGCCGCATCGCCGACGTGTACGTGCAGTACCAGCAGCGTCTCGTGTCGGCCAACGCCTTGGACTTCGACGACCTCTTGATGGTGACGGCCAACCTATTGGCGGCCTGCGACGACGTGCGCCAGATCTACCAGGAGCGCTTCAACCACATCCTGGTCGACGAGTTCCAGGACACCAACCGGGCCCAGAACGAGATCATCCAGCTCTTGGGCCAGGTCCACGGCAACGTCTGCGTGGTGGGCGACTCCGATCAATCCGTCTACAAGTGGCGCGGCGCGGACATCCGCAACATCCTGGACTTCGAGCGCGCCTTCCCCACCGCCACCACCATTGTGCTGGAGCAGAACTTCCGCTCCACCCAGACCATCCTGAGCGCGGCCAACGCCGTCATCGCCAACAACCTGGGGCGCCCGGCCAAGGAGCTCTTCACCGTCGGAGAGGCGGGCGACCCCGTCCTGCGCTACCGGGCGGAGGACGAGCGGGACGAAGCGTCGTGGGTCTCGGGCGAGATCCTGCGCCAACGGGCGGCCGAGTCGCTGGGCTGGGGTGACGTTGCCGTCTTCTACCGCACCAATGCCCAGAGCCGGGCCCTGGAGGACTCGTTCATCTTCACCGGCATCCCGTACAAGGTGGTTGGCGGGGCCAAATTCTACGACCGCCGTGAGGTGAAGGACGTGTTGGCCTACGTGCGCGTGCTGGCCAATCCCGACGACGAGGTGTCGGCCCGCCGCATCGTCAACGTCCCCAAGCGGGGCATCGGTGACACCTCGGTGGCCCGCATGGCCGCCTGGGCCCAGGTGAACCGGGTGTCCTTCAGCGAGGCCATCGACCGGGCCGAGGAGACCGGGATCTCAGGCAAGGCGCTCAAGGGCGCGCAGATGCTGTCCAAGACCCTGGCCGAGCTGCGCCCACTGGTGGCCACGGTGAATCCGGCCGATTTCGTCCAGCTGGTGGCCGACCGCTCCGGCTACATGGCCGAGCTGGTCGACGAGCACACTCACGAGGCGGACGGCCGCATTGAGAACATCGCCGAGCTGGGCAGCGTGGCCGGAGAGTTCGACGACGTGATCGGCTTCCTGGAGACAGTGGCTCTGGTGGCCAACTCCGATGAGTTGGATGGCGATGGCTCGTCGGTCTCCCTCATGACACTTCACACAGCCAAGGGGCTGGAGTTCCCGGCCGTCTTCGTGGTTGGGCTCGAGGATGGGATCTTCCCCCACTTCCGTTCCCTGGCCGAGCCGCTCGAGCTGGAGGAGGAGCGCCGGCTGTTCTATGTCGGCATCACCCGGGCCCGGCGCCACCTGGCCATTTCGCACGCCTGGGTGCGCACCATTTGGGGCCGCACGCAGCACAACATCCCCAGCCGTTTCCTCTCTGAAATACCCACCGACCTGATCAAGGACGTCGGGCTGGTCACCACGCGGCAGGCCCGTGACCTTGCCACCGACCCCCGGCCGGGCTCGAGCTACCTGGCCAGCGCCCCGCTCACCCCCCGCCCGGCCGGGCCACGGGCCAGCAGCGGGGCCGAGGATCTGGGCCTGGTGGCCGGCGACTCCGTGGTGCACGACCACTGGGGTCCCGGCACCGTCATCGATACCAAGGGCGAGGGCCCCCGGGCCCAGGCCACCGTCGACTTCGACTCGGTGGGCAAGAAGAACCTGCTCCTCTCGGCCACGCCGCTGCGCCGGGCCTTGGTGCCTGAAGGGCCATTGAGGGTCTGAACCTTGGCAGTTGGTGTGCAGAAACTAAACAAACTCGTTTAGCTTCTGAAGACATCCACTGACGTCAGACGGTCGGTTCTCTTGGCATCTGTTAGGTATGAATACTGCGGTAGGTAGTTCTATAGGAAGCTATTTGCTGTTCATGTATTGCGCCAAACATTCAACTTAGATAGAATTACAGCTGTAAAACGAGATATCAAAGGTAATAGCTGTGGATACATCTAGCCAGCAGCGACTGACCACTGATGATTGGCTCCGGGAACTGGGCACCGCTCTGCGCCGGCGCCGATTCGATGCCCGGCTGACCCAGGAGGAATTGGCCCGTCGGGCCGGTGTCGCTCTGAGCGCACTCAAGCACCTGGAGTCGGGAGCCGGCGCCAACCTGACCTCACTGGTCAGAGTGGTCCGAGCCCTCGGGTGTGAGGACTGGCTGGCCGCCCTGGCGCCACCGGCCGAGCCGGCGGTCAGCCCCATGGACCTGCTGCGCCAGCGCCAACGCCAACACGACCGGGCACCCTCGGGGCGACGGGTCCGGCACCCAAGGGCCTAGTGGCGTACCGCCAGGTCGATCTCATTGAGGTGCAGGCCTGGGGTTCGACCGTGGGTGCCGTGGCCCGGGACCCCTCCAGCGGCTTCTTCGCCTTCGAGTACGACACCCCGTGGCTGGCGCGGGGCGTTGAGCTGGCCCCCCTGCGCATGCCGGCACGATCGGGGGTCTTCGTCTTTCCCGACCTGGCCGAGCGCACCTACGCCCGCCTCCCGGCCGTGGTGGCGGACTCGCTGCCCGACCGCTTCGGCAACGCACTGGTGACGGCCAAGCTGGCCGAGGGGGGAGTGCCGGTCGATGCCATCACCTCGCTGGACCGGCTGGCCTACCTGGCTGACCGCGGCATGGGCGCCCTCGAGTTCCACCCGCCGGCGGGGGAGCAGGCCGAGCGCTCGACAGCCATTCAGCTGGCCGACCTGGTCGTGGCGGCCCGGCGGGCGGTGAAAGGGGAATTTTCGGGAGACGACGCCGCCCAGGATGCGCTCACCCAACTGATCCAGGTCGGCACCTCGGCTGGCGGGGCACGCGCCAAGGCGGTGGTGTGTTTCAACCAGGCCACCGGTCAGATCCGCTCGGGCCAGCTCGAGGCCGACGAAGGCTACGAGCACTGGCTCCTGAAGCTCGATGGGGTGGAGGGTGAAGGGTTCGGCTCGCCCCGCGGGTTCGGACGCATTGAGTACGCGTACTCGTTCATGGCCCGCGAGGCCGGCATCATCATGGAGCCATGCCGCCTCCAGTTGGAGAACGCCCGGGCCCACTTCATGACCCGGCGCTTCGACCGNNGGCCGACACCCACAGCTACGCCCAGTACCTGGCGGTGGTCGACCGGCTCGGCCTGGGCCCCGACGCCCTCGAGCAGGCCTTCCGGCGGGTGGTCTTCAACGTGGCCGCGGTGAACCGCGACGACCACACGAAGAACCTCTCCTTCTGCTGCGATGAAGGTGGCCACTGGGCGTTGGCCCCCGCCTACGACGTGATCCACGCCTACAACCCGCAGGGCCAGTGGATCCAGCGCCATCAGATGTCGGTGAACGGCAAGTTCGAGGGCATCGGTCGGTCCGACCTTCTGGAGCTGGCCGACCGCTTCGTCGTGCCTGCCCCGGCCCGGATCCTGGGCCAGGTCCTGGCCGCGGTGGACCGCTGGCCGGACTGGGCCGAGGAGGCCGGGGTGGCGGCCCAGGACGTGGCGAGGGTGGCCGCCGATCACCGGACGTTCCGGCCCACCTGAGCGTCACACCGGGAGGGCGGGGCTCCGTCTGGCGCCCTACCCAGGGCGTCCGTAGCATGGAGGCTTCATGAAGCGTCCCTACAGGGTGATCGTCGCCAAGCCGGGGCTCGACGGCCACGATCGGGGGGCAAAGGTGATCGCCCGGGCCCTGCGCGACAGCGGCTTCGAAGTGGTCTACACCGGGCTGCACCAGACCCCCGAGCAGGTGGTCCAGGCCGTGGTGCAGGAGGACGCCGATGCCGTTGGGCTCTCCCTGCTCTCGGGGGCCCACCTGACCCTGGTGCCCCGTGTCGTCAAGCTCCTGGCCGACGAGGGCCGCTCCGACGTCCTGGTCGTGGTGGGAGGCATCATCCCTGAAGCCGACGTCCCCGTCCTGAAGGAGCAGGGGGTGGCCGCGGTCTTCACCCCGGGCGCTCCGCTCGACTCCATCGGCAGCTGGCTGGGCCAGGCCCTGGACGAGCGTGAAGAGGCGCTCAACGCCTGAGGCCGCACCGTCCCGCCGCGACATCCCACCACCCGAGCACGACACCCCGAGCAACGACAACAAGGAGAAGACACCGCAGTGGATCTCTACGAGTACCAGGGCAAGCAGTACTTCGCCCGGTTCGGCATACCCATCTCCCCGGGAGGGGTGGCCGACACGGTGGACGAAGCGGTGAGCCAGGCGGATGCCGCCGGCTACCCCGTGGTGGTCAAGGCCCAGGTCAAGGTGGGCGGCCGCGGCAAGGCGGGCGGTGTGAAGTTGGCCGCCGACGCCGACGAGGTGCGACTGCACGCCGGGAACATCCTCGGCCTCGACATCAAGGGGCACGTGGTCAAGCGCCTCTGGGTGGAGCACGCCTCGGACATCACCAAGGAGTACTACGCCAGCTTCACCCTGGACCGGCCCAGCAAGGTGCATCTCGGCATGCTCTCGGCCGAGGGCGGAGTCGAGATCGAAGAGGTCGCCGTCACCAACCCCGACGCCATCGCCATGCTGCAGATCGACCCCATCGTCGGGCTAACCGAGGAGGCGGCCCGAGCATGGGTGGACCGGGCTGAACTCGACCCCGAAGCCCGCGAGCAGGCGGCCACGCTGCTGGTGCGGCTCTACCACTGCTACGTCGAAGGTGACTGCGACCTGGCCGAGATCAACCCGCTCATCCTCACCCCGGCGGGCAAGGTGCACGCGCTCGACGCCAAGGTCACCCTGGACGAGAACGCCTCCTACCGCCACCCCGAGTGGGAGGAGTTCGCCGACGACTCCGATGTCGACCCGCGCGAGAAGATGGCCAAGGAGAAGGGGCTCAACTACATCGGTCTTTCCGGGACGGTGGGTATCATCGCCAACGGTGCCGGTCTGGCCATGAGCACGTTGGACGTGGTGACCCAGGCCGGAGGCGAGGCCGCCAACTTCCTCGATATCGGAGGTGGGGCCAACGCCGATGTGATGGCCGCCGCGCTCGAGGTGATCAACGCCGACCCGGCCGTCCGCTCCATTCTGGTCAACATTTTCGGCGGCATCACCCGGGTGGACGAGGTGGCCAATGGGATCATCGAGGCCATCAGCCGGGTCAAGCTGCGCTCGCCGGTGGTGATGCGCCTGGACGGCACCAACGCCACCGAGGGCCGAGCCCTGCTGGCCGATCACCTCTCCGACCGGTTGATCGCCGAGCCCACCATGCTGGACGCTGCCCGCCACGCCGTCGCCCTGGCCCAGGCCTAGGGACAGAAGGAAACAGAGGACACCACGTGAGCATCTTCGTCGACGAGACCACCAAGGTGGTCATTCAGGGCATCAGCCCGACCAGCCAGGGCCTGTTCCACGGCCTGCGCAACAAGGCCTACGGCACCAAAGTGGTGGGGGGGACCAACCCCAAGCGCGGGGGCGAGACGATCGAGGGCATCGCGGTGTACGCCTCGGTGGCCGAAGCGGTGAAGGAGACGGGCGCTACGGCGTCCTTCATCTCCGTGCCGCCGCGCGGCGCGGCCGACGCCATCATTGAGGCGGCCGAGGCCGGTATCGCCTTGATCGTCTGCATCACCGAGGGCATCCCGGCCCAGGACGAGGCGCTGGCCTACAACCGGTTGGTGCAGGAGTTCCCCGGCACCCGGCTGCTGGGGCCCAACTGCCCGGGCATCATCTCGCCCGGCAAGTGCAACATCGGCATCACCTCGGGCGACATCGCCCTGGCCGGTGGACCGGTGGGCATCGTCAGCCGGTCGGGCACCCTGACCTACCAGGCCCTGCACGAGCTCTCCCAGCAGGGCATAGGGCAGACCACTTGTGTCGGCATCGGGGGTGACCCTGTCCCGGGCACCAACTTCATCGACTGCCTGGCCGCCTTCGAGGCCGACCCCGAGACCAAGGCCGTCATGATGATCGGTGAGATCGGCGGCTCCGAGGAGGAGCGGGCGGCCGAGTTCATCGCCACCTCCATGTCCAAGCCCGTGGCCGCCTACGTGGCCGGGGTGACCGCTCCCCCGGGGCGCAAGATGGGGCACGCCGGGGCCATTATCTCGGGCTCCCAGGGCACGGCACAGGCGAAGATGGACGCACTCAATGCTGCGGGGGTGGCCGTGGCCCAGAATCCGACCGAATGTGGTGAGAAGATGGTGGCCATTGTGAAGGGGCTCGGCTGAGACACCAAGGTGCGCGACGGGGCCTTCGGCTCGGACTGGCCATGGCCGGGACGCTGAGCCTGGTCCTGCTCACGGCCGGGACGTCCACCGCCACCGCCAGCCACGCGGCCCTGCAGTCGCACGCCGCTCCGGTCTTCACACTGTCCCTGCCGAGTTCGCCAGCGTTCGGCGGTGATGCCGGGGATCCCAACATCATTGAGTCGGCCGGGACGTACTACGCCTTCTCTACCGGCACGCCGCTGGGCAACCACATCCAGGTCCTGGTCGACACCTCGGGCACGCCCACCTCGGGTTGGGGCAGCTACACCGGCCATCCCTACGGCTCGACCGCGTTGCCCAACCTGCCTTCGTGGGAGGAGACCAACACGCAGACATCCCCGGGGGTCTTCTTCTACAACAACCACTGGATCATGTTCTACGACGCAGCCCAGGCCGGGCACGCCAGCGACACTGGCTACGACTGCCTGGCCGTGGCGACGGCGCCGAGCATATCGTCGACGAACGCCGCCTTCACCGACAGCGGGGGACCGCTCCTGTGCCAGAACGGCCTGGGCGACATCGATCCCGCTCCCTACATCGATCCGGCCACCGGCAGCCCCTGGCTGGTCTGGAAAAACAATGACGGGGGATCGTCGGCGCCGGCCCGCATCATGGCCGAGGAGCTCGATCCGGCCAACGCGACCACGTTTCTGTCAGGATCCAGCCCGACCCAGATCTTCTTCAACGACACGGTGGCCCACCCGTGGGAGACCACGGTGGAGGACCCCTCGATCCTGCCGTACAACGGTTCGTTGTACCTCCTTTTCGCGGCGGGCATCTACACCTCGTCGAATTACTCGCAGGGCTACGCCGTCTGCTCATCGCCGCTCGGGCCCTGCACGCAGAACGACCCCAACCCCATCGTGTCGTCGTACGGCAACGTCGCCGGTACGGGAGGGGGATCGTGGTTCCAGGACGAGGGGGGCCAGTACTGGCTCGATTTCGCGGCCTGGACGGCCGGGTGCACCAGCTATGCATGTGGAGGGACCCGGGACCTCTATGTTTCATCGGTGAACTTTGGTGGGGTGTCCTCGGGTTCAGGAGGAATCAACAAACCAGCGGTGGGCATGGCCTTCCCGCCTGGGAGTGGCGGCTACTGGATCGCCGCCGAGGACGGCGGCATCTTCAGCTTCGNNTTCAGCTTCGGCGACGCCGCCTTTCACGGCTCGGGCGGCGCCATTCCGCTCAACAAGCCCATCGTCGGCATGGCGGCCACGCCGGGCGGGGGCGGGTACTGGCTGGTGGCCTCCGACGGCGGCATCTTCAGCTACGGCGACGCCAACTTCTTTGGCTCGGCCGGCGCCATACCGCTCAACAAGCCCATCGTCGGGATGGCTGTGACTCGCGACGGGGGCGGGTACTGGTTGGT
>PNAT01000019.1 GCA_003169675.1 Acidimicrobiaceae bacterium
CTCCTCGTCGATCGACGAGGAGGAACGTGTGGCAAGGAGAGCGATCAAGGTGACTGACGTAGTGGAGTTGTTGGTGCATTGGTATGGGGGCCGTCGGATCGGTGAGGTGTGCTCGTCGTTGGGGGTGGATCCCAAGACGGTCCGCAAGTACGTCGCCCCGGCGATCGGGGCCGGGCTCGCCCCGGGTGGCCCGCCGTTGAGCGTGGCGGAGTGGTCGGCGTTGGTGGCCGACTGGTTCCCGGAGTTGGTGGACCGGTCGTTGCGCCAGTCGACCTGGCCGGAGATCGAGCCGCACCGGGAGCGGATCAAGGGCTGGTTGGGGGTGGTGACGGTCTCGACGATCCATCAACGCCTCCGGGACGATCTGGGGTTGTCGGTGTCAGAGTCGTCGGTCCGCCGGTTCATCGGGGCGAACTTCGCGGAGGAGACGGCCCGCGACGCGGTGCGGGTGTTGCGCGACACCCCGCCGGCCGGGGATGAGGCCCAAGTGGACTATGGGTTGTTGGGCCGCTGGCTCGACCCGGTGACCAAGCGGATGCGCCGGGTGTGGGGGTTCATGCTGGTCTTGACGTGCTCCCGGCTGAAGTTCCTGCGTCCGGTGCTCACGATGGACGAGGCGTCCTGGGTGGAGGCCCACGTCTTTGGGTTCGAGTTCTTCGGCGGCGTGCCCCGCCGCGTAATTCCGGACAACCTCAAGACCGGGGTGATCAAGCCGGATCTGTATGACCCGCAGATCAACAAGTCGTTCGGGGAGTTCGCGGTCCACTACGGCTGTCTCATAGACCCGGCCAGGGTCCGCAAACCTCGGGACAAGGCAACCGTTGAACGCCACGTTCCCTATGCCCGGGATTCGTTCTTCGCCGGCCGGGACGGCGAGTTCGCCAGCCTGGCGGCGATGCAGGCTGACGCGTTGCGCTGGTGCAGTGAGGTCGCCAACCAACGCCAGTGCCGGCCGCTGGGGCGGGTCGCCCCGCAGGCGGTGTTCGACGCCGAGGAACGCCAGGCGCTGGGGCCTCTTCCCCGCCAGAGCTTCGAGCTGGCACATTGGTCCACACCCAAAGTAGGCCCCGATATCCACATCAAGGTCGGCAAGGCCCTCTACTCGATCCCGTGGGCCCACATCGGGGCCACCGTCGACGCCCGGGCCGGGGTCCGCACGGTGGAGGTGTTCGTGGAGGGCAAGCTGATCAAGACCCATGTGCGGATCGAGCGGGGACGCCAGACCGACCCCGCCGACTACCCGCCGGAGAAGGTCGCGTTCTTGATGCGCACGCCGGCCTGGTGCCGACGCAAGGCCGCCGAGCTCGGCGACTCCGTAGCTGAGCTGGTCGGGGTGCTGATGGAGGTCAACGCCTTGTATCGGCTCCGCCAGGCCCAGGGGGTGATCCGTCTGGCCGACAAGCACGGCGACGTGCGCCTCGATGCGGCGTGCCGGCGGGCGATCACCGTCGGCGACCCGTCCTATAAGACGGTCAAAGGGATCCTGGTCGCCGGGACCGAGAACGACGGGCACGACCGGCCCGACACGCCGCCCTCAGCGCCGGCCCACCTCCACGGGCCCGCCAGCCTGTTCGACACCCAGGAGGACGCAGGATGAGGGCCCACCAACTCGAGGACTCCCTGCGCACCCTCAAGCTGTTCGGGATGCTCGACACGCTCGGGACCCGCCTGGCCCAGGCCACCGCCGGTGAGCTCGGACATGTCGAGCTGATCCAGGTGCTGTGCGCGGACGAGACCGCACGACGCGACGCCGTCGGCCTGGACCGCCGCATCAAGGCGGCCCGGTTCGAACAGGCCGCCACCGTCGAGGACTTCGACTTCTCGTTCAACGCCAAGATTCCCCCGGCGGCGATCCGAGACCTGGCCACGACCCGTTTCGTCGAAGCGGGCGAGTCGGTCATCCTGCATGGCCCCGTCGGCGTCGGGAAGTCGATGATCGCCCAGGCGCTCGGACACGCCGCCTGCCGACGAGGCCACACCGTCGCCTTCACCAAGACCAGCCGGCTGCTTGCCGACCTGGCCGGCGGTCACGCCGACCGCAGCTGGGAGACCCGGCTGGCCCGATGGGCCCGGCCGGCGCTGCTCATTTTCGATGACTTCGCCATGCGGGACTTCACCCTCGCCCAATCCGACGACCTGTACGAGCTGATCACGCTCCGAGGCGCGAAGTCCTCGATCTTCACGGCGAACCGCCAAGCGTCGGACTGGTACAGCCTGTTCCCGAACCCCGTCGTCGCGGAATCGATCCTGGACCGGATCGTCAACTCCGCCCACCACATCCACATGGACGGCCGCTCCTACCGGCCCAACAAACGGCCGGGCGCAACCAACGACGCCAAGCGATGAGCGCCGGACCGACGTGCGCGGCGCCCGGGTGTGACGAGCCCGTCGTCCGCCGCGACGGCCAAACCGGCCGCCCGCGGATCTACTGCTCGCCGACCTGCCGGCCGTCAGGAAAGAGCCGGCCAGACGGATTCCGGATCAGCATCGAAGCCACCCAGGACGAAGACGCCAAGGACGGCCCCGACCCCGGACGGTCCTGGGTCGTGAGGCTCCGCCGAGGCCAGCGCACCGTAATCGTCGGCCAGGACCTCGGTCGCTTCGCCGCCACCGCCCTCACCGGCGAGCTACGCCAACTCCTGCACCCCCGCACTCCACGGGGTGGCTCGTGACCTGCCGGGCCGCCAGGTCCCCAACCCCCATCCGTTACGATAGCGTTACGATACGGTGATGGTCACGTGCGCATGGTGCGGCGCCCCCTTCGCCGCCTCCGGTCGACGCAGGTTCCACAGCGACGCCTGCCGCCAAGCCAGTTACCGGGCCCGCCATGCCGCCCCAACCGACGTCCACGCACCAGGCCCGGCCAAGCCCGACGCCACCGTGTACGAGTGCCCGTCCTGCGAGCAGCGCTACCTCGGACTCCGGAGATGCGACGTCTGCAACCTCTTCTGCCGTCGCGTCGGGCCTGGGGGGCTGTGTCCCCACTGCGACGAGCCAGTTGCTCATCAAGACCTCGACTGCTGACGCCCAACCCGACCGCCGACAAGACGAGCTCACCGCTCGCCGTCAACCGCCACCCTCGACAGGAAGGAGACCCATCGAGTAGAACATGCACGCCGGACGAGGGAATTACTTGACGGCGGCGCCAGGGAATTACGTGACGGTTGACAG
>PNAT01000105.1 GCA_003169675.1 Acidimicrobiaceae bacterium
GGGGACACGTCGCAGAGGCGGACGAAGAAATCAGTGTGCTCCAATGAGGAGCGCAGGTAGAGCGAGGCCGTGAGGGGCCCGATCACCGTGACGTCGTCAGCCATGACCCCACTGGTATAGGTCAGCACGTCCCGGCGGCCCTCCCGCTTGCGTTGATCCTTGCGACCGGCGCGGCGGAAGTTCAGCGCTGGACCGCCGAAGCCAGGGGTCGGGTCGGACGGGTTGTAGTGGAAGCGGTCGGGCGGACTGTCACCCGGAGCGGTTGTGGCGAGCGTCCCGTTGCGACCGAGATACCAATGTTGTGTCTCCGCCGTGGGAGGCCAGTGCGAGAACTCACGCCAGGTGGCCGAGCCCATGACGAAGACCTTCACGGAAGCCCGGGGGTCCCTGGCGGGCTGATCACCGAGCAGCTCGTCGAACCATTCAAATCCATCGCGCATGGCGGCACCCGTGCCACGCGCGCTGGAGTGGGTCCAGGGGCCGATGGTGAGGCGAGCCGGTCGACCGGCGTCGCGCAACGCTTCGTAGTCGGCCACCTGTGCCGGCAAGAACAGGTCGTACCACCCGCAGACCAAGCTGGCCGGAGGGATGGAATCCAGCTGGCTCCCGAAATTTGTCCCGTCCCACCAGCGGTCGCCGGGTGCCTCATGGACCAGCCAGTCCTGGAAGTACGGGACGGGCTGACCGACCATCGTTGCATCGCTCTTGGCCAGAGGGAGGACCGAGGCGGCAGAGTCCAGCACCTTGGCGGCGCGCAGCTGGGATCCAATGATCTGTCTCGAAGACATCTCCTGGAACGCAATCTGGTAGAGCCAGGTCAGGCCGGTCTCCAGGCCGAACGATCGGCCGGGATAGACGATGGCATCGCGGAAATACGAGGCGGTGAAACTGAGTGCCATGCCCTTGACGAAGTCGGGGGCGTCCTCGGCAACGGCCCACTGGGTCAGCCCGAGGTAGCTGGGGCCATACGTGAGGAGGCGCCCGTCGAACCACGGCTGGGCGGCGATCCACTCCTGGGTGGACCGTCCATCGGACTGCTCATTGTGCATGGGGACCCAGTCCCCCTCCGACCCGAACGTGCCCCGGCAGCTCTGGATCACCACCTGGTAGCCCCGCTCGGCGAAGAGGCGGCCCAACATTCCGAGCTGGCTCCGTCCGTAGGGCGAGCGCAAGAGGACGGTCGGTGGCGACGTGGCGCCAGGGTTGGTCGGGTACCAACGGTCGGCCAGAAGCGTCATGCCGTCCGGCATTTTGGCCGTCAGGTCGCGCTCGACCGACACGGCTCGGGTGTGAGCCGGCGGCAGCTTGGCCAGCCGGCCCATGAGGACACTCCCAACGGTCATCGATATATGCCTCCCCGGTTAGTCCCCGTGGAGAAGCCCGAAGACCACCGAATCGTAGAGGGCCTGCCAACTGGCCTCAATTATGTTCTCGGACACGCCGATGGTGGTCCAGGTGCGTTCGCCGTCGGTGGTGTCGACCAGGACCCGGGTGATGGCGCCGGTGCCCTTGCCCGTATCGAGCACCCGGACCCGGTAGTCGGTGAGGTGAATGGTGGACAGCACGGGGTACTTGGAGCCGATGGCCGCACGAAGGGCGGCGTCGAGGGCGTTCACCGGCCCGTTTCCTTCGGCCGTGGCCACGATGCGCTCGGTCCCCACATGGAGCTTTACCGTGGCCTCGGTCGTCACCCCGGGTGGCCCACCGGGGGCACCGTCCTCACGCTCGCCGTGGTCGGTGATGACCCGGAATGACTCCACGGTGAAGTAGTCGGCCAACCAGCCGGTGGCCCGGCGCAGCAGGAGCTCGAGCGAGCCGTCTGCCACCTCGAAGTGGTAGCCCTCGTGCTCCAGGCGCTTGAGCTCGTCCAGCACCCGGCCGAGGACCTCGCCGTCGAGCTCCAGTCCGAGTTCCGCCGCCTTCATGGCCAGGGTGGAACGCCCGGCCATCTCCGAGACGACCACCCGGGTGCCGTTCCCAATGGAGTTCGGCTCGACGTGCTCGTAGAGGTCGGCGCTGCGGGCCACCGCACTGGCATGGAGCCCTCCCTTGTGGGCGAAGACCGAATTCCCCACGTAGGGCTGTTGTGGGTTGGGTGCGATGTTCACCACTTCGGCGATGTGGTGGGCTACCGGGGTCAGGCGTTCCATGCGGCCGGGGGGGAGGGTGCGGATGTTGAGCTTGAGCGAGAGATTCGGGATGATGGCGGACAAATCTGTATTGCCGGCCCGTTCCCCGTAGCCGTTGACGCATCCTTGGACCTGGGTGACCCCGGCCTGCACGGCCACCAACGAGTTGGCCACCGCGCATCCGGCGTCGTTATGGCAGTGGATCCCCAATTGCGTGTTGGTGCGCTCCCGGACGTCGGCGACCGCTTGGCCGACGTCGTCAGGGAGTGAGCCTCCATTGGTGTCGCAGAGCACCAGGGCCTCGGCGCCCGCCTCCTCGGCTACCGCCAATACGGACAGAGCAAAGTCCGGATTGCGACGGTAGCCGTCGAAGAAGTGCTCGGCATCGAGGAAGACGCGGAGATCGTGGGCGCGCAGGTACTGCACCGAGTCGCGCACCATGGCCACCGCCTCGTCGAGCGACGTGCGCAACGCTTCGGCCACATGTCGATCCCAGGCCTTGGCCACGATGCAGGCCACCGGTGCGCCCGCGGCGATGAGGTTGGAGAGGACGGCGTCATCCTCCGGACGGACACCGGGACGCCGAGTCGAGCCGAAGGCCACCAGGGTGGCGGTGTGGAGCTGAAGTTCCTTGGCGGCGCGGGCGAAGAACTCAACGTCCTTGGGATTGGCCCCGGGCCACCCGCCTTCAATGAAGGTGACGCCCAGGTGGTCGAGCTGCTCGGCCACCCGGAGCTTGTCGTCCACCGTGAGGGAGAGGCCTTCCTGCTGGCTCCCGTCGCGCAGGATCGTGTCGAAGATGTCGACCGAAGTGGGCAGCTCGGGCACGGAGAAGTCGTGAGCATGGCTGGTATGCCCGTGCGCATGGGTGTGGCGGGCGCCGCCGTGGCTGTGGGACTCGGGCGACCTGTCGGGTTCAGTCGACATGGTCGAGCCAGTCCTTATGGGCGTCAACTTCGCCGCGCACGGTGGCGAAGTAGGTCCGCTGGACCTCGAGGGTGATGGGACCGGGGCGGCCGGCGCCCACCGGGCGGTCGTCAACGGCGCGGATGGGCACCACCTCGGCGGCCGTGCCGGTGAGAAAGGCCTCGTCGGCCAGGTAGAGGTCAGTGCGGATGATTGGTTCGTGACGGACCTCGAAGCCGAGGTCGCGGGCGATGGTCTCGACGGAGTCCTGGGTGATGCCGGCCAGCGCACCCGAGTCCGAAGTCGGCGGGGTCACGATTACCCCGTCACGCACGATGAAGATGTTCTCGCCGGTGCACTCGCTGACCGTGCCGTTGGGAGCGAGGAGTATGGCCTCGTCGTATCCAGCCTTGATCGCCTCCACCTTGGCCAGGGACGAGTTCACGTACATACCGGTGCCCTTGGCCGCCGTGGGCACCGCGTTTGGGTCGTGGCGCCGCCACGAGCTCACCTTGACCGACACCCCGTTGGCCACGCCGTCCTCGCCCAGGTAGGTGCCCCACGGCCAGGCCGCGATGGACACGTTGGTGGGGCACGACAGGGGGTTCAGGCCCATTTCGCCGTAGCCCAGGTAGATGAGCGGGCGCAGGTAGCAGCCGTCGAACATTGCGTTGACCCGGACCACGTCGCGAGTGGCGTCGATGATCTCGTCGACGGTATAGGGGACGTCGATCATGAATATCTTGGCCGAGGCGAAGAGCCGCCGGATGTGGTCACCCAGCCGGAACACGGCCACGCCGCGCGAGGTCGGGTAGGCCCGAATCCCCTCGAAGACACCGGAGCCGTAGTGCATGGTGTGGGTGAGCACGTGCACCGTGGCGTCGGCCCAGTCGACGAGCTCGCCGTCCATCCAGATCTTGTCGGTCGGGGTGATGGGCATCGTTCAAAGCCTTTCTGCGATGGCGTCGCCCACGGCAGTCGTGGACAGTTGCTCGTTCGAGTTGGGGAAATCGGGGTTGGACATGTCGTTGGTCTGCACGGACAGGGCCCCCAGGATCCGCTCGGCGGCGTCACCCTCGCCCAGGTGCTGCAGCATGAGGGCGGCCGAGTGGATGGCGGCCAAAGGGTTGGCTATCCCCTGGCCAGCGATGTCGTGTGCAGCGCCGTGTACCGGCTCAAAGAGGGAGGGCCCGGTGCGGGCCGGGTTCAGGTTGGCCGAGGCGGCGAACCCGATCCCGCCGCTGATCACGCCGGCCAGGTCGGTGAGGATGTCGCCGAAGAGGTTGTCGGTCACGATGACGTCATAGCGGGCGGGCTGGTCCACCAGGTAGATGCAGGCGGCATCGACGTGGTTGTAGTCCCAAGTGATGTCGGGGTACTCGGTTGCCACTTCGGTGACGGTGCGGCTCCACAGATCGCCGGCGAAGGTGAGCACGTTGGTCTTGTGCACCAGGGTCAGATGGTGGTCCGGCCGCCGCCCGGCCAGCTCGAAGGCGAAGCGCACGCAACGCTCGACGCCCATGCGGGTGTTCACCGAGCCCTGGGTGGCCACTTCGGCCGCCGTCCCCTTGCGCAGGAAACCACCCTCACCGGCGTAGGTACCCTCGGTGTTCTCCCGGATGACCACGAAGTCGGCGCCTGCGGCGATCGATCCCGGGACGCCGGCGAAGGGACGGAGGTTCACGTAGAGATCGAGCTCGAAGCGGAGCCGCAGGAGAAGTCCACGCTCCAAGGTGCCCGGGGGCACCGAGGTGTCGCCCACGGGTGGGCCGACGGCGCCGAGCAGGATGGCGTCGAAGGTCCGCAGCTCCGCCAGCACGTCGTCGGGCAGCACGCTGCCGTCTCTCAAGTAGCGGGCGGCCCCGAGGTCGAAATCGGTGACCTCCAAGTCGACGCCGGCCGCCGTCACCACCTTGAGTGCCTCGGCGCACACCTCCGGCCCGATGCCGTCACCACCGATGACGGCGACCCGATGCCTGGTGCTGCCTGAGCTCACTGTTCCTACCTTTTATGAGGGGAATTGAAAAACCGCCCACGCAGTGGACGGTTCGACGGCGCGCGTGGATGTGGCGCGCCTAGTGAATAATGCCTACAAGGTTCTCGAAGCGGTGCATGACCACATCAGTCTCTCGCGACGAGCCGCCTCCGTCAACATCGCCCCGCCGGTCCGGCACTGACCCGGTCAGGAGCCGATTAGCCTTGTTCGAGCCCGCGGTGCCCGCCACCGCCGGCATCCGGGACGAAGGACACGCTGTGACCAACGCATCAACCAACGAATCCGAAGGCACCAAGCTCACCCAGGTGACCTATGACCGCCTGGTGGCCGAGCTGGAGGATCTGACCACGCGGGGCCGGGTGGAGATCGCCGAGCAGATTGAGTCGGCGCGTGCCCTGGGCGACCTGAGCGAGAACGGCGACTACCACGCCGCCAAGGACTTCCAGGGGAAAATGGAGTCCCGCGTCCGGCAGCTCCAGGCCCTGCTCAAGCAGGCCAAGGTGGTCGACGAGTCCGAGACCGGAGACGGCAGCGTCACCACAGGCAGCACGGTGACGCTGCGCTACAAAGGCGACGACGAGGACGATATGCAGACGTTCTTCGTGGGCTCCATTGAGGAGCGACATGATGATCTCCCGGTGCTCTCACCCAGCGCTCCGCTGGGCCAGGTCCTCATGGGACGGAACGCCGGCGACACGGTGGAGTACAAGGCTCCGGGCGGCATCCTGCGGGTCGAGATCGTGGCGGTCGAGCCCTGATGGCGCCGCGCACGCTGTCCGAGAAGATCTGGGACGCGCATGTGGTGCATGCGGCCGAGGGTGAGCCCGACCTCCTCTTCATCGACCTGCACCTGGTGCACGAGGTCACCTCACCGCAGGCGTTTGACGGCTTGCGGCTGGCCGGACGCAAGGTGCGGCGGCCCGAACTCACCGTGGCCACGGCCGACCACAACGTCCCCACCACCGACATCGACAAGCCGGTGGCCGATCCGATCTCGGCCCAGCAGCTCCAGGTGCTCAGCGCCAACACCGACGAGTTCGGGATCACCTGCTTCCCCATGGGCGACCCAAACCAGGGCATCGTCCACGTCATCGGCCCTGAGCAGGGCTGGACCCAACCCGGCATGACGATCGTGTGCGGCGACAGCCACACCTCGACTCACGGCGCCTTCGGCGCCCTGGCCTTCGGGATCGGGACGAGCGAGGTGGAACATGTGCTGGCCACCCAGACCCTCTCGGCAATCCGGCCCCGGACCATGGCGGTCACCGTCGAGGGTGACCTCGAACCCGGCGTCACCGCCAAGGACGTGGCCCTCACCGTCATCGGCATCATCGGAACGGGTGGAGGGATCGGGCACGTCATTGAGTATCGAGGCTCGGCCATTCGCGGTCTGTCGATGGAGGGCCGCATGACGCTGTGCAATATGAGCATTGAAGGTGGGGCGCGGGCCGGACTGGTGGCACCCGATCAGACCACGTTCGACTACATAGAAGGACTCGATCACGCGCCGTCAGGTGAAGCC
This sequence comes from Acidimicrobiaceae bacterium, assembly GCA_003169675.1. Classification (GTDB taxonomy): domain Bacteria; phylum Actinomycetota; class Acidimicrobiia; order Acidimicrobiales; family RAAP-2; genus Bog-473. Next base: position 6,554 of record PNAT01000105.1, read on the forward strand.
TGGGATTCCGCCCTGGCCTACTGGCGCACCCTGCCCACCGACGAGGGTGCGGTGTTCGACAAGGAAGTGCTCATTGACGCGGGCACCATCACGCCCCATGTCACCTGGGGCACCAATCCGGCCCAGGTGACCGCCATCAGCGGATCGGTCCCCGACCCCGAATCAATGGAGGATGCCGGCGATCGGGAGGCGGCCGTGCGCGCCCTGGCCTACATGGGCCTGGCCGCCGGCACACCGATGCGGGAGGTGAGTGTGGACACGGTGTTCTTGGGCAGCTGCACCAATTCCCGCATTGAAGACCTGCGGGCCGCCGCCGATGTGCTGCGCGGTCGTCACGTGCATACCGGCCTGCGGGCACTGGCAGTGCCCGGGTCGCACCGGGTCAAGGCCCAGGCCGAAGCCGAGGGGCTGGACAAGATCTTCACCAGTGCCGGCTTCGAGTGGCGGGAGCCGGGCTGCTCCATGTGCCTGGCCATGAACCCCGACAAGTTGGCTGTCGGTGAGCGATGCGCCTCGACCTCGAACCGCAACTTCGAAGGGCGCCAGGGCCGGGGCGGGCGCACCCACCTGGTCTCCCCCGCCGTGGCGGCCGCCACCGCAGTGGCCGGCACCTTCGCCCTTCCCGAGGACCTGGATTGATGGAACCCGTCGTCATCGTCACGGGCCGAGCCGTGCCACTCGACCGCACCGACGTGGACACCGACCAGATCATCCCCTCCGATTGGCTCAAGCGGGTCGAGCGGACGGGCTTCGGCGCCGGCTTGTTCTCAGAGTGGCGAGACGACCGAGACTTCGTCCTCAACAATCCCGAATTCGTGGGGGCAACCATCCTGGTGTCCGGGCACAACTTCGGCACCGGCTCCTCCCGCGAGCATGCCGTGTGGGCGCTGATGGACTTCGGTTTCCAGGCCGTGGTCTCCTCGCGCTTCGCTGACATCTTCCGCAATAACTGCACCAAGCAGGGCCTGGTGCCGGTCCAAGTCTCACCGGAATTCGACCGTGCCTTGCTCGTTGCCGTCACGGCGGACCCCTCGCTCGAGATCACCATCGACGTCGCCCGCAGCACCATTGAGGCACCGGCGGCCGGCCTGGCGGAGACCTTCCCGTTGGACGAATTCACTCGTCAACGCTTCCTCAACGGGTGGGACGACATCGGTTTGTCGCTGCGGCACGTCGACGACATCACGGCCTACGAGAAGCGCCGGCCCGACTTTTTGCCATCGGCGTAGAGGGGGAGCTTGGACGGGTGCGGCGAGGAGCCTCTGGCGGGCGGTCTGGGATTCTCCGATGGCCTGGATCGCATTGATTGGCCTCGTCCTGTGTCCCGCAGCGTCTCTTGCCATGAAGTCCGTGCTCAGGCGTCGCTGGCCATCGACCACCTTTGTCATTTTGGACTGGCGTCGCTGGACCGGTCGAGAGTGGTTGGCCTCACTTTTGGCCGGTATCGCGCTGGTCACTTTGTCGGGAGGGATAGTCCTTGCTGCTGCAGGACATCCAAGCGGCCCCCGATTGAATCCGTCCTGGCCATGGGGTGTCCTAGGTATCGGACTCACCGCTAGCTCACTCGCCATGATGGTGTGGTCGCAGTTGACAATGGGGGCGTCGTGGCGGGTTGGGCTCGATCGAAGTGAGACGACGGGATTGATCACCACGGGCCCGTTCAACCGGGTGCGCAATCCCATCTACACGTCAATGATCGTGATGGCGATTGGGTTGACGGCGAACCCCTTCGGGTTCTCCATCAGGTCGCCCCAAACAATGGCCTGAACTGCGCTCACCTTGGACTTCGCCTTGCCCAGATGAGGTAAATGTGCTACATGTAACACATGGCATCGGTGGGTGTGCGAGAACTCAGACAGCGCGCCAGCGAGCTGCTCAGGATGGTCGAAAGAGGCGAGGTGATTGAGATAACCGATCGTGGTCGACCCGTCGCGCAACTCACTCCACTCCCTGGAGGTAGCCCGCTCGATCAGTTACGGGCGGCTGGAGAGATCGACCCGGCCTCGGCCGATCTCGATGACCTCCCCGAGCCGCTGACCTTGCCTGCGGGTACCGAGTCACCTTCGGCCGTCCTCAGACGATTGCGCCACGACGAGCGCTGAGCGATGGCGGCCACGTACGTGGATTCGTCCGCCATCGTGAAGCTGGCAGTAAGGGAGCCCGAATCAGATGCCCTGCGCAAGTTTCTGAGGCGGCGCCGGCCCCTGATGTCAAGCGCCCTCGCTCGCACGGAAGTGCTCCGGGCATTGCTTCCTGGTGGGGAAGTAGCCGTCGCCGCTGGCCGGCGGGCCCTGGCACGTGTGGACCTCGTGCGGGTCAACGACGCGGTCCTCAGCCTGGCCGGTTCCTTGGATCCCATTGAACTGCGATCACTCGACGCCATCCACCTGGCTACCGCTTCTCGGCTTGGCATCGACCTAGGTGAGATCGTCACCTACGACGAACGGATGACCGTCGTCGCCCGTGCCATGGGATATCGGGTTGCCACACCGACTTGATCCACGTAGCCCCCTTCGGCCAGGTTGGTTGGACACGCAAGACGTGGGAGTCGATGGCGCTTGAGTCCTGATTCGGGTAGATCGGACCGCAGCTGTCCTACAATTCCCACAGTGCCCTGGACCCCGGCTTCGCCCAAACGGGTCGTGCTCGGACTCGCCGGGTCCTTGGTCTTGTCGGCGCTCTATGACGCCGTCCCCAACCACTGGTTCGAGGACGAATTCGAGCATCTCCGCCTTCCTCGATGGTTCCGCCCCCTCTTCGTCCTGGCCAAGACCTCAGCCGTGACTGGACTTTTGATCGGACTGAGGTCGTCCAGGCTGGGTCGCCTCATCGCTCGTGCCCTCGTCGCATACTTCGTCCTTGCGATTGGAGCGCACGTCCGAGTCAAGGATGATCCGGTTCGCTGCATACCGGCTGTGGCGATGCTGGCTTGGTCAGCACTGGCAGCCCGGACTTTCCCCATCGCTCTACCGACTTCCGTCTGACGGCACTATTCCAGAATTGTCTGGCGCCGCCCCGGAGCGCTGATCGCACCGATTGCTCAGCGGTTCACATCGCCCGTGATAGCAACGTGGCATGAGGTTTGTCCGACCGGCAGACATCGATGCGATTGACCGACTCGTCGAAGATCTCGGTACGGCTGAACCAACCTACGCCGAGATCGGCGTCACGCTCAACGGTCAACGCCCGACCGGGTTCCGCATCGACCACTACGAGACTGAGCTCGGTCAAGGTGCGGAGACATTCAATCGAGCTGTCCAAGGCCTGCAAACATGGGAGGCCCACCACCAAGTTGGCATCAAGGTCTTCCCGGATGAGACGGAGATCCGACCCGGTTGAACTTGGCGAGGGAGTGCCCGGATCGGCGGACTTGAGCCATGAACGGCACTCCTCATTACGATCTGGAGAAAACAAGAGAGGAGGCGTCCAATTGTGATCGAAATCGGAGGCTGCCTTCCGAGCAGATCACACCGTGATCCAGCAGACTGATGAAGTGGCGCAGACTATCGGTGCGGGGAACTGCATCGCCCGGTTCATGCAAAAGGCAGCTTTCGTCAACGGGTTGACAGCCTTGGCAGCCTTGACAGCATGCTCGGCGAATAACGCCGCACCGGAAGGGAGTTCCCCGTCCCAGATCCACATCTCCGGCTCGGTCACGGCAGGCCCCACGTGCCCAGTGGAACGCATCGGCCATCCTTGCCCGCCCGCGCCGGTCCACGGAACGGTGGTCGCCACCGGAGCGGGTGGTGGCCAGGCGGCGCACGCCGCCACGGAGGCCGACGGTCACTACGCTTTCACGCTTCTACCCGGTCACTACAACTTCTTGGTGGAAGTCAACGGAGGCCGATATCCGCGATGTCCGCCGAAATTCGTCACAGTGAGACCCGGCCCTCTGGAGCTGATCGACATCGCCTGCGACACGGGCATTCGCTGAGCTGGGGTTACAAGATGCTCAATGGCCCAGGGAAATCCAATCCGGGTCGGAGGCAAATTGAGCACGTCGGGGACCGACAGAGTCAGCCGCCACGTTGATGGAACCATCCGTGATTCCTCCATTGCCGGTCGGGTATCAACTCGGCTGGGAGCGTGGCTCCTATCATTGGCCCATGCACAGCACGCGTCGGGAGAAGGCCCACGAAAGGGCTGCCTTCCCGAAGGACCGCGACCTCACCGTGTCCGACGGGACCCGGATCACCTACACGATTCGTGGTGACGGCCCGGGCACGCCGGTCGTCTTCGTGAATGGCTGGTCGTGCACCGACGGCTACTGGACCACGATCGGGCCCGCTACCGCCGCCGCCGGACATAGGGTGATCTTCCTTGATATGCGGGGTCACGGCGAGTCCGGGCTGCCCCGTCGACCGGGAGTGGCAGCCCGCGATCTCCGGGCCGAGGACGTGGCGCCTGAACGGCTCGCGGCAGACATCGTGGAGGTTCTCGACGACGCCGGCGTGGAGAGCGCCGTGCTCGTGGGTCACTCCATGGGAGTACAGGCCATTGTGGAGACCTGTCGGGTGGCACCTGGGCGGGTGGCCGGCCTCGTCCCGATCGCCGGCACGTTCGAGAACCCCGTAAAGACTTTCGCCGACAAGCCCGTTCTTGACCGCCTCTACCCCATGGCAGATGTCCTCTTCCGGTTCGTCCCATTTGAAGGGATCCGTCCTGTCCTCCGGCGGATCGCGCACCCAAGCCTGGGAAGACGCCTCATACAGGGCATCGGCATGGGCGGACCGAACGTGCAGGAGAAGGACATCGCCTCGCACATTGCGCACATCGGTGAGGTCAACTTCTCGGTACTGTTCAAAATGATGAGCGGGCTCCGCCGGCACCGCACCGCGGAATTCTTGCCTCAGATCGCCGTTCCCACCCTGGTTCTCGCCGGCCGGCGCGACCATTTCACTCCGGCCAGCGTGCAGCAACGCATGGCGGACCTGATCCCCGACAGTGAGCTGCTCTGGTTCGACGACGCCGGTCACCTGCTGCCGATCGAGGAGCCGGACGAGGTCGCCGCAGCCATCGTCGACTTCCTGGCGCGACGGGTGATCACCCCGCCCAGGCGCACCGTCCGGGTGCCGGGGCGATCAGACGAAGGGGTATCTCAATAATCAGACCGAGCGTGAGCGGAAAGATCTCCTCTATCAGTGAAAATGCTCTGAGGGATCCATCGCTTTGCTCCTGCTCCTCAATAGCTTCGGGAGTACTGCCAGATTCGGCCTGACTCGTAGTCCAGTGGTGCTCTCGAGCGTCGTCGACCGGGTCCTTCCAGTTGCACATTGACAACAGCACTCCCCGTCTCGAAAGAGGGTGTTTGGCCCGGATTGTCGGAACAACCCGGACCGCCCTTCACTCCGATCCGTAACGGCCGTGCCATCCCCCAACCGTTAAGAAGAATGGAATGACCATCGTAGAAGCTGTTCGTGGTGTCACCGGTGGCGTCGATACCAACCTCGACGTCCATGTCGCCGCCGCTGTCGATCCCCTCGGGGCACTGCGCGGCTCGGAGTCCTTCGAGACCACTCCAGCCGGCTACAAGGCGCTGCTGGCCTGGCTCGAGGGCTTTGGTGATGTCACCAAAGCGGGCATGAAGGGGGCGGGTTCCTATGATGCGGTCCTGGCCCGATACCGCCGCCGGGCCCACGTCGAGATCATCGAAGTCAACTGGCTCACGTCGGCCCAGCAGTGGGCCATCCGTGTGCTGACCCAGGCCGGGATTGAGCTGCAACCGCTCGGCCCGGTCATGGTGCGCGGCATGGACGGACCGCCTAGTCCCTACATCCCCAGCGGTGCCTACGGCTGATTCCAGCGGTACCTCGTCCAGCCCGACATGGGGCGGGCACCGATCTCTTGGAAGAAATCGACGGCCTGGGCGTTCCAATCCAGGACCTCCCACTCCACTCTTCCGTGCGTGCGGCCGCGCAGATCTCTGAGCAGGGCTCCGCCGTACCCCTGGCGCCGGTGTTCGGGGCGCACGTAAAGGTCCTCCAGCCAGATACCGGTCTGGCCCAGGAATGTGGAGAAGGAACGGAACCACAGCGCGTGGCCGGCCAAAGAGCCATTCTCGACCTCGACGACCGTGTCATGCACGACCGCCTGGGCATCAAACAGGGAGCGCGCGAGGTCGTCCTCGGTGCAGACGACCAGCTCGGAGAGATTCTCGAATTCTGCCAGCTCATGAATCATGGCCAGCAGCTCGGGCACGTCAGCCTCGACCGCAGGACGGATCATTCCGGACGGGCGCGGTTGGCGGCCGACACCACGGCACAGAGTGAAGCGTCGAGGATGGAGGAATCGCGGCCGACGCCCCACCACGTGGTTCCGTCGGGACCGGCGCATTCGACGTAGGCCACCGCCGAGGCACCCGACCCCTCGGTGAGCGCGTGCTCGGAGTAATCCTTCACCTCCAAGACGATGCCGAGATCGGATTTCAGGGCGGAGACCAGTGCGTCAATGGGACCATTGCCCTCTCCGGTCACAGTGCGGTGCTGTCCATCCACGAGGAGCTGGGCCGTGACCGAGGTGTGGCCCTTGCGGGTGGAAACCTCACTGGTCACCAGACGCAGCCCGGCGTCCTCAGCCAGGTAGGTCTCCTCGAACACGTCCCACATCTGGCCCGAGCCGATAACGGTGCCACTGGCTTCGGTGATGGCCTGCACGGTCCGGGAGAACTCCATCTGGAGCCGGCGGGGCAGATCGAGCCCGTGATCGGTGTCCATGAGGTAGGCCACGCCGCCCTTGCCCGACTGGCTGTTGACCTGAATGATGGCCTCGTAGGTACGGCCGGTGTGCTTGGGGTCGATAGGCAGGTAGGGCACCTCCCACTCGGGATAGTCGTCGCCGACGGCGGCCATGCCCTTCTTGATGGCGTCCTGGTGAGAGCCCGAGAAGGCGGTGTACACCAGATCGCCGGCGTAGGGGTGCCGCGGGTGGACGGGCAGGCGAGTGGCGTACTCGGCCACCCGGCGTACCTTTTCGATGTCACTGAAGTCGAGGGTGGGGTCCACCCCCTGGGAGAACAGATTCATAGCCAGCGTCACGATGTCGACATTGCCCGTGCGTTCTCCATTGCCGAAGAGGGTTCCCTCCACTCGGTCTGCTCCGGCCAACACGGCCAGTTCGGCTGCCGCCACCGCGGTGCCGCGGTCGTTGTGCGGGTGGAGGCTGAGCACGATGGCGTCGCGGTTCTTGATGGTGCGACCGAACCACTCAATGACATCGGCATAGACGTTGGGACTGTACATCTCGACCGTGGCGGGCAGATTCAGGATCATCGGGCGTTCGGGCGTCGGCTCAATGACGTCCATCACCGCTTCGCAGATCTGCAACGCGAACTCAGGCTCGGTCCCGGTGAAGCTCTCGGGGGAATACTCGTAGCGGATCTCCGTGCCGGGTACCGAGGGCTCAAATTTCTTGCACAGGACGGCCGCGTTAACCGCGATGTCGATGATCCCGGCCTGGTCCAACCCGAACACCACTCGTCGCTGCAACTCGGACACCGAGTTGTAGAAGTGCACGACCGCGCTCCCCGCCCCGGCCAGCGACTCGAAGGTACGCTCAATCAGTTCGTCGCGGCACTGCACGAGGACCTGAATCTCGACGTCGTCCGGGATCATCCCCTCTTCAATGATGAGGCGTTGGAAGTCGAAGTCCGTCTGCGAGGCCGACGGGAAGCCCACCTCAATTTCCTTGAATCCGACATCGACCAGCGTCTGGAACAGGGCCAATTTGCGTTCTGGGTCCATGGGATCGATGAGGGCCTGGTTGCCGTCGCGCAGGTCCACGCTGGCCCAACGCGGGGCCCGGGTGAATTGGCGGTCGGGCCACATGCGGTCGCCAAGAACCAGTGGCACGTGCGACCGGTACTTCCCGATGGGCATGGGCGAAGGATCACAGGGCAGGGCCAGATGACCCTGCACCCTCTCGCCACCCTTCCCTCTCTGTTCCTTCGCCATCATTCCTTTCCTTTCTTCACGAGTTCCCTGCGCCCAACAAAAAACCTCCTGGCCGATGTGGCCCAGGAGGTTGCGAGCGAACGCGATGTGGCGTTCGCCGTCAGGTAAGCAGCAGGTTGGTCGTCGTGGCCATCACCATGATGGGGACGATTGTCCCATTGGAGTGGTCCATCGTCAAGGGCGGGGTTGTGCGGCCACCGCTGATCCGAACCTGATCAGATTCCCGTCCCCGTCCGTGTGGGCGGCTTCCCAGACGCCGAAACCCGGGTCAAAGAGGTCGTCGGTCAGCCCCACGCCGGCCGCCACCCATTCGCTGTGCAGATCGTCGGCGTTGTCTACGGAGACGTAGACCGCACCCCCACCCGTTGCGGCGACATGATCGGGCGTCAGCTTGAAATGGAGGTTGAGGCCGTCGCGCGATGCCGTGGCGTAGTTCTCCTGGTGTCGGCGTACGACAAATCCCAACTTCTCGTAGTGACGCTGCATCCTCTCCATGTCTGCAGTGGGAAAGATGGGGGCGATGCTGCGCAGCTTGGCCATGCCGGCCCACGCTACCGGCGGGACTACCCTTGCTCCATGTCCCGACTGTTCGCCACCGTGATCCGAACGGCGCTATTGATCACCCTCCTGGCTGTAGTGCGCCAGGTGCTCCTGGATCGCTCACCACGTCGGGCCATCCATGGCAGCGAGCCGGTGATCGGCAGTCTCGACACCTGGCCACCGGTGCCCCGCCGACCAGAGGGGTGACCGTCGTCAGAGAGTGACGCGGTGGATGTCCAGGATACCGTCGTCGCCTCGCAACTGATCGACCACGAGGTCAGGTGCCGACGACGTGGTTGAGATCACCATCAGTGCTGTCGACGTTGTCGGGCTCGGTCCCACAGCCATGGAGGAGATGGAAATGCCGGCCGCGCCAAGCGCACTGCCCACGATGCCGATCATGCCGGGGCGGTCGTCGTTGCGCACCACCAGCATGTGGGTTGACGGCGCCAGTTCCACCACATGGTCGTCGACCAGGACCACGCGTGGTTCGGTGCGGAGTCCCGCCGTACTCAGTGTCCCGGCCACCGAGTGAGTCCCCGAACGCAGGGTGATGAGCGACTTGTAGTCATGGGAGGTGGCGGTGGACGTCTCGCGCACATTCAGCCCTCGCTGTTCAGCCAGTTGCGGAGCATTGACATAGGACACGGGCTCTTCCGTCGAGCCGCCGAAGAAGCCCTTCAGGGCGGAAAGAGTCAAGATCCCAGTGCTGACACCGGCCAGCTCTCCCTGGCACTCGATCTCCAGCTCGTCAGGGAGACCGTCGTGCAAGCAGGCGAAGAACCGGCCCAGCTGCTCGGCCAGGGGCATGAACGGGCGCACGACGTCGGAAACGTCGCCGGCCGCCACATTGACCGCATAGGGGACGAAATCTCCGGCCAGGGAGAGCAACACCTGCTCGGCGACGGTCACCCCGGCCTTGTCCTGGGCCTCTTCGGTCGACGCGCCCAAGTGAGGGGAGACGACAACCTGCGGAAGCTCGAACAGCGGCGACTCGGTGCAGGGCTCGGTCGCGAAGACGTCGAGGCCGGCGCCGGCCACGATGCCGTCCCGTATGGCGGTGGCCAGTGCCTCCTCGTCCACGATGCCGCCCCGGGCGGTGTTGATGATCCGGATGCCCGGCTTGGCCTTGGCCAGGAGGTCGGTGCCGAAGAGGCCAACCGTCTCGGGAGTCTTGGGTGTGTGGATGGAGACGAAGTCGGCCTCCCCCACCAGCTCTTCCAACGACACCAGGCGCACGCCCATGGCCTTGGCTCGTTCAGGAGAGACGAAGGGGTCGAAGCCGATGAGCTCCATTCCGAAGGCCAGGGCGCGTTGGGCCACCAGTGAACCGGCCCGGCCCAGGCCGACGACGCCCAGCACCTTGCCGTGAAGTTCGACGCCTTCCCACTTCGAGCGTTCCCAGCGCCCGGCCACCAGAGCCGAGTGGGCCTGGGGGATGTTGCGGGCCTGGGCCAGGAGAAGCGCCATCGCCTGTTCAGCCACCGAGAGGATATTGGAGGTGGGGGCGTTGACCACCATCACCCCGCGCTTGGTGGCGGCGGTGACGTCGACGTTGTCGAGCCCGACGCCGGCTCGGCCGACCACCTGGAGCGACGACCCAGCTTCAAGCACACCGGCCGTCACCTGAGTGGACGAGCGAATGATGAGGGCATGGGCCCCCACAATGGCCTGCACGAGTTGCTCGGGACTCAGCCCCTCCTGGACATCGACCTCATGCCCGGCGTGAGCCAGCAGGTCCAGACCACTTTGCGCGATCTTCTCTGTGACGAGTACTCGTGCCACCGCCGGTCTCCTCGCTCCCCTGCTGTCGTCAGTCTTGCGCTTCGGCGAACAACTCGGCCAACCGGCTGACCCCTTCGACCAGGTCATCGTCGCCCAAGGCATAGGACATGCGGAAATAGCCCGGGGCGCCGAACGCCTCACCCGGGACCACGGCCACCTTGACCTCGTTGATGCACAGCTCGGCCAATTCCGCACTGGAGGAGGGTCGCTGCCCCCGCAGCTCCCGCCCCAGCAGTCCCTTCACCGAGGGGTAGGCGTAAAAGGCGCCCTCGGGTTCGACGCAGACAATTCCTTCAATGCCGTTGAGCATGGTGCACATGGTCCGGCGCCGACGGTCGAAGGCGGCTCGCATCATGGCCACGTCGTCCAAGTCGCCCGACACGGCAGCCAGCGCGGCCCGCTGTGCCACGTTGGACACGTTGGAGGTCTCGTGGCTCTGGATATTGGTGGCGGCCGCGATGGCGTCGCTGGGGCCGATGAGCCACCCGACACGCCAGCCCGTCATGGCGTAGGTCTTGGCTACCCCGTTGGCCACTAGGCAGCGGTCGGCCAACTCGGGCACCAGGACGGGCATGGAGTGGTGCTCGGCCCCGCCGTAGACCAGATGCTCGTAGATCTCGTCGGTCAGCACCCAGATGCCCCGCTCCAGCGCCCAGCGCCCGATGGCCTCGATCTCGGCGCGGGGGTAGACCGCACCGGTCGGGTTGGACGGTGAGACGAAGAGGAGGGCTTTGGTGCGTGGGGTCCAGGCCGCCTCAAGGTCCTCCACCGAAGAGCGGAAGCCACTCCTCTCGTCGGAGGACACGATGACGGGTGTTCCGCCGGCCAGGGTGATCGACTCGGGGTAGGTGGTCCAGAACGGAGCGAGCACCAGCACCTCGTCGCCCGGATCGCACAAGACGGAGAAGGCGTTGGCCACGGCCTGCTTGCCCCCATTGGTCACGAGCACCTGGGCCGCCGTCACCGAGAAACCCGAGTCCCGCATGGTCTTGGCCGCCAAGGCCTCGCGCAGGGCTGGAATGCCACAGGTCGGGGTGTAGTGGTGGTTGGCCGGGTCCTTGCAGGCGGCAATCGCCGCCTCGACGATGTGGGCCGGCGTCGGGAAGTCGGGCTCACCCGCCCCGAAGCCAATGACGTGCTCACCGGCAGCCACCAGGGCCTTCGCCTTGGCATCGACGGCCAGGGTGGCCGACGGCGCCACGGCGGCGGCGCGGCGCGAGATCCGGTGCAGCTGGGTCGGCGTGGCGGGGGGTGTCGTCACGGATGCCATGCTTGCATACGTGCCAGACACCCCCGACATCACCATCCCTCCCGGACTCCTCCCCTCCGACGGGCGTTTCGGTTCGGGGCCTTCCAAGGTCCGACCCGAGCAGATCACCGCCCTGGCCGAGGTGGCCAATTCCTACCTGGGCACCAGCCACCGTCAGAAGGCCGTGAAGGCTCAGGTCGGCCGTGTGCGCGGCGGGCTCCGTGAACTCTTCTCCCTACCCGAGGGCTACGAGGTGGTTCTGGGTAACGGTGGAACGACCTGTTTCTGGGACGCCGCCACCTTCGGTCTGATCGAGGCACAGAGCCAGCACCTGAGCTTTGGCGAGTTCTCCTCCAAATTCGCCTCGTGCGTCAAGGCCGCTCCGCATCTGAAGGACCCCCAGGTCATTGAGTCCGAGGTCGGGACCCACCCCACACCGGTGGCCGACACCTCGGTCGACCTCTACGCCCTCACCCACAATGAGACGTCGACCGGCGTGGCCATGACGATCCGGCGACCCCGGGGCGCGGCCCCCCCCGAGGAGGGAGGCGGGCTGGTGGCCGTGGACGGCACATCGGGTGCCGGGGGGCTCCGGGTCGACGCCCGCGAGTTCGATGCCTACTACCTGGCTCCCCAGAAGTGCTTCGCCGGTGATGGTGGACTGTGGATCGCCCTCATGTCGCCGGCCGCGCTGGAGCAGGTGGAGCGGATCGCTTCTTCGGGCCGGTGGATACCCACCTTCCTCGACCTCAAGACAGCGGTGGACAACTCGATTCTCGACCAGACCTACAACACCCCGGCACTGGCCACCATCTTCTTGCTGGCCGAGCAGCTCGACTGGATGAACGGCCACGGAGGGTTGGAATGGACGGCGTCACGCTGCGACCGTTCGGCCGAGATCCTCTACACGTGGGCCGAGCAGTCAGGCTTCGCCCGACCCTTCGTGGAGAACCCGAATGAACGCAGCCACGTGGTGGGCACCATCGATTTCGTCGATGCGGTCGACGCCGCCGCAGTGGCCGCGGTGCTGAGGGCAAACGGGATCGTGGACACCGAGCCCTACCGCAAGCTCGGCCGCAATCAGCTCCGTATCGCCATGTTCCCGGCCATTGAGCCCGACGACATCGCGTCGTTGTGTGCCTGCATCAATCACGTGGTGGGCGCCCTGGCCGGCTGATCCCTCTCAAGGGGCCGCGAATCCCACCGATGCCAGGAGCTTCTCACTCTCCTCCCACAGGCGGGTGGCCTGCTCGTCATTATGGGCATGGGTACTCATGTGGCCCGGCTTGCTGCGCACCCAGTACATGGCAGTCTTGCCTTCCACGTCCGGGGACGTGGCCAAATGGATGGATGTCCGGGCACCCGAGGCGGCGCTGATCTCGAAGGGCCGGATCATCTTGTTGCCCCAACCCATGATCCCCTTGAGGTCACCATCCATGCCGAAGCCGGTGCGGACGGGGCCGGGGTGCACCGCATTGACCGTGACGCCCGACGCGGCCACCCGCTTGGACAGCTCGCGTGAGAACAGGATGTTGGCCAGCTTCGAGCGCCCGTAGGCCTCCATGGCGGCGTAGCGCTTCTCGCTCTGCAGGTGCTCGAAGCGCATGCCGCGCCAGGCCATGTGGTGGCCGACCGATGACAAGTTGATGATGCGGGCCGGGGCGCTGGCCACAATGCGCTCCAGGAGCAGTTTGGTGAGTAGGAATGGCCCGAGATGGTTGACGCCGAAGGTCTGCTCGAAGCCCTGCCTGGTGAGCTGGCGCTCCGACCACGTGCCGCCGGCGTTGTTGACCAGGACGTCGAGGCGGTCCCAGCGGGAGTGGATGTCGGCGGCGGCGTCCCGCACCGACTCCAGGTCGGCCAGATCCAGAGAGACCACGTGCACGTCGTCGGTGCCGGCGCGCCCTTTGACCTCGGTCGCCGCGGCAGCCGCCTTCTCCGCATTCCGGCAGGCCAGCACGGTGGTCGCGCCCTGAGCCGCCACCCCGACCGCCGTCTCGAGGCCGATACCGATATTGCTTCCGGTGATGACGACAACCTTGCCTTGCATGCTCATGGGCGTTCCGCTCTCAATGGGTTGGTGACGCTGGAATTCTTAGCGCAGGTACCTGGTGATGGGAAGTCGGTACCCCGAACCTGGCAAGGGAATCGTCCGTTCAGACGGCTCAGAGCCTGCCGGTCACGTCTGGCGTATCGTCTCCCAAAGATCCCCCAGCACCGCCAGCTGCGTCTTGGTCAGTCGGCGCGTCAGATGCGCACGGACCACCTCGTTGTGGGTCGTACGAGATTCGCGCAATCGCTGACGGCCGGCCGCCGTGAGCAGCGCGAAGTAGCCGCGGCGATCCTCCTCATTGACGCTGCGGCTGATGAGACCCTCGCGCTCGAGGCGGGTGACGAGGTGAGTCACCCCGGCCGGTGACAGGAGAACGCTCTGGGCCAGCTGCGTCATCCTGAGTCGGCCGTCGGGCGCATTGAACAGGGTGATCAATACATCGAACTCCTTCACCGAGATGCGGTGCGCCGCGGCCAGCGCCTCGTCCAGCGCACGTACCGCCGTATTGGTGAACGTCAGACACCCGGTCCAGGCGCGGTTCTCCGCCTCCGTCAGGTAGCCATCCTCTGGAGAGCCTCTTGACATGCGATTGCCCCTCTGTTATTTTCTTTCAGAAGAAAGTATATACCAAGAGGAGGAACAGTCATGTCATTTGCAATCGTCCACAATTTTCCCGGCGGGACCAAGGAGAACTACGAGGCGACGGTCGCCGCAGTTCACCCGAGCGACGGTGCGCTACCCGAAGGACAGATCTTCCACGCCGCCGGCGCATCGCCGGGCGGCTGGACGATCATGGCGGTCCATGCCTCCAAGGAGAGCTGGGAGAAGTTTCGGGACGACACCCTCCTCCCCCGACTGCAGGCAGGCATAGAGGGCGGCTTCCCGACGCCTCCCGATGAGACCGAGATCGACGTCCACACCCTCAGGCCATAAGCATCACCGGCTGCGAACCATTCGTCCCCAGTTGAACCAGGAGGAAGCCACATGGTTGGGAACAACAAGATTTCTGCGGTGCTCGTTTCGACCGACCTGGAGAGAAGCCAGAGCTTCTACCAGGACAAGGTCGCACTGACCCTTTCACCGGACACGATCAAGAACCACCTGATCTTCGACTGTGGAGACGGCACATCCCTGCTGATCTACGGCCGTGGCAGCGCCAACTTGGCCGACCACACCCAGGTGCGATTCTGGTCGACTGAGATCGACCGCGACGTTGCCGAGCTGGCCGGCAGGGGGATCGTGTTCGAGGAGTACGACACCGAGACGTTCAAGACCGTCAACCATGTCGTCACCTCAGCCGGCATCGGCCGATCGGCCTGGTTCAAGGATCCGGACGGGAATACCATCGCCCTCTTCCAGCCGGAGTAACGAGGGGCCCACGGCGGATTGTTGGGGGCCATCTTCCCGGCCCTCATTCGCTGCCGTGCACGCGCTCCCGCTCTCCGGGCGGGCCCATGGTCGACGCCTCAGAGCCGAGTCGCTCCACGTAGGTCGGATGCACCTCTCGCCATCGATCCGGGGGCGCCCAGGGGAGGTCACCGCCGGCAGTGACGAAGGAGAGCTGCTCCAGGCACACGTGCCAACCCGCCCCGTCCCGGGCCGCCTTGCCCAACTCGGAGAAGGTGACGATCAAGCTGAGCACACAACCTCCACCATCGGGCTCGAGCTCGAAGCGCAGGATGTCGTCGGCCCACTTCAGTTCCATGACCGTGGGCGCCTCGAACACCCGCATCTCACCGTCGAAAGGCTCGCCCTCCCCTTCCCTGAAGCCGAAGTGCAACGGCGCCCCGGCGGAGAGGTCCCCTTCCATCGTGGTGGGGAACCATCCGGCCAACTGCTCGGGCTCGGTGAGGGCGCGCCACACCTGGGCTGGCGGATGCGGGAGGCGGCGGCGAAAGCGCAGTACCGAAAGCTCCCCGTTGCGTTCCAGGTCCCGAACTCCCCGCCCGTGTCCGTGGTCATGGCAACCTTCTCATAGCGCCCGGATCAGCTCCATCCGCCATCGGCATCCTCCATGATCGCCAGGTGCCGCTCCAGGGCATTGAGGCGCGAGGCCCACAGTTGACGGTAGGGGCCGACCCAATCGTCCACCTCTTTGAGGGGCTCGGCTCGGACCCGGTAAATGCGCCGCTGGGCGTCGGTGCGAGCTTCCACCAGTCCGGCCTCTCGCAGCACCTTCAAGTGCTTGGACACGGCCGGCTGGCTCATGGCCAAGGCGTCGACCAGATCTCCCACCGGGCGCTCCTCTTCGCGCAAAAGATCAAGGATCCGGCGCCGATTCGGCTCCGCCAGCACCTCAAAGGTGATCATCCAAGTTATATTACTCTATAAGTATATAACTGTCAAAGCATGTGCAGATGAGCTCCCTCGACCTTCACCGCGATGGCCTTGGCGCTCATCCGGCGCAGGGGAGGGAACGTGGGCGGAGGTTGTTGCCGGGGAGGCAGGGTGGCAAGAAGCTGACTCGTCGCCCGAGTCACCTGGTCCACCGCCCGCTCGAAGGCCTCCTCGGTGCGGACCGACGTCGACTGCACACCGCTGATCTTGCGGACATATTGCCGGGCGGCTGCTTCGATCTCTTCGGGCGTGGCCTCGGGTTCGAGTCCCCGCAGCGTGGTGATGTTTCGGCACATGCGGATCACCCTATGTCCATCGCCACGGATCAGTAGTCGAAGCTGGCGTACCAGTCCCCCCGACCCTGCGGGGTGAGGTCGAGCATGTTCCACACCGGAGAGAGAAGGTCGATCCCCCGTTCATTGATGTCCTCGGAGAGCGAGGGATGGCACGAGTAGAAGTGCCGGGGTGTCCCGTCCGGGTCGAGGGTGAAGACCGAGAAGGTGGAATCCTGTTTCCCCTCTTCGTCCTCGGCCCTCAAGTCGAATTGGAAGGTGTTCTCGCCGCAGCTGAGCAGCCGTACATTGTCCCAGCCGCGGACCCGGGCATGGGCCCTCAGGAGTACCGGGTCGGCCGCCGCCACCACCGCAAAGTCGACATTCTGTGTCACGTGGTTGACGACTCCATTGATCCCATCAATCCACAGGGTGCACATCGGGCAGGGTGAAGCCTGCCGCTTGCCGAACATCATGTGCTGAATCACCAGCGGTCGCTCCGTTGATGTAAACAACTCACTGAGGCGAACTGTGATGACGGGCGTGTCACCGTCGGACAATCGCTTCGGGCCCTCCTCGAAGACGTAGTCGTCCACGATCATGCCCAGAGGAAGCTTCCGGCGCAACGACGCCACCTCCTCCCGCTGGTGCATCAAGGCGATTTCGGCCAGGCGCAGTTCCTCGCGTTGCCTGGCATATTCAGGTGATTCCTTCAGCCTGGTCAATGGCACAACGACCTCCTTGGACCTGCTCGATGGTATCGACTGCTCGGGGATGGCGCGGCGTGCGGGCCGTTGGGGGACAATTGCCCTGTGCTCGGCCACCTCGGTATCAATGTCCCTGACCTCGCTCAGGCCAAGGCCTACTACGACGTGGTTATGCCCTTGCTGGACTACGAGACCTTCCTGTCGGGCGAGGACGCCCTGGCCTTCATGCCGGCCGATGGTAGGCGGGGGACCTACGTCTTCATGTACGCGACGCTGGGTGGCGAACTGTATTCACGCCACGACACCGGACTGCAGCACCTCGCCTTCGCCGTGCCCTCCCGCTCCGCTGTGGAGGCGGTGCACCAGCGCGTGCTCGGTTTGGGCAGCGAGGTCCTCCACGCTCCTCAGGAGTTCCCGCAGTACCCGCCGCCCTACTTCGCCACCTTCTGGCTCGATCCGTTCGGCTTCATGCTTGAGGCGGTGTGCCACCGCGATCAACCGTGAGATGAGGTTTGTGAGTACCTCACCCGGCCACGACTCTGACCGCTCGCCCCACTTCAATATTCCCTGACACGGTGCGCATTGTGATGGTGACCCTTGGATCTTCGGAAACGTCCGACGGGGCATCGCCCAGGGGAATTTCCGAGTGCACGGTGCCCGACATGGTCTCGGCGTCGATGCTCAGCTGCACACCCCTGGCGATCCCCACCTCGACGTCACCCGATACCGAACGGGCCAACACGCTGCCTTCCTCGACGCAACGTATCGACACATGGCCCGACACGGCGACGATGTTGGTGTCGCCCGTCAGCTCACCCACCCGGACGTCGCCCGATGTGGCCCGGGCCTGGAGCCCGCAGCCTATTGACTCGAGGTCCAGGTCGCCGGAGGTGGACGCCACTTCGGCCCGGCCACCCACGCGGCGGCACCGCAGGTCCCCCGAGGCCGTGTGCATGCGGAGATCTCCGCCCACCTGGCCGACGGTGACGTCGCCCGAGGCCGTCTTGGCCCGCAGGCCTCGCGCCACGTCGTCGGCGGAGATGTCCCCGCTGGCCGTCTTCACGTCAATGGCACCCATGGGGCCCCGGAGCTCGATGTCCGCCGAGGCCGTAGACACATCCACCTCCCCATCCCGGGGCAGGGTGACCCGCACCGTGACCCCGTTGCGGCGCATGAATCTCGGTCCGTGCCGTGAAGGGATCTTGACCAGACCGGCATGTCGCCCACCCGATGGGTGGCATTCGATGGTGGTCTGGTCGACCAGATCTTGAGCATCCGGTGTGCTCGCTTGCACGGTGATCTCTGTGGTGGAGGTCTCGGCGGCGGTCACCACCACCAGCCCTACTGAGTTCTCGACGGTGATGTGGACCTCGCCCGGCGTGTCAAATGTCTTCTGCATGCTGGTGCCTTCCTCTCAAGTGGTGCCGTAGCCGCGCAGGCGCTTGCCGTACTCATTGCGGGCCCGGGAGTGCGATGTGCTGCGCTCAAGTGTCTTCAGGATCCACCCGTTGACCGAGCTGCCGTCATGTGAGGCGCTCTCTTCCACCCTGGACTTCAACTGGCCGGACAGGCGCAGGGTGATGCGCGACGACAGGTCGGCATCCCCCTCGGGCCTGCCCGGTCGTTCGTCGACGTAGGCGAACTCGACGTCGTCGCCCACCAGGCGGATCTCCACCCGGCCCTCGGGGAGCTCGGCGGAGAGCTCAGCGGCCACATCGGAGAGCAGGTCGAGGATCCGGCTGGCCGCCGATCGGGACAGCAGTGTGGCTATGCGGTCGGCCAACTCGGCCACGGCGTCGTCGCCCAGCTCCCCTACCGCCGCGATGTCGGAACGGAAGCCCTCGACCACCAATGACATCTTCATGATGTCACTTTGACATCATAGTGACATCATTGCAATGTCAGACCATGAATTTGGCTGTGGGCAGGGACTTCCGTCCAGCTTCAGCCTCCCGAAGCGTCCTGCACTCTGGTCTTGCCGGCGGCGATGAAGGGCATCATGGCCCGCAGCTCCTGGCCGATCTCCTCAATCTGGTGCGCCTTGCCTTCCTGGCGCAGAGCCTCGAACGTGGCCCGCCCGGCCTTGTTCTCGGCGATCCACTCGGCGGCGAAGGACCCGTCACGGATCTCCGCCAGGATCTTCGCCATCTCGTCCCGCACGGCCTGGTTGATGACCCGGGGTCCCCGGGTCACGTCCCCGTATTCGGCCGTGTCCGAGATGGAGTACCGCATGCCGGCGATCCCCTGCTCGTACATGAGGTCGACGATGAGCTTGAGCTCGTGCAGGCACTCGAAGTAGGCCGACTCGGGCTGGTAGCCGGCGTCAACCAGGGTCTCGAAGCCGGCCGTCACCAACGCCGTCAACCCACCGCACAGGACGACCTGCTCACCGAAGAGATCGGTCTCGGTCTCCTCGTCGAAGGTGGTGTCGAGGACACCGGCCCGGGTGGCCCCGATGGCGTGGGCGTAGGACAGGGCCAGCTGGCGCGCCTTTCCGCTGGCGTCTTGATGCACGGCGATCAGTGACGGCACTCCCCCGCCCTCGGTGTAGGTCCGGCGCACCAGGTGGCCCGGTCCCTTGGGGGCCACCATGGTCACGTCCACTCCGGATGGCGGCACGATCTGCTTGAAGCGGATGTTGAAGCCATGGGCGAACATGAGGCAGTCGCCCTCGCTCAGGTGGGGGGCGATGTGCTCGTCATAGGCGGCCTTCTGCTCGGTGTCGGGCAGCAGGATCATGATCACATCGGCCTCGGCGGCCGCCTCGGCCAAAGACGTGACCCGGAGGCCGGCCTCCTCGGCCTTGCGCACCGACGAGCTCCCCTCGCGCAGGGCGACGCGCACGTCAACCCCCGACTCGAGCAGGTTGAGGGCGTGGGCGTGCCCCTGGGAGCCGTAGCCCAAGATGGCGACCTTTCGCCCGGCGATCAGGCTCGGGTCGGCGTCGGATTCGTAGTACAGCGTGGCCATGTCGTCTGCTCTTTCTCTCGTCAGTTCTCTCGGTCCTGTCGGTACGGCACAATCAGTGGCGGTCCAGCTTAGGCAGGGCCACCCGCCCGGTCCGCTGGAGCTCGACCACGGTGTAGTGCTCCAGTAGGCCTTCGAAGTCGTCGATCTTCTCGGGACGGCCGGCCAGCATGACGGTGAGGCGGTCAGCGCCGACGCTGACCACCTCGCCCCCGAATACCCCGACCAGCTGGATCACCTGGGACCGCTCGGTCGGGCCCACGGCCACCGTCGCCAGGACCAGCTCACGCTCGACGGCGTCGCCCGGCGACAGCTCGCCGATGGAGACCACGTTGACCAGCTTGTCCAGCTGCTGGATCACCTGTTCGAGGGGCGCCGATTCCACGTCGACCACGATGGTGATCCGGCTGAAGTGCTCATCCTCATCGGTCGGGGCGACGGCCAGCGAGTAGATGTTGAAGCCCCGTCGGCTGAACAGGCCGGCCACCCGGGAGAGCACCCCGGCCTTGTTCTCAACCAACACCGAGAGGATGTGGTGGCGCGGCGCCGACGACTTCCCGCCCGCTAGCGCGGTCAGCTGGGCCGGCGTCATCGGACCGGGGCCTTCTGGTCGGGGTGGACCACGATGTCGTCGTTGGACTGCCCGGCCGCCACCATGGGGAACACCTTCTCGAAGGCGTCGGTGCGGAAATCCACCACCACCGGCCGATCGTCGACGGAGTTGGCCTTCTCAATGGCGGGGCCGACATCCTCGGGAGTCTCGGCCCGGATGCCCACGCACCCCATGGCCTCGGCCCACTTGACGTAGTCCGGCAGGTCCGGTGAGAGGTAGACCTCCGAGTAGCGCTCGCCGTAGAACATCTCCTGCCACTGGCGCACCATGCCCAGATACGCGTTGTTCAAGATGGCGATCTTGACGGGGATCTGCTCGGCCGTCGCCGTCACCAGCTCCTGCGCCGTCATCTGGAAGCAGCCGTCGCCGTCAATGGCCCACACCGTCTTGTCCGGACGGCCCACCTTGGCCCCGATGCAGGCGGGGACGGCGAAGCCCATGGTGCCGGCACCGCCCGAGTTCACCCACGAGTAGGGGTGGTTGAACTCCCAGTACTGCGAAGCCCACATCTGGTGCTGGCCCACTCCGGCCACCACGATGGTGTCCTCGGGTGCGGCGTCGCGCAGCTGCTCCACCACGTTCTGCGGCTTGATGGCGCCACCTTCGGCGTCGTCGTAGTAGAGGGGAAACTGCTCCTGCCACTGGTGGAGCTGGGACCACCAGGGCGCCAGGTCCTGGACCACCGGTCCCTCACCCTTGGCCCCGAGGGCGCGGAGCAACTCCTCAATGACCAGGCGGCAATCCCCGGCGATCCCGACGTCGGCCCGGCGCACCTTGCCCAGCTCGGCCCGGTCGATGTCGACGTGGATGATCTTGGCCTCCGGTGCGAAGGCACTGATCTTCCCGGTCACCCGGTCGTCGAAGCGGGCACCCAGGCTGATGAGCAGGTCGCTGCGCTGCAGGGCCGTCACGGCGGTGTAGTGCCCGTGCATGCCCGGCATGCCCAGAGCCTGGGGATGCGAGTCGGGGAAGGCACCTCGGGCCATGAGGGTGGTGACCACCGGGATGCCGGTGAGGTCGGCCAGCGCCCGCAGGGCTTCGGCGGCGCGGGACTTGAGTACCCCGCCCCCCACATAGAGGACGGGTCGATGGGCGGCGCTGATCAACTGTGCTGCTTCAGCCACCAGCACCGGGTCGCCGTCGGTCACCGGGTGGTAGCCGGGCAGGTCGAGCTCCTCGACCGAGGTGGGCCAGTACCACTCCATCATGGTGTTGGCGATGTCCTTGGGAAAGTCGATGAGCACCGGGCCCGGCCGCCCCGTGGTGGCCACGTGGAAGGCGGCGGCCACCACCCGGGGAATGTCGTCCACGTCTTTGATCAGCCAGTTGTGCTTGGTGATTCCCATGGTGACGCCGGTGATGTCGCACTCCTGGAAGGCGTCGGTGCCGATCGACCCGGTGGCCACCTGGCCGGAGATCACGATGAGCGGGGTGGAGTCCATGTAGGCGTTGGCCAGGGGGGTCACGATGTTGGTGGCGCCCGGGCCGCTGGTCACCATGGCCACGCCCGGCTTGCCGGTCACCATGGCGTAGCCCTCGGCCATGTGGCCGGCACCCTGCTCGTGGCGCACCAGGATGTGGCGGATGGAGGAATCGATGATCGGGTCGTAGACGGGCAGGATGGCCCCGCCCGGGAGGCCGAACATGACATCGACGCCCTGCATCTCGAGGCTCTTGATGAGTGCCTGTGCTCCAGTGAGTTGCATCGTTGCTTCCTCAATCTCTCTGTGTGTTGCTGCCCGAGGTTGGTGGTGAATTCGCATCAATCCGGAAAATGAAACGACCCCCCGTCCGGGAGGTCGAAGAGCGCGCGTTGCAGTGTGGCCGCGCGCTTACGTTACGAGTACCAGGATGCTGTGATGGGTGCCGCCGGTGCCCTGCATGGTCCGTACATTGTGGCACGTCACTGCCGGGCCCACAACCCCGGGCAGCTCCCTGGGCACACCGTTAGAGTCACGCGAGTGTCCTGGGAGCCTGCGAACAGCGGGCAGTGTCCGCAACCGCTTCCCACGCGATCCCCCTGAGAACAGACGAAAAGGAGCCCTCATGAATCTCGGATTCGAAGGTGCCAGCGCCGCCGTCACGGGCGGTACCAAGGGCATGGGACGATCCATCGCGCTCACCCTGGCTGGCGAGGGGGCCCGGGTGGCCGTCCTGGCCCGGCAGCAGTCCGAGCTCGATGAGACGGTGGAGGTGCTCCTCAAGGCGGGTGCCCCCGACGCCGTGGGTCTGGTGGTCGATGTGACGAACGGCGCGCAGGTCACGGCCGGGTTCGCCGCCATCGACGCCCGCTGGGGCTCGCTCAATGCGCTGATCAATACGGTCGGTCCGGGGGCCGGCAAGTTCGAGGACCTGGGTGACGACGACTGGGTCGGCGTCTTTGAGATCGGGCTCATGTCGGCCGTGCGCTGCGTGCGCGCCGCCCTCCCCCTGTTGCGTGCGGCCGACTGGGCGCGCATCGTCAATATCTCGGCCCACTCCATTCAACGGCAAAGCGCCCTCATCGTGGCGTACACCGCATCGAAGGCAGCCCTGGCCAGCGTGTCAAAGAACTTGGCCAAGTCATTGGCTCCGGAAGGGATCCTGGTCAATACCGTCAGCCCGGGATCCATCGTGACGGCCAGTTTCAGCGAGGGGCTACGCCCGATGTTCACCGCCGAAAACCTTGACCCGACTGACCCGGTCGATGTCATGACGTGGATCGAGCGGCATTTCCACCAGCCAGCCGATCTCGGCCGGGCCGGGCTCCCCGAGGAGATCGCCGTCGTGGTCACGTTCCTGGCCTCCAAGGTCAACGGCTACGTCACCGGGGCCAACGTCAACGTCGACGGTGGTTCCGACTTCGTGTGAGCTGACGCAATCCGGCGGGCCTCCGGGTGCTGGCGCGGACGCCTTCGCGATCAGGCGAACGCCAGGCCTTCATAGGGAGCCTGGCGGCCGGCCAACTGGGAGATGACGTGCGCCGCCACCACCGGGTGGCATTGCGGCAGCGTGAGGAACTGTCGACGGCCCAAGGTCAGGAGCACCACCGGTGTGAGGGCCACCACGGTCACCGTCGATGGTTCACTGCTGACGATCGAACGCTCGCCCCACCAGTCACCGGCGTTGAACAGCCCCGTGGGCCGCCCGTGCTGGGACACGCTCGCCGTGCCGTGGACGATGACCTTCCACCAACGTGTCGGCTGCCCCTCGACCTCCAGCACGTCCCCGGAAGAGGCCCACGACATGTCGAAGCTCTTGGCCAGGTGCTCGAGCTCAGATGGGCGACACCCCTCGAAGAGCGGGATCTCGGCCAGGGTGGTGAGCTTGTGGTCACGGATTGCCTTCATGGCTGACTCCTTTCGAGTCGGTGTGGCAGATCGGAGATGTCAGATGTCCTGCGGGGCCCACACGAAGGTGCGCAGGGCCACGATCAATCCTCCCGCCCCCCAGGCGGCGACTATGAGGAGATCACCCACGCGCCAGGTGGACATCGCACCGTGGCTGATGAAGGGGGCCAGGATCGAGGTCAGCAGGTGGCGGACCGGGAAGAGCTCCGCCACGTGCTGCAACCAGCGCGGGATGATGACCCAGGGCACGAAGACGCCCGAAATGAAGAACAGCGGCATGGCGACGGCCATGGCCACCGGCTGGGCGGCCTGGACCGACCGGACGATGCCGGTGATGGCAAAACCGAGGAAGCAGAAGGCCACGCTCCCGACCACGACCGTCGTGAGGAGTGCGGGGAGCCCACTGAGCGGTGTCGAGGCTCCGTAGGCCAGCCTCCCGGTGACCAGCAGCACGGTCGCCGTGGCCATGGCGGTCAGAACCGCCGTCACGGCCCGTCCGGCCACGATGACCCATGACGGCTGGGGGGTGGCCTGGCGGCGGCGCAGGATACCCGTTTGGCGCGCCTCGACCATGCCGATGACCAGCGCCATGAACGCGGCATCCACGATGCCGAAGGCGGTCAGGCTGGCCACGTAATAGGTGGAACCCCGCACGCTTATGCCGTCCCCATGGAAGAATCCGTTGCCGAAGATGGCGCAGAACAGCACGAGGAAGCCCACCGGCATGGCCATCATGAAGAAACGCGCCTGGCGGTTCCGGAACACGGAGAGCAACTCGTACTTCACCTGATGGCGCAGCAAGCTTGCGGAGCGCCAGGGTGATACGGCATGGCGCTCGCTCAACGCGCCGAATTCGAAGGTGGTGGCAGTGGCAGTGGCGGTGGTGGGCAGGACGGTCATGGCGCGTTCCTCTCGTCGGTCAGGCTGAGGTAGATCTCCTCCAGCGTCGGGCGGGCAACTTCAAGGCCCTCGATCCGGGCGCCACGGCTGGTGGCCCAGGAAGTCAGCTCCGAGAGTTCCGGTGCCGGATCAGCCGAATCGAATTCGGAACGGCCGTCGTTATTGACCCGGACCCGGCCCGCGAACTTCTCGGGCCACCGGTCGTGGGTGAGGGCGGGATTGAGATGCAGGCGGACAACGCTCGGCCGGAGATGGCGTCCCCCGAGCTGGCCCGGCGGGCCGACAGCGACGATGCGACCAGCGGAGATCACAGCGATGCGATCGGCCAGGAACTCCGCTTCCTCCAGATAGTGGGTGGTTAAGAAGATGGTCTTGCCCAGCTCCCTAAGGTTGGCGATGGTCTCCCAGGCGGCGCGGCGGGCCGCCGGGTCGAAACCGGTGGTCGGCTCATCGAGGAAGAGCACGTCGGGATCACCGACTAGGGCGAGCGCCACATCGAGCCGGCGCTGTTGCCCGCCGGAGAGGCGACCGTTGCGGGTGGCGGCCTGTGGTTCGAGCCCGGTCAGCGCCAGTATCTCGGCGGTCGGCCGGGGGCGGTGGTAGAAACCGGCGTAGAGCGCAATGGTCTCCTCGACGGTGAGGTCGGGCTCGGGAACAGAGGCTTGGAGCACAACACCCACACGGTCCCGCCAGGCGGGCGGCGCCGATTCGGGGTCGATGCCCAGGACGCGCACGTCGCCACCGGAACGGGAGCGAAAACCCTCCATGATCTCCACCGTTGTCGTCTTGCCGGCACCGTTGGGCCCGAGAAAGGCGAAGACCTCCCCGTGGTCGACCGTGAAATCAATGCCCTTGACCACCTGACGGTCGCCATAGTGCATCGTGAGGCTGGTCACGGTGATGGCCGGGTCCTTTCGGTCCAGTGTCGGAGCGTGGATCCCGATGGGATGGGCATGGGCGGTCGGCATATCCATCACGCTACGGAATCAAGAATCGTGCGGCATCGTGCCTGGAGTGGCTTTCCGCCTCCACCCGTGGTCGGAGCGGGTTCACCCCTCGGGCTGATGCGCCGCCCACAGCCTCCTTCTACCCTTGTGGGTATGGGTCGAGGCGATCGGGCGTGTCCGGATGAGTCTCTGCGTGGAGGCCTGCCGTGGTCGGAGCGGGTACCCCAGGCAGTCGGCGTGTTCGTCATCTGCGTCAGCGCGGTCATCGCAGTGCAACGCCATGAGTTCACCAAGCCCACCTTCGACCTGGTGGTCATTGCCGCCATCACGGCGCCGTGGGTGCTCGACATGTTCGCCTGGCCCAAATTCCTGATGCGCGATCGGCGATTCGAATTCAGGGGCCTCATCGTGTGGTCCGCCATCGTGCTGGCCGGCGCCTACTGGCTGAGCATCTCCTTCCACGAGTCGTACGACTACGCCCCGTTCTATGTCACCGTGCTCGTCGGCGAGATGGCCGCCACGGCGGGACCGAAGTTCGGGGCAGTGGTGTGGGCGGTGGCCATGTCCGGCTTGATCGTCCTCACCACCGTGAACCACTTCTCGGGGATGGCCATCTGGGCCTTCGCCTTCACCATCGGGTGGATGGGTGGGACCGCCTATCGTACGCAGGTCGAGGTGGCCTACGAGCTGGCGGAGGCCCAGACGCAGTTGGCCGAGCAGGCGGTCGAGGATGAGCGGCACCGGCTCGCCCGCGATGTCCACGATCTGATCGCCCACTCGCTGGCGGTCACGATGCTGCAGCTCTCGGGGGCCCGCCTCGCCCTCAAGGCGGGCGAGAGCGAGGAAGCTCTGGCCGCGCTCGAAGATGCCGAAGCCGCCGGTCGCTCCGCCATGGCCGAGATCCATCGCACGGTGGGGCTGCTCGGGTCACCCGATGCGGACGGTGCGCAACTCGCCACGCCCAGCGCAGCCGATCTGCCCCGCCTGGTGGCCGACTTCCGTCGGGCCGGGCTCGAGGTCGATTTCCAGCTGGACGGGGACCTGGCCACGGTGCCCATGGCGACCGGCCTGGCCGCCTTCCGCGTGGTGCAGGAGTCGCTCTCCAACGCGGTGAAGCATGCTCCGGGAGCACCGGTGCGCCTCGGGGTCAGGGTCACCAGCGAGGACATGCGGGTCAGTGTGGTGAACCCGGTGGTGGCGGGCCCGGCCGGCGGGACGCCGGCCGGAGGGAACGGGCTGCGCGGCATGTCCGAGCGGGCCGAGCTCCTCGGTGGCGTGGCGGCAGCCGGGAACGGGGACGGGTCCTGGAAAGTGGAGGCCACCTTCCCCCTCCATGCGCAACCGGCGTGATCAGGGTCCTCCTGGTCGACGACCAACAGCTGATCCGCACCGGCCTGCAGCGCATCTTGGCCCCACGGGCCGGCTTCGACGTCGTGGGCGAGTGCTCCGACGGCTCGGAGGTTGAGGACGCCGTGACGGCACACCATCCCGATCTGGTGATCATGGATGCTCGCATGAAGGATGTCGGTGGCGCCGAAGCGACACGGCGGCTGCGCCGGCGGCCCGACTCCCCGCCGGTGCTGATCCTGACCACGTTTGACGATGACGAAGTGCTCTCTGCGTCCCTGCGGGCGGGCGCTTCGGGTTTCCAGCTCAAGGATGCGCCGGGTGAGGACCTGATCCGGGCGGCCCGGGTGGTGGCCGAAGGGGGAGCCTGGTTGGATCCCACGGTGACGGCCCGGGTGCTGGCCGCCTATCGCACCACGGCCTTACCCACAGCGACCGGCACGCGGATCGAGCCACTGAGCCAACGCGAACGAGAGGTGCTGGCGCACATTGGGCGGGGCCTCTCCAACGCCGAGGTGGCCGGAGAACTCCACATATCCGAAGTCACCGTCAAGAGCCACATCGGGCACATCTTCACCAAGCTCGATCTGCGCGACCGTGCGGCCGCCATTGTCTTCGCCTTCGACAACGGCATCGTCGAGCCGCTGGCCTGACGACCGGCGCCTCAGGCCCGAGTGACCGCCCCCAGTTCGGCTCCGCTGACCAGACGGGCGAACTTGGCCAGGGCACCCGAGGTATAGCGGGGCTCGAACGCCTTGAGCTGCGCGGCCCGGCGGACCAGCTCGTCCTGCGCCACCATGAGGTCGACCGAGTGGGCCGCCACGTCAATGACGATGCGATCCCCATCGTTCACCAGCGCGATCGGGCCGCCGTCGACGGCCTCGGGTGCCACATGGCCGATGCAGAACCCGTGGGTGCCGCCGCTGAAGCGGCCGTCGGTGACCAGGGCGCAGTCGCCGCCGCGTCCCGCCCCCTTCATGGCGCCGGTAACCGCCAGCATCTCGCGCATGCCCGGTCCGCCCTTGGGCCCCTCGTAACGGATCACCACCACGGTGTTGGGCACGATCGATCCCGACATGATGGCGTCCATGGCCGCCGGCTCACCGTCGAAGACGCGCGCCGTGCCGTCAAAGTGTTGCGTGTCGAGGCCGGCCACCTTGACCACGCCGCCCTTGGGGGCCAGGGTGCCCTTAAGGACGGCGATGCCCCCCGACACGTTGATCGGTTTGCTCAGCGGATGGATGACCTCGCCGTCGGGTGCGGGTGGGTCGAGCGCGGCCAGGTTCTCGGCCATCGTCTTCCCGGTCACCGTCAGGCAGTCGCCGTGCAGGAGACCCGCGTCGAGGAGCTCGCGCATGACCACCGGCACGCCCCCGATGCCATCGATGTCGACCATGTGGTACTTGCCGTGCGGCTTGGTGTCGGCCAGGTGCGGCACACGCGCCGCCACCTTGTTGAAGTCGTCGAGCTCCAGCTCGACCCGCGCCTCATAGGCGATGGCCAGGAGGTGCAGCACGGCGTTCGTCGAGCCACCCAGGGCCATCACGACGGCTATGGCGTTCTCGAATGCCTCCTTGGTCATGATGTGGCGAGGGCGGATGCCAACTTCGAGGAGGCGGACCACCGCCAGGCCGGACTGGTAGGCGAAGTCGTCACGGCGCCGGTCGACGGCCGGCGGCGACGCGCTCCCGGGCAACGACATACCGAGTGCCTCCCCGACCGAGGCCATGGTGTTGGCGGTGAACATGCCGGCGCACGAGCCCTCGGTGGGGCAGGCGTTGCGCTCAATCAGGCTCAGCTCCTCGTCGGTCAGGGCATCGACCGCATGGGCCCCCACTGCTTCGAAGACGCTCACCACATCGAGCGCCCGATCGCCGAGGCGCCCCGGGAGGATGGAGCCGCCGTAGAGGAAGACGCTGGGCAGGTTGACGCGGGCGGCTGCCATCAACATGCCCGGAAGCGATTTGTCGCACCCGGCGAAAGTGAGGAGCCCGTCGAAGCGCTCGGCGTGCA
>PNAT01000043.1 GCA_003169675.1 Acidimicrobiaceae bacterium
GATGCGTGGCACCCTCTGAACCGTAGAACTGGGCGTCACCGTGGGTGAAGATCCCGCCGTCGGAGGCCACCAGCCAGTAGCCGCCACCATCGGGAGTGGCCGCCATGCCGACAATGGGTTTGTTCAGATGCGTGGCACCCTCTGAACCGCGGAACTGGGCGTCACCGTGGGTGAAGATGCCGCCGTCTGAGGCCACCAGCCAGTAGCCGCCGTCTCCGGGGGTGGCCGCCATGCCCACAATGGGCTTGTTGAGGTGCGTGGCCCCCTCCGAACCGTGGAAGACGGCGTTGCCGTGGGTGAAGATCCCACCGTCGCCGGCCACCATCCAATAGCCGGGACTGGGCGTGAACGACTCCAGGACTCCGAACGTGCCCGTTGTGGTGTTGGCGTAGTTCCCCGAGGCATCACAGGCGCCGCGGAATGTACACGACACCGAGGCGAGTGAGGCACTTTGCGATGTACCGCTGGCGTCATCGTGAGGCAGGGGCGCCGGCAACGTGCTCCAGGTACCCCCCGACTCGCTGTCGATGAGCGCGACGTTATTGGTCCCGCTCGTCATGCTGACATAGCCCCCGACCGCAGTGCAGACGGCGACCGAAAGGCACGACACTGAGTTCAAGAATGTGTTTTCGTTGGCCTCAGGGCCGACATCCGACGGCTCTGGCGGCTCCTGGGACGTCGGCGCTGCCCCATTGAGCGTGGTCACCACCAGGGCCCGGGTACCTCCGGACGCATCGGTGAAGGTGCCGGCGACGGTGCAGCCCCCGTCCGAGGTGCAATCCACCGAATTCATGGAGACACTCTGATTCGCACCTCCCGCCGCGTTGTGCGGCGGGGGCGCTTCGGTCGCCGTCCACACCCCTCCCGAGTACCGGTCGAGAAAACCGGGGGTGCCATTCAACGTGTCCGTGTAGGTACCGACCGCCTCGCACGAACCGGCGGCACATGAGAGAGCCCCTGGTCCGAAGAGGGCCCCGGGTAGGCTGAATTCGTTGCTCCCGGTGGCGGCGCCCGGAGGAAGTGGGGCGTCCCCCTCCGTCCACGTCCCGTTCGCCTGCGTCAGCTCCTCCACCTGCGGGTTCGTGCTGGTGTTCTCATAAAGCCCCTGTGCCACACAGTTGTTGGCAGAAACGCAGGAGACGTCAGTCAAGTACACATTCGGATTGGCGGCCGCCACGGGCGGCGGGGGGGCGGTCATGCTGGTCCACTGGCCCCCCGAGAATGTGTCGATAAGGCCCTCCTGGTTGCCGCTGCCGTTCTTGTATTCACCCACCGCCGTGCAACTCCCCAGAGTCGGGCACGACACCGACTTGAGCCACGCGCCCTGGTTGGCCGGCAGTGCCTCGTCCCCTGGCTGGGGGGCTTCGAGAGCAGACCAGTGGCCTCCGTTCAGGGTTTCGATGAGGCCCTGAAAGCGATTGCCACTGTCTCGATACTCCCCAACCGCCACGCACGAACCGTCCGACGGGCACGATACCGAAAAGAGATTGACAGCGGGATTGGCGTTGGGGTTGGGCGGCAATGGAGCCTCGGAGGCAGTCCAGGATCCTCCAGAGAGGGTGTCGATCTCCCCGTACTGAGTACCACCGGCACTTTGGTAGTTCCCCACCGCCACACAGAACAGCGCCGACGTGCACGTTTCCTGCACGAAGTTGGTGCTGGGGTTCGTTCCCGGGGCGTCGGCGCCGCTCACGGCGGGCGATTGCAGTGACGCCCAGCCCGGCGTTGAAGGCGCCGCAGTGGCACCTCCCGACCCCATGAGTCCGGCGGCGGCGCCGGTACCGATGGCCAGGGCCCCATCGAAGGCGATGACGGCCGTGCGGCGAATCTTTGACCACGGGAGCTGCCCCGCACCACCGGAAAACGACACTTCCTTCGGATCAATGGTCACGATCGCCAGTCCTTTACGCCGCACGGGGATGTCGGGCGTGAATCTAGCTGGGGAAGCCCACCCCGGCAACGACTCCATAATTCCGGACCCGTTCGGTTCGGTCGCGGCCTCGCCTGCGTCGGTGGCCGATCCGGGTGCCCTGCTACGCTCGCCCCCGCCCCGACTCGAGGTTCGCCCGGCTGCCGGTCCTGCCCCCCGACGGCGCCCGAGTGGCCGG
Source organism: Acidimicrobiaceae bacterium (assembly GCA_003169675.1). Classification (GTDB taxonomy): domain Bacteria; phylum Actinomycetota; class Acidimicrobiia; order Acidimicrobiales; family RAAP-2; genus Bog-473. Next base: position 2,109 of record PNAT01000043.1, read on the forward strand.
AACCAGTGCTTAGGGAGAATTCATGCCAGCCGACAACAAGCGCCCGGACATCATGTCGCTGGACGAGTTCAAGGCATGGTTCGTCAGCGCGATCGAGTGGAGCCCCGACGTCGTCTCCGAGGAGGACAACCTCTTCTTCGACCTGGGCATGGACTCGGTGGGCGCCGTGGACCTGATGGTCGGGTTGGAGGACGCCGTCGGTGGCGGCGTGATCCTGCCCATCGAGCTGCTGCTTGAGATCAACACGGTGCGCGACGCCTATCTGCAGTACTGCGCGCTGGCCCATCTTCCCCCGGCTGACGGGGCCAAGCGGTGACGGTGGCCCCCGAGGGAGACGTGCGCCTGTCCCCAAGCCTGGAAACCCGCCGGCTCCAGCTGCGCATGCTCACAAACGACGACCACGCACCCCTGTACCGCCTGTCCTCCGACCCCGACGTCACCTTCCAGTGGCGCTTCCGTGGCACCACGCCCAGCTACGACGAATTCCTCAAGCAGCTCTACCCGGGGGTGCTCTGCCAGTTCGTGGTCAGCCCCCACGGCTCCCAAGAGGTCCTCGGCCTGGTGGTGGCCTACAACGCCGACTTCCGCCATCGCTTCTGCCATGCCGCCGTGGTCATGCACCCCAAGCTCCACCGCCGCGGCCTGGGCATCGAGGCCTTCATGGGCCTGGCCCGCTACATCTACTACGGCTGGGACTTCCGGATGATCATCATGGAGACGGTGGGCATCGCCTTCGATGCCTTTGCCTCGGGCGAGCAGGCGGGGTACTTCACCGTGGAGGGCCGGATCCGGGACCAGTTCTTCTACGGCGGGCGCTACTGGGACGGTATCTCCGTGACCCACCGGAGGGACCAGTTCGACAAGGTGATGGAAGGACCGGTGGGGCGCCTCCTCACCCCCGGGAACAAGGTGCTGCGGACCAAGAAGCCGGCACCCAGGGCAGCAGGCTAGCCCCCTTCGAAATCGAAGCCCAGGTCAGGTGCGGTGAGCAGAGCCCGAAAAGGCAGACCCTCCGCCGCCGCCATGGCTTCGACGGTCCCGCCCCGGTCGACCACGGCCACCAGCAGGATCACTTCGGCCCCGGCGTCGGCCACAGCGTGCGCCGCCTCCAAGAGCGAGGTGCCGCGGGTGACGGTGTCCTCGGTGACCACCACCTTGTCCCCCGGGTCGAGCGCACCGGCGATGCGCCCACCGCCGCCGTGGTCCTTGGCCTCCTTGCGCACGCTGAACGCCTTCAGGGCGCGTCCCCTGGTCGCCGCCACGCCAGCGGTGACGAAGGCCACCGGGTCGGCACCCATCGTCAGGCCGCCGATGGCGGTGGCCTCGGGTGGGATCACCGAGAGCACGGCGTCGGCCACCAGCACCATGGCCTCGGGACGGCACACCGTCTGCTTGGAGTCGATGAACCAGCTGCTCTTGCGGCCCGACTTGAGGGTGAAGTCCCCCATGCGAACCGAGTGTTCAAGCAGGTGGGCCCGCAGGGCGGGGTGGTCGGTGGCACCGCTCATATGAAGCGGACGCCCGGCCCACCGCGGGTGACCGTGCCGATGATCACCGAGGGCAGGCCGGCGTCGGCCAGGACGGCCAGGGCGCCATCGGCACCGGCGGCGTCCATCACCAGTGCCATGCCGACGCCGCGGTTGAAGACCCGGTCCATCTCGGCCTCCGCCACCGAACCCAGGCGCTGGATCTCGGCGAAGACCCGCGGTTCGACCCACGAAGAGCGGTCGAGCACCGCCCCCAACCCGTTGGGGAGCACCCGGGGCAGGTTGCCGACCAGGCCGCCGCCGGTGATGTGGGCACAGGCGTGCAGGCCACCGTCCAACGCCGCCAGCACCGCGAGCACGGCCGGGGCATACACGACCGAGGGCCGCAAGAGCTCATCGGCCACACTGCGCCCGGCGCCCTCCCAGGCCGGGTCGCCCAGGTCGAGTCCGGCCCGCTCCAACAAGACGTGGCGGGCCAGCGTGTAGCCGTTGGAGCGCAGGCCCGGAGAGGGGAGGCCGACGATGATGTCGCCCGCCCCCACCCGTGGCGGTCCGAGCTGGGCGCCCTGCTCCACCGCGCCGACAGCGAAGCCGGCCAGGTCGAGGTCGTCGGGCGCCATGGCCCCGGGGTGCTCGGCCGTCTCGCCCCCGATGAGCGCGCAGCCGGCCAGGCGGCACCCTTCGGACACGCCGGCCACCACCGTGGCAATCCGTGCCGGGTCGACCTGGCCCGTGGCGACGTAATCGAGCATGAAGAGCGGCTCGGCCCCCACGCAGACCAGGTCGTCAACGCACATGGCGACCAGGTCGATGCCCACCGTGTCGTAACGGCCCGTGGCCTGGGCCACCATGAGCTTGGTGCCGACACCGTCGGTGGAGGCGACCAGGACCGGGTGGGTGTAGCGGGACATATCGAGCGGGAACTGGCCGCCGAAGCCACCGATGCCCTTCACCAGTCCCGCCATCAGCTCAACGGCGGCGTCACCGGCCCCGATGTCCACGCCGGCCGCCGCGTAGGTGGCCCCGCCCTGGCCCATGACCGTCAGACCCCGGGCAGCGCGGTCTGGTAGGCCACGGTCTCGCTGGGCCTGGTCAGCATCACCCGGGTCTGCGTCGGCACCGTGGTCGGGTAGTCGCCGGTGAAACAGGCGTCGCAGAACCCGCCGTCCGCACCGATGGCCGCCTTCAGGTTCTCCACGCTGATGTAGGCCAGGGAATCCACCCCCAGGATCTCGGCGATCTCCCCGACGGTGTGGTTGGCCGCCAGCAACTCGTCACTCGACGGGGTGTCGATGCCGTAGAAGCAGGGCCAGCGCCACGGGGGCGACGAGATGCGCAGGTGCACCTCCGTGGCCCCGGCCTCGCGCAGCATGCGCACCACCGAGCGCTGCGTGGTGCCGCGCACGATGGAGTCGTCCACCACGACCAGGCGCTTGCCGGCGATCGTCTCGTGGAGCGGGTTCAGCTTGCGCCGCACGGCGTCGGCCCGGTCCTTCTGCTCGGGTGCGATGAAGGTGCGCCCGATGTAACGGTTCTTGACCAGTCCCTGCCCGTACGGGATGCCGCTGGCCCGGGCGAACCCCTCCGCCGCCGGCACGCCCGACTCGGGCACCCCCATGACCAGGTCGGCCTCCGCCGGCGCCTGCTGTGCCAGCAGCTCACCCATGCGGCAACGGGTCGCATGCACTTCCATGCCGTACAGATGGCTGTCGGGCCGCGCGATGTAGGCGAACTCGAAGATACAGAGCCGGGGTTTCACCTCCTTGAGCCAGGGGATGGCCAGGCTGTGCACCCCGTCGGCGTCGATCACCACCAGCTCGCCCGGTTCGACCTCGCGCACGAAGGTGGCGCCGATGACGCTGAGCGCCGGGGACTCCGAGGCCAGGACCCACCCTTCGGGAGCCTCTTCCGGGCCCAGCCGGCCCAGGCAGAGGGGCCGGAAGCCGTAGGGGTCGCGCACGCCGAAGAGGCGCTGGGAGTTCATGAGCACGAAGGTGAAGGCGCCTTCGACAATGGGCAGCACGGCCTGCAGGGCACGGGCCAGGTCCTCGGTCTCGGGGAACGAGCGGGCCAGCAGCTCGGCCACCACATCACTGTCGGTGCAGATGGAACCGGGCAGCATGCCGACCTTCTCGGCCAGCTCGGCGGTGTTGGTCAAGTTGCCGTTGTGCCCCAGCGCGAACCCGGCCCGGCCGACAGGACGGTAGACGGGTTGCGCGCCGGCCCACTCCGACGCGCCATGGGTGGAGTAGCGAGTGTGGCCGATGGCCAGGTGCCCCTGCAGGCCCGACAGCGTGCGCTCGTCGAAGACGGTGGCCACCAGACCCATGTCCTTGACCACCATGACGGTGTCCCCGTCGCTGACCGCCATGCCGGCTGACTCCTGCCCGCGGTGCTGTAGGGCGAAGAGACCATCGAACGTGAGGTTCGCCACCCTCCGTTCAGGGGCGTAGATCCCGAAGACGCCGCAGGCTTCCTTCACGGTGTGCCCATTCTCGCACAGCCCTGCACCCCTACGATTCCCCCAACATCTTGGCCAGGTTGCCCTCGTGCGCCTCACACAGGGCGTCGAGTGGGAGGTCGACCAGGTCACCCAGGCAGAACCGGTCGCCCCCGGCCCGGCCCACCACAGAGGCCGGGATGCCCAAGTCCTCGGCCCGGGTGCAGAGCTCGTCGGGCCTGGTCGTCGTCACCACGAAGCGGGAGGGCAGCTCGGTGAACAGCTCGGCTGCGTCGTCCAGGGCCACGGCGCAGCCGACGCCGGCCGCGGCCGCCATCTCGGCCAGGGCCACGGCGAGCCCGCCGGACGAGACATCGTGCACGGCGCCCAGAAACGGTGGCACGCCATCACCCGAGACGGCGGCGCTGACCAACCCGGCCACGAAGGCACACACCGTGGCGTGCGCGCCGAGGTCGATCGGGGGCAACGTGCCCGAGCGGTGCGTGCGGCACTCGGTGGCCCACCGGGTCCCGTCCAGTGGGAACCCACCGGCAAGAGATGCACGCGCCCCCAGCAGCACCACGGTCTCGCCCTCGGACCAGGCCAACCCCGGCGGCGGCGCGTGGACGGCCTCGACGAGCCCGAGCAGTCCCAGCACCGGGGTGGGATCGATGTCGACACCGGCGCTCTCGTTGTAGAAGCTGACGTTGCCCCCGATGACGGGAAGGGAGAGGGCGCGGCATCCCTCCGCCAGCCCGTCGATACATTCCGACAGCTGCCACATCACCTCGGCGTGCTCGGGGTTGCCGAAGTTCAAGCAGTTGACGACGGCCACCGCCGTGGCGCCCACACAGGCCAGGTTGGCCACACCCTCGGCCAGCGTGAGCACCGTGCCCATACGGGGGTTGAGCGCGCAGGAGCGGGGATTGGAGTCCGTCGTCACGGCCACGCCGCGCTCGGAGGGGGGCAGCCCGGGACCGGCCAGGCGCAGCAGGGCGGCATCCCCGCCCGGTCCCACCACCGTGTTCAAGAAGAGCTGGTGGTCGTACTGGCGGAAGACCCAGCGCGCCGAGCGCAGCAGGGAGAGCAGATCGCCGGCACAGTCCTTCGGCGGGTCCACCGGGACCGAGGCCACCACCTCCGGGGCCCGCCGGGGCCGGTCGTAGAGCGGCGCGTCGTCCGACAAGGACGCCGCCGGCACATCGGCCAGCACCTCCCCCTCCGAGCCGTGGCGGATGCGCAGCCGACCGCCCCGCTTCCCGGGCGCGGTCACCTTCCCGATGACGGCCGCCCGCACTTCCCACTTGGCGCAGATGGCGGCCACCGCCGGCCATGACTCCGGGGTGACGATGGCCAGCATGCGCTCCTGGCTCTCGCTGGTCATCACCTCCCAGGGTTCCATGCCCTCTTCGCGACGGGGGATTGCGTCGAGTTCGACGTCCATGCCCACGCCACCGCGGCCAGCCGTCTCACTGGTGGCGCAGGCCAGCCCGGCCCCACCCAGATCCTGAATCCCCACCACCAACTTCGTGTCCAGCAGCTCCAGGCAGGCCTCGATGAGGCGTTTCTCCTCGAAGGGATCGCCCACCTGCACACTCGGCCGCTTGGTGTCGTCGGCCCCCGCGCCGATCCCCATTCCGTCATCACCGGCGAAGCCGGCCGAGGCCAGCACGCTGACCCCGCCGATGCCGTCCCGACCGGTGCTGTTGCCCAGCAGCACGGCCAGGTTGCCGGGCCCCGAGGCGATCCCGAGCACCAGTCGCTCCGTGGGCAACGCGCCCATGCAGAGCACGTTGACCAGCGGGTTCTGGGCGTAGCAGGGGTCGAAGGTCAGCTCGCCGCCGACCGTCGGCACCCCGACCGAGTTGCCGTAGCCCGAGATCCCGCTGACCACGCCCTCGACCAGCCAGCGCTGCCGGGCATCGTCGGGCGTCCCGAAGAACAGCGGGTCCATGATGGCCAGGGGTCGGGCCCCCATGGTGAAGATGTCGCGCAAGATCCCCCCCACCCCGGTCGCCGCGCCCTGGTAGGGCTCAATGGCCGAGGGGTGATTGTGGCTCTCGATCCGGATGGCGATGGCGATGCCGTCACCGGCGTCGATCACCCCGGCGTTCTCGCCCGGGCCGACCAGCACCGACGGGCCCTCGGTGGGCAGGCGCTTGAGATGGAGGCGGGAGGACTTGTAGGAGCAGTGCTCGCTCCACATGACGGCGTAGAGGGCGAGTTCGAGATGGTTGGGCTCCCGCCCCAGGATCGCCACCACGGCGGCGAACTCGGCGTCGGTCAGGCCGAGTGCCCTGTGCAACGGAACTTTCTCCAACGCGACATCGGGCAACGGCTTCTCGGCCGGGGAAGTCATGACGCCCCCAACTTAGCGGCGGGGCACGGGCCGATCAGACGCCAGAACGGCCAGGTCTCCCTGCGTCCACACTACGGTGACGTCCAAGCCGGCGTCGCGCAACCACCCCACCTGCTCCGCCGTCGTGCTGGGTTTGTCACAACCGGGGTGGAGCGGCGCCACCGCGCCAGAAGGATCGTCTGGGATGACCACGTCGCCCATCACGAATCGCCCACCTGGACGGAGCACATCGGCTACCCGACCGAACAAGATCGCCTTGCCGGGGCCGTCAAGACGTTGATGGCCAGCTCGGTCTTGCCGTTGGCCCCGTTGCCCCAGATCCCGTGTTGGGTGTCGTAGAGCACATCCATGCCGAAGAGATAGATCCCGGCGGCACGACACCAGGCAGTACGCGCCGGCGCCCAGGCAGAGGGCCAGCCAGCCGTCGGCCGCGGGGAAGGCATCCTCGAACTGCGTGTAGGGCAGCGACGTGGCCGAGGCCACCAGCGATCGGTGGGCGAACCACGCCATCCAATAGGCCACGATCAGCACCGCGGCACCGATGAGCAGCGCAGCGATGGCGCGGCGGCTCTTTGCACTCAATGGTGCCGTGGTGCTCGCCATAGGGAAACGGTAGTGCTGCGCCCTCTGTGGTTGTGCCCTGGGTGGTTGTGCGCTGGCCCAATTGACACAATGGGGAGCGAGGAGATGTGAGTGGGACTGGGGGAATATCCCATGTGCTCCCGCGGGAATTCACCTCAATGAGTGGCCGAGAAACTCCCCAATGTGACCCACTATCGAGGGTCGAATGGTCCACAATGGAGACATGCCAAAAGGAAAGCCTCCGGTTCCTCGCAAGCCCATGAGCACCGGCCACAAGGCCGCGTTGGCTCGTGGGCGGGCCGAGAGCGCGTCCGTGCGCCACTACCTGCAAGCGCTGGAGACGTCCAAGCCCAAGCGCGGGAGGAAGCGGACGCCGGCGTCCATCGACCGGCGCCTGGCCGCCATTGAGATCCAACTGGCCACCGCCGATGCCCTGTCAAAACTCCATTTACTCCAGGAGCAGAAGAACCTGACCGATGAGCGTTCACGGGTGAATCAGGTCAAGGATATGAGCGCCCTGGAGAAGCAGTTCATCAAGGTGGCCAAGGCCTATGGGGAGCGCAAGGGCATCACCTATGGCACCTGGCGCGCCGCCGGAGTGAGTGCGGCGGTGCTGGCCAAGGCCGAGATCTCGCGCTCGCGGGGCTGAACCAGGAACCCTCTGTCAGGCCGCAGCGACCGATGCCACGGCGCCGACGAGCGAACCAAGGAGGACAAGCCCGTCCTCGGAGCCCAACAGCGCATTGGAGGCCCGCTCGGGGTGTGGCATGAGTCCCACCACGTTGCCCGCCGCGTTGGCAATGCCGGCGATGTCGTCGAGCGAGCCGTTGGGATTTTCGACGTAGCGCAGCACAATGCGATCGTCGTCATTTAGTTGGCGCAGGGTGTCGGCGTCGCAGGTGTAGTTCCCGGAGAAGTGGTTGATGGGAATGACCAGCTCGTCGCCGACGGTTGCCTGCGCGGTGAGCACCGAGGCCCTCGAGGTGACGGTGAGCCGGGCCGCCTGGCAGAGGAAGCGCAAGCGCCCGTTCTTCTGCAGCGCTCCGGGGAGCAGTCCGGCCTCGGTCAGGACCTGGAAGCCGTTGCAGATTCCGACCACCGGGCCACCGGCGCGGGCGAACTCCACCACTGACTCCATGATGGGAGAGAACCGGGCCAGCGCCCCGGGGCGCAGGTAGTCCCCGTGGGCGAACCCGCCGGGCAGGACTACGGCATCGACCCCGGACAGGTGGTGGTCGCCGTGCCAGAGAAGTTCCCCCCCTCCCCCGGCAGCTTCGAGCGCACCGACCACGTCGTACTCACAGTTGGTGCCCGGGAAGACGACGACGCCAATCCGGGCCGCCATTTAGAGAGCCTCGAGCTCGAGCCGGCTCTGCTCGATCACCGGATTGGCCAGCAAGCGGTCGGCCAGCTCGGTGGCTTTGCGGCGCGCCGCACCCTCGTCGGGAGCGTCCACCTCGAAACTGAACGACCGCCCGGCCCGCATGTGGGCCACGCCGTCGAAGCCCAGGGCGGGGAGCGCCCGCTCAATGGTGGCCCCTTCGGGATCGGCGATACCCGGGCGCAATTGCACTTCCACGCGCGCCGCGAACCTCATTGCGTGGCACCGTACCAGTCGTGCAATGAGCGACCGGTGACACGTTCGTACGCCGCCACGTAGCGCGCCGAGAGTGCGGTCGTCACCTCGGTTGGCAGAGCCGGGGGTGGGGGCTGGCGATCCCACGGCTGGGCGGCCAACCAGTCCCGCAACGGCTGCTTGTCGAAGGCAGGGGGCGTGGTGCCGACCACCACCTGATCGGCCGGCCACAGCCGCGACGAGTCGGGTGTGCACACCTCGTCGCAGAGCGACAGCACGCCGTCGACGTAGCCCAGCTCGAACTTGGTGTCGGCCAGGATGAAGCCGACGTCGGCCGCCCGGGCCGCCGCCCGACGGTACAGCTCGAGGCAGATGTCACGGGCGGCGTGGGCCGCCTCCGACCCGACCAGGTCGACCGCGGCCGCGAAATCGATGTTGACGTCGTGCCCCTCGGCCGCCTTGGTGGACGGCGTGAAGATGGGCTCGGCGAGTCGGCTGGCCATGCGCAGGCCCTTGGGCATGACCGTGCCGTGCACGGTGCCCGACTTCTCGTACTCCTCGTGGGCCTGGCCGGCCAGGTAGCCGCGCACGATGCACTCGAGTTGGAGCATCTCGGCCCGGCGCACCAGCACGGCCCGTCCGGCCCACCCGGGCGGCAGCACCCGTCCGTCCAGTGCCGCCTCAACGCGGACCGGATCGACCTCCAGCTGGGTGCCCGGCACCACATCGGCCATCTCGTCGCACCAAAAGGACGTCATGGCCGTGAGCACCCGTCCCTTGTCGATGATGGGCTCGGCCATGATCACGTCGAAGGCACTGACCCGGTCCGAGGCCACCATGAGCAGGCGGTCGTCCCCGGCGTCATAGAGCTCGCGCACCTTGCCCGAGTGGATCTGGGGAAGATCGAACCTCACGCCATCCACTTTGTCACAGCGCGGCCAGCGCTTCGGTGAAGCGGTCGATGTGGCGCAGGGTCCGGGTCAGATCGAAGGCCTCAGTGAGTTGCGCTTCGTTCAGGGGCACCTCGGAATCGGCCGCCAGGATCTCCCGCAATGGACGTCGCTCCGACCAGGCGGCCCGGGCGTCGCGTTGGACTATACGGTAGGCCTCGTCCCGGGTCATCCCCGATGACACCAGGGCCAGCAGGACCGACTGGCTGAAGACGAGGCCGAAGGTGCCCCTGGTCAGGTTGTCCAGCGCCCGGTCGGGGTGCACCACCAGCCCTGAGGCCAATCCGGTGGCCTTGCGCAGCACGTAGCAGGCCAGAAGTGCAGCGTCGGGCAGGGCCACCCGTTCCACCGAGCTGTGCGAGATATCCCTCTCGTGCCACAGGGCCACGTCCTCCAGCCCGGCGCCCAGGTAGCCGCGCAGCAGTCGAGCCAGCCCGCACAACCGTTCGGAGAGGATCGGGTTGCGCTTGTGGGGCATGGCCGAGCTCCCTTTCTGACCGGCAGCGAAGGGCTCCTCGGCCTCGCCCAGCTCACTGCGGGCCAGGTGGCGGATCTCGGTGCACATCAGCTCCACCGTCGTCCCGACGGCTGCACAGGCGTAAAGGAACTCGGCGTGGCGGTCGCGTGAGATGACCTGGGTGGCAGGCACCGGCATCAGGCCCAGGGCGGCACAGACGTGGGCCTCCACCGCCGGGTCGATATTGGAGTAAGTCCCGACGGCGCCCGACAGCTTGCCCACGGCGATCCCGGCCCGGGCCGCCCGCATGCGCTGCCGGTCGCGATCGGCCTGCAGGGTCCACAGGGCGAATTTGGCCCCGAACGTGGTGGGCTCGGCGTGCATGCCGTGGGTGCGCCCGGTCACCGGCACGTCCATCAGCTCGGTGGCACGGGCCTTGAGCGCGTCGACAAAGTTGTCCAGGTCGATGAGGAGGAGGTCCGCCGCCTTGGTCAGGGTGGCGCAGAGCGCGGTATCCACCACATCGGAAGATGTCAGCCCGTAGTGGATGTAGGAGCCGGCCGGCGCGCCGATGCGGTCCTGCACCACGTCGACGAAGGCCGCCACGTCGTGGTCGGTGATCGCCTCGCGCGCCAGCACGTCGGCCACGAAGGCGTCGTCGACAGTCGGTGCCGCCTGGCGGCAGGTGGCGGCGTCGTGGGCTGGCACCACGCCCACCGCGGCCTGGCCCTCGGTGGCCAGCAGCTCGACCTCCAGCCAGAGGGCGAAGCGGGCCCCGTCGCTGAAGAGCGCCGCCATGTCGGTGGGTGAGTAGCGCGGGATCATCCGACATTCTCCGTCACCGCACGGGCGGCGGCCGCGGCAATATCACGCCGCAGCTGCATGCCGTCCCACTCAATGGGCGCGGCGCCGGCGTAGGCGTTGGCCCGGGCCTCCTCCAACGTCGGCGCCACCGCGGTGACGCCCAGGACCCGGCCCCCGGCCGTGCGGAACGGACCTTTCACACTGGTCCGGCGTGTGCCGGCGTGGAAGACGGTCACCCCTTCCACCGGCGCGGTCGACTGGCCGTTGAGATGAAGACCGGTGATGGGGTCACCCGTACGGAGGTTGTCGGGATATCCCGCTGAAGCCAGCACCACGCACACGGCGGCGTCGCCGGAGAAGGTGGGTGCCGGCATCTCGTCCAGTGTCCCGTTGGCCACGGCCAGAAACAGCTCGGCGGCATCGCACGAGAGCAGCGGGAGCACCACCTGGGCCTCGGGGTCGCCGAAGCGCACGTTGTACTCAATGACCTTGGGCCCGTCGGGGCCGAGCATGAGGCCGGCGTAGAGCACGCCCCGGTAATCGATGCCGCGCCGGCACATCTCGGTGATGAGGGGGGTGACGGCGGTGTCCATGATCTTGCCCACCAGCTCGGGTCCAACCTCGGGCATGGGGGCATAGGCGCCCATGCCCCCGGTGTTGGGGCCCTCGTCGCCGTCGCGGACGCGCTTGAAGTCCTGAGCCGGCAAGAGGGGCACCGCCGTGGTGCCGTCACACAGCACGAGCAGGGAGCATTCCTCACCTTCGAGCCCTTCCTCAACGACGATGTGACGGCCGGCGTCGCCGAAGGAGCTCCCGGAGAGCTTGGCCACCACGTCGGCCCGGGCCTGCTCCATGGTGTGGGCCACCAGCACGCCCTTGCCGGCGGCCAGCCCGTCGGTCTTGATCACCCAGGGTCCGCTCAATGTATCGAGGAAGGCCAGGGCTTCCTCCGTCTGGAGGGAGTCAAACGTGGCGAAGTGCGCCGTGGGCACGCCGGCGGTGGACAGGATCTCCTTCATGTGGGCCTTGGATCCCTCCAGCAGGGCGCCGTCGGCTCCCGGGCCCATTACGGCCCGCCCCTGCTGGCGGAGGCGATCGGCCAGTCCATTGACGAGCGGGGCCTCGGGCCCGATCACGTAGAGGTCGGCTTCGACCTCCTCCAGCGGCTCGTCTGTAATTTCGATGGGAGCGGCCATACCCGGGTTCCCCGGAGCAACCACGACCTCGGCGGTGCGGGACAGCACATGGGCGAGCGCGTGCTCGCGGCCACCGCTGCCGACGACGCAGACCTTCACGCGTTGGCGAAGGAGACGAACTGCTCGCGCCCCGGGCCCACTCCGACCAGGCGGACCGGGACCCCGATCTGCTCGGACAGGAAGGCCACATAACGGCGGGCCGCCTCGGGCAGGTCGGCGGGAGCGGTGGCCGCCGTCAGATCGGTGCGCCATCCCGGCAGTTCCTCGTAGATCGGCTCCACACTGTGGAAGGTCGACTGGTGGTACGGCAGGTGGGTGTAGCGGACCCCATCAGCCTCGTAGGCCACACAGACCTTGACCGTCTCGAACGTATCGAGGACATCCAGCTTGGTCAGCGCCACCTCGGTCATGGAGTTGAGGCGCACGGCCTGGCGCAGCATGACGGCGTCGAACCACCCGCAGCGGCGCATGCGCCCGGTGTTGGTGCCGAACTCGTGCCCGCGCTCCACCAGCAGCCGGCCGATGTCGTTGTCCTGCTCGGTGGGGAACGGTCCGGCGCCGACCCGGGTCACGTAGGCCTTGGCGATGCCGATGACCCGGTCGATGTGGCGCGGGCCGAGGCCCGATCCGGTGCAGGCACCACCGGCCACCGGGTTGGACGACGTAACGAAGGGGTAGGTGCCGTGGTCAAGGTCGAGGAAGGTGGCCTGGGCCCCCTCGAGCAGCACGTTGCGGCCGGCTTCGATTGCGTCGTGGACCAGGCTGACCGTGTCACCGATCATGGGCGCCACGCGAGGGGCGTATTCGTTGAGGTAGCGATCGGCGATGTCGCCGGCCGACAGGGGGAGCCGGTTGTAGACCTTGGCCAGCAGGGCGTTCTTCTCCTTGAGCACCACGTCGAGCTTCTGGCGGAAGATCTTGGGGTCGAGAAGGTCCTGTACCCGGAGGCCGACCCGAGTCGCCTTGTCGGCGTAGGCGGGGCCGATGCCCCTCTTGGTGGTCCCGAGGGCGTTCTTGCCCAGGTAGCGCTCGGTCACCCGGTCCATCTCCTGGTGATACGGCATGATCAGGTGGGCGTTCCCGCTGACCACGATGCGGCTGGTGTCGACGCCCTTGGCCGCCAGGGCATCGAGTTCGGCCAGGAGAACGGCCGGGTCGACCACGACCCCATTGCCGATCATCGGCGTGATGTGGTCGTAGAGGATGCCACTCGGGACAAGCTGAAGGGCGAAGGCCTCGCCGTTGACCACGATGCGGTGCCCGGCGTTGTGACCGCCCTGGTAGCGCACCACCATGTCCATTTCGCGGGCCAGGAGGTCGGTCAGCTTCCCCTTGCCCTCATCCCCCCACTGGGTCCCCACCACCACCGTTGCGGGCACGCGTCTTCTCCGTTCGCTCGAACGCCGTCGGATTGCGCAACAGTGTACCGCCCTGCTGGTGGGCTGATTTTGAATCCGGGGTAGGGGGTCGTTGCGGGAGCGGCGCAGGGGCGGCGCAGGGGCCTTCCCTGTGTCTGTGTGCGGAAACTAAACAAAACCGTTTAGTTTCCGCCACGACATCCCCTCGGTCCTGGCCCATCGGGGATTCCGGCTGCCGGGCGCCGGAGCGGGCCTGGCAATATGGCGTGCCATGCCGCCAGCCGTGAATTCTCACTTCCGGCCGGTGGTGGACACCGCCGTCTTGGTGGCCTTGGCCGCCGCCCTCGCCTACGGCTTGGTGCTGCGCCTGTGGATCCTGGCTCACACACCCCTCTTCGGCGATGAGGCCGTTGCCGGCCTGATGGCCCGACGCATCGCCGCGGGACATTTCTCCGCCTTCTACTGGGGCCAGACCTACGGGGGGGTGGAGCCGTACATCACTGCGCTCTTGTTCCGGCTGGGCGGCAGCGGGACGACGACCCTCAACCTGACGACGACGGTGCTGGCCGCGCTCGCCGCCGGTCTGGTAGCCGCCATCGTGTGGACCGCCAGTGGCCGTCGTCGCCCGGCCCTGGCCACCGGCGCACTTGCGTGGGTCTTTCCCTACTCCATGGTCTGGAACTCCGTGCGCGAGGTGGGCTTCCGCTACGCAGCGTTGTGTTGCGGTCTGGCGGCTCTCCTCTGTGCGGTACGCCTGCAACGCCGGCGCGCCGGTCCCCTGGGCTTTGCCGCTCTCGGCCTTGCGCTGGGCCTCGGGTGGTGGGCCTCACCCGAGATCGTGTACTTCATCCCGTCCAGCCTGGTGCTGTACGTGGGATGGTGGCGAAAGAGCGGCGACGGCGGTGAAGGCGAAGAGCGGCAGACGAGGATGAGGCGCCTGGCCGGAGCGACCGCCATCACGGCCGGGGGGACCCTCCTCGGTTCGATGCCCTGGTGGTACGCCAACATCCAGTCGGGCTTCGCCTCCCTGCAAGTGCCGGCCTCCCAGGGCACCGGAGGGATCGGGTACGGGGACCGGTTCACCGTCTTCTTCCACTACATGTTGCCCATCCAGCTCGGCTTGCGGACCGTCCCCGGCGCGCCTTGGGTTGGGGGAGCACATCTTGGGCACGTGCTCTACGCCCTCGCCCTGGTCCTGGTGACGGCCTGCCTGGTGCGAGCGGTGTGGCTGGTCCGGGACGATCCGAGCACTCTCACCCCCCTGGCCTTGGCCGCTGGCATCGTGGCTTTTCCGTTCATTTACGCGGCGGTACCGGCGGCGGCCTACTGGGTCGACGGGCGCTACGGCCTCTTCCTGCCCTTCATGGTGGTGCCGCTGGTCGCCTTGTGCAGCTTCGGCGCGATCGGCCGGCCGAAGGTATGGCGGGTGGCCACACTGGCCGGGAATGGTGTGGGGCTCCTGGGCGTCACCTTGCTCGTGCTGGGGGCAGGCCATGCGGCCGGGATCCCGACGTCCCCGCGGGCCTTCTTCTCGGGTTGGGGAAACCCCAATGCCCCGATGGACCACGTGGTCGACGAGATGGCCGCTCATCACGTGCGCTTCGCCTACGGCGACTACTGGGTCTCCTATGACCTCGAGTTCATCGGGCAGGGGCGGGTGACGGTCAGTCCCACCAACATGGATGTGCAGCGTCTGCACTCCCTGTTGGCGCAGGTGCAGGCGTCTCCGGATCCGGCTTGGCTCTTCTTCGCCCCCGGGCAGAACGCCGCCTCGGCCTTCTCCAACCCTCAGCCCGGTCCTGGCCCCTATACCGAGGCCACCTTTGAAGCCTTCCTCGCTGGACGCAACACCACCTTTCGGGTGGTGCATCTCGGGGTACTCGACGCGGTGATCCCCGCCCGCCGGCTGGTGCTTCCCTGAGACACTCGGCCGAGAGACACTGAATCTGCAGGTTGCAGTGAGCGGTGAGCAGTGAGCACTGCTTGATATGTCACCACGGCGCCCCTGTGCCACGCTTGCTCACCGCGTCGACGGGGACGACGTGACGGGTGAGGAGAGTCAGAGGCCAGTGAGCGCACGCACCCGGGGACGGTACGAAAAGCGCGCCCGCCCCCTCCAGGCCAGGACCCGGAAAGTGCGCTCCGCCGGCGGTCCCGAGTTTCTCAGCATCGTGCTCTATGGACTGCTCGCCCTGACGGCGTACCTCCCGGTGTTGCCCTGGCAGAAAAATCGGGTGCCCTGGTGCGCCTGTGACGACACGGCCCAGTCGATCTGGTTCCTGCGCTGGACGCCTTTCGCCGTCTCCCACGGCCACAACCCGTTCGTGTCGAACTGGATCGACGTCGGCTCGGGCGTCAACCTGATGCGGAACGCGTCGATGCCACTTCTTGGCTCACTCATGGCGCCCCTGACCCTGACCAGGGGCCCGGTGGCCTCCTACAATTTCCTGCTGTGGCTGGGCATCGCGTCGTCAGCCACGGCGTGTTTCCTGGTCCTACGCCACGTCGTCCATTGGACCCCGGCCGCCTTCCTCGGCGGCCTGATGTATGCCTTCACCTCATATATGGCCGGTCAGGGACTGGGTCACCTGAACCTGGTCTTCGTGCCCGTCCCGCCGATCATGATGTACGTCCTCTACGAGCTGCTGGTCCTCCAGCGGAACAGCGCCCGCCGCTGGGGCATCGGGTTGGGCCTATTGGCTGCGGCTCAACTCCTCATCTCCGCCGAGATCCTGGTCGACAGCGCCGTCATCGGGGTGATCGGCGTGCTGGTGCTGGTGGCGGCCCATCCGGCCTTGGTGGCCGACCGGTGGCGCCACGCCCTTCGAGGCGGGGCATGGGGGGTGGTGGCGGCCACACCCTTCGTCGCCTACCCGCTCGATGTCTACTTCCGGGGCCCGCAGCGCTTCACCGGGCCGGTGTGGCACGGCCTCACCTATCCCATGGATCTCCTGAACACCTTCGTGCCGACCGTGAATCAACGGCTCACCACCATGGGGTGGGCGTCACTCGGGGACCGCCTGCAACCCAACCTCCCCGAGAGCGGTGGCTATCTGGGCATACCGCTCGTCCTCCTGCTCATCTTCTTCGTGGTCCGCCACCGCCAAGTGGTCGCCATGCGCTTCGCTACCGCCATGGCCGCCGCGGCCTGGCTCCTCTCGCTGGGCCCCCGTCTCATCGTCGATGGCCACGTCACCGTGATCCCCCTCCCCTTCGATCTCTTCGTCCACCTCCCCATCTTCAATTCGCTGCTGGCCGGTCGCTTCACTCTCTTCGTCGATCTGTTCGTCGGCTTCGTCCTGGGCATCGGCGTCGACCGCCTCCACACGGATCTGGGGCGAGTCACACGGAAAACGTCGGAGATCGTCAACGGCACCTTCATCGGCCTGATCATGTTGGTGACCCTGTTCCCCCTCCTCCCCCGCTGGCCCTACCCGCACGTCACGGTGGACTCGACCACGTCCTCTTTCTTCCAGAGCAAGGCGGTAGATGACATCCCGGACGGTCGTGCCGTGCTCACGTACCCCTATCCGGTGTTCCCGGAGAACCAGGCCATGCTTTGGCAGGCCGTGTCGTCCATGCGCTTCCGCATTCTCGGTGGGTTCGCCTTCGTACCGGGCGCCGACAATTCGGCCAGCCCCGGCCCGGCCGCCGTCTATCCAGCCGCGGTACCGAATACCCTCATCGCCGACTACGACGGGCGAGCCAATCTCGGGCCGGCGGCCACCCCGACCGACGTGCGGGCGCTGGTGGCCCGCTACGGCATCTCGTCCATCGTCGTCGGGAACGGCGGCGCCTTCCCGGGGGCGGCTATCGCCCTGTTCACCGACACCTACGGCCCGCCCCGCACCGTGGGCGGCGTCGCGCTCTGGAGCCCGCTCCCCTGAACGGGCCGGCGACTCCCTACTCCATCACGATGGTGTCTTCCTCCACCGCCACCGTGACCGTCGACCCCTCCAGATAGCGACCTTCCAGCAGCGCCAGCGCCAGCGGGTCCTCGATCTGGTGCTGTAACACCCGCCGCAACGGCCGAGCACCGTAGTCGGGGTCGTAGCCGGCCCGGGCCAGCCAGGCCTCTGCCTCAGCAGTGACCTCCAGGGTGAGCCGGCGCTCGGCCAGGCGGTCACTCAAGTGGCCCAGTTGGACGCCCACGATGACCATCAGGTCGGCCTCGGTCAGCGAGCGGAAGCGCACGATCTCGTCAATGCGGTTGATGAACTCGGGCTTGAAGGTGCCCGAAGGCTCCCCGACCAGGTTGGAGGTCATGATGAGCACGGAGTTGGTGAAGTCGACCGTGCGCCCCTGGCCATCGGTCAAGCGCCCGTCCTCGAGAACTTGGAGCAGGATATTGATGACGTCGGGGTGGGCCTTCTCCAACTCGTCGAGCAGGACCACGGCGTAGGGGCGGCGGCGTACCGCCTCGGTCAACTGGCCGCCCTCGTCGTAACCCACGTAGCCCGGAGGGGCCCCGACCAGGCGGCTGACGGCGTGCTTCTCCATGTACTCGCTCATGTCGATCCGGGTGATCGCCCGCTCGTCGTCGAAGAGGAACTCGGCCAGGGCCCGGGCCAGCTCGGTCTTCCCGACACCCGTCGGGCCCAGGAAGAGGAAGGACCCGATAGGCCGGTTGGGATTACTCAACCCGGCCCGACTACGCCGGATGGCGTTGGACACGGCCGAGACCGCCTCGTCCTGGCCGACGACGCGCTCGTGCAGCGTTGACTCCAGGCGCACCAGCTTCTCGATCTCGCCCTCCATGAGACGGGCCACAGGCACGCCGGTCCAGCGGCTGACCACCTCGGCGATGTCCTCGGCGTCCACCTCTTCCTTCAAGAACCGGGTGCCGGCCTGCAGCTTGGCCAAGTCGTCGGTGGCCTCGGTGATCCGGCGCTCCAGGTCGGGCAACTCGCCGTAGCGGATGGCCGAGGCCCCGGCCAGGTCACCGTCACGCTCCAAGCGCACCGCCTCGTCGCCGCGCACGGTCTGCTCCTCTTTCAACTGGCGGATGGCGTCAATGCAGGCCTTCTCCTGCTGCCAATGCGCCGTCATGCCGTCGCGCTGCTCACCGAGCTCGGCCAGCTCGCGCTCCAGGCGGTCGAGCCGCTCGGCCGACGCCTCGTCGCTCTCCTTCTCCAAGGCCACCTTCTCGATCTCCAGCTGGCGGATCCGCCGCGTGATCTGGTCCAGCTCGGTAGGAAGCGAGTCGATCTCAATGCGCAGTTTGGACGCCGCCTCGTCAATCAGGTCGATGGCCTTGTCGGGCAGGAAGCGCCCGGTGACGTAGCGGTCTGACAGCGTGGCGGCCGCCACCAGGGCGGCGTCCTGGATGCGCACACCGTGGTGCACCTCGTAGCGCTCCGACAGGCCACGCAGGATGGCCACCGTGTCCTCGACGGAGGGCTCGCCGACGAAGACGGGCTGGAAGCGCCGCTCCAGCGCGGCGTCCTTCTCGATCTTGGTCCGGTACTCGTCGAGCGTGGTGGCCCCGATCAACCGCAATTCGCCCCGGGCCAACATGGGCTTGATCATCTGGCCGGCGTCCATGGCCCCCTCGGCCGCCCCCGCACCGACGATGGTGTGTAGCTCGTCAATAAAGGTGACGACCTCACCTTGGGCGTCGGTGATTTCCTTGAGCACCGCCTTCAGGCGTTCCTCGAACTCGCCGCGGTATTTGGCCCCGGCCACCATGGAGCCCAGGTCGAGGGCCACCACCCGCTTGCCCTTGAGCCCCTCGGGGACGTCCCCCTCAATGATCCGGTTGGCGAGCCCTTCCACGATGGCCGTCTTGCCCACACCGGGCTCGCCGATGAGCACCGGGTTGTTCTTGGTGCGCCGGGACAGGACCTGGATGACCCGGCGGATCTCCTCGTCGCG
>PNAT01000096.1 GCA_003169675.1 Acidimicrobiaceae bacterium
GGTATTACACGAAGGTCATTAGGACAAGAGAACCGGTGCACACCGACGTGGTGAACAACGTGGTGGCATGCGCGTGGCGCACCCATGCAAGCACCCGCTCGTCCTGCTCCAGGGGGCGAGTGCCGACACCTCCGGGGAAGACGATGACGTCGGGTTCCGGGATCTCTTCGAACGTGGCGTCGACGGTGATGCCCAGCATGGCGTTCTCGGTGCGGACCTCACCCCGGGCGTGACCGATGAAGGTGATGTCGATTGTCGGGATGCGCTGTAACACCTCGTAGGGCCCGATGCCGTCCAGTGCGGTGAATTGCGGGAACAGTGGGATGGCGACCTGCAGGTTGTCGGTCATGCGGATGTCCTTTCATGGGTGACGGTGCGGAAGCGACGGCGATAGGAGTCGGGGGTCACGCCCAGGCGGCGCTGGAAAACCCGGCGCAGCGTCTCGGCTGTCCCGAACCCGCACTGGGTCGCGATGAGCTCAAGGGTGTCGCTGGTCGTCTCCAGCTCATTCCGGGCTGCCTCCAGGCGGACCCGCTCGACGAATCGGCTAGGGGACTCGCCCACCTCGGCCGTAAAGACGCGGGTGAAGTGGCGCACGCTCATGGCCGCCGCCGCGGCCAGCGCCGGGAGGCGGTGGTCCCCGCCGGGAGCGGACTCGACCAGGGTCTGCACGGCCCGGACGGTCGAGCGCTCCGCCCGCGGTACCCACACCGGTGAGGCGAACTGGGACTGGCCCCCGGGGCGGTGCAGGAACATGACCAGCCACCGCGCCACTGTCTGGGCCACTTCGACGCCAACGTCCTCCTGTACCAGTGCGAGGGCCAGGTCGATGCCGGCGGTGACCCCGGCACTGGACCAGTACTTGCCGTCGCGGATGTAGATCGGATCCGGATCGACCACGAGGGAGGGGTAGGCGGCACTCAGCTCTTCGGCCCGGGCCCAGTGGGTGGTGACCCGCCGCCCGTCCAGCAGGCCGGCTTCGGCGCCCAAGAAGGCCCCCGAGCAGACGGTGGCCACTCGGCGGCATGTGGGTGCGACGGCGCGGATCCACGACACCAGGGTTGTGTCGCCGCAGGCTGCTGTCGTGCCACTGCCTCCCGGGATGACCAGCGTGTCGATCCGCTCGCCGACTGGGGGCAGGGGCACCGTGCCCAGTTCGAGGCCACTCTCGGATTGGACGTTGTCACCGCTCGACGAGGCCAGGGTCACTCGATACCCACCGGCCCGGCCGAGCGATGACAGGGCAGTGGTGGCACCGGCGAAGACCTCGAACGGCCCCACCGCATCGAGCGGCTGGAGGCCGGGGAAGCCGACGATCACCACCTGGCGCTCTCTCATTGCCCCCCACACTGATGCAGCCGGGCCATGGCGTCAATGACATAGTTCCCACAGATTCAGCCAAAGGCGGGCTACGGGGACGGCCCGTGGAGGAGCGGTTGCCTCCTACGCCGGGCGGGTGCGCCGGGTGCCCCGGGCCCGGACCCAGGCGAGGAGGTCGCCCTCCTCACCACGGCACACGGTGCCGGTGAAGATGTCCTCGCGCTCGGTCGAGTACTCCCGCGTGACCTCGGCATAGAGGACATCGCCGAGGGCGGCCGCCTGCAGGTACTCGACCAGGACCGAGGAGACGATGCCGGAATGTTCCTCATCGTTGGCCGCGGCCGCCACGGCCGCACCGGCCACGCAGTAGAAGACGGCGCCATGGACGGTGCCGTGGGGGTTGGCGTGCTCTCTCCCGGTCTTCAGCATCGCCACGGTGTGGCCGGGGCCAATGCGCTGCACGTCGATGCCGAGGAGGGCGGCGAACTCGTCGTTCTGTGGCCCGGTCATGCAGTGGGTGCAGGCAAGCGCCCCGGCATCGGCACCGCCGTGGCCGGCCAGCGTTTGCGGCTGACTCGGCTCAGCTTGTTCAGCAGGGTGACGGCACCCGGGTCGTCTTCAATGGGGCGCGTCTCAATGACGCCGGCCGTCTCCATGTCGTTGAAGAGCGCCTCACCCTTCTCGGTGCGGATGAGGGTGAGGGTCCAGTCACCGAAGGCACCTATGCCGCCGGTGGAGATGTCGGCATGTTCGGCTGCGAAGTCCGGGCAACTCGTGCAGCCCTCGCGGGTCCAGGCATGTGCTTCCTTGAGCGGGATCTCGTGATAGGTGCCGTCACGCATCCAGACCTGGAAAACACCCTTGATGTTCATTTTGACGATGTCCGCCCGGGCCAGGCCGTACTTCTCCTCGAAGAGCTCGGGGAAGATGGCGTCGTCGAAGGTCTTGGAGCACAAGAGGCCGATAGAGAGGCTGAAGCGGCGGGCAATCTTCCCGGCCTTGCGAGCCGCCATCACCGGGGGAGCCGAGGCCTGGCATCCCATGCCGACCAGCGCGATGCGTTCGGCCCCGCCGGCGATGGCTTCGGGGTAGGCCAGCGGGTTGGCCGAATACGTGTACCGGGAGCCCGCCGTGGCCAGCACGTCCTCCTTGTTCCAGGCCACGCGCGGCACGGCCTTCCAGGTGGAGCCGTCACCTTCGAGGCCAGAGACCAGAGCGGCATCGATGACGTCTTGCTCGAAGGCCCAGATGAGCAGCGCCGAGACCAATCCACCGTCTTGGCCGGTGCCCTGTACGCCGAGATCGGTGGCCCGGGCCAACACCACCCGGCGGGCGATTCCCGAGACCTCGTCGTCGGAGCGCGGTCGGCCAAAGAGGTGGGTCTCGATCTCGGGCTCCCAGGTACGGAAGCGGGGGCAGGCCCGGGTGCACAGGGTGCAGCCCTTCTCCCCGTGGGTGCAGTTGTCAGGCCCGCCCTCGGCGAGGACGTGGAAGGGCTTGTAGTGCCCGTCGGCGTCGTCGTACTCCAGCACGTCGTAGGGGCAGGCGATGACACACGCCGCGCACCCGGTGCAGAGGCCGGAGGTCACGACTTCTGTGAAGAGCTCGGCCCACTGTGGTTTCTCGGGTGGCACGATCCCACCATATTCCGCCCGGGAACTTGGTTCCGATACGGTCGGGCGGGTGCCTGAGATCCTCGAAGTCGAGATCTACCGGCGCCTGGCTGAAAGAGGGATGGGACGCACCATCGGCAAGGTCAGGATGGTCGACGCCCGCTACGGGCGGGGAGGCACCACGCCCCGCCGCCTGAGCGGCGCCCTGGTTGGTCACTCGTTCACCGAGGCGCGCCGGCGGGGCAAGCTGATGCTGCTCGACAGCGACGGTGGTCCGACCTTGGGCATCCGCTTCGGCATGACAGGTGGGCTGGTGGTGGACGGCGAGGAGGCACTCGATCGCCTGATCTACGGACCAGGCGTCTTCGACGAGAAGTGGGTCCGGGCCCGGATCACCTTCGCCGATGGTGGACACCTGGCCCTCCACGATCCCCGTCGCTTCGGATCCCTCGAATTGGCTCCCGACGAGAGTCGCCTGGGACCTGACGCGCTTACGGTCTCGCTGGCTGAACTGACCGGTGCCATGGCCGCCAGCCCAGGCAAGGTCGCCGGGTCGGCGCCGCTCAAGGCCCGATTGCTTGATCAGGCGCGCCTGGCCGGCATCGGCAACCTGCTGGCTGACGAGATCTTGTGGCGCGCCGGTCTCGATCCTGAGCGACGCAGTCCGTTGTACGACGCCGAGCTGCGCGTCCTCCACAAGGCCGTGCGGGCCACGCTGCGCCAGCTCGGTCGCCGGGGAGGGTCGCACATGGGAGATCTGATGGAAGAGCGCCGGGTCGGTGGGCGCTGTCCGCTCGATGGCACTGAGCTCAGCCGGGCCACCGTGGGCGGGCGAACGACCTTCTGGTGCCCGGCTCACCAGCGCTGACGGTTGTTCCGTTCCGAGGCATTGCAGGCCCGGGGTGAACGCCACGGACTGAGTTCGACGCGGGGGACTTTCCCCAGAGCACCACGGTTCTCTAGCCGAGTTCCTCCAACACCTTGGCGGCATGGCCATCGGCCCGCACGTGGTACCAGGCCCGCTCGACCTTGCCGTTGGCCCCGACGAGAAAGGTCGAGCGGATGGTGCCGATGGTCTTCTTGCCGTAGAGGGTCTTCTCGCCCCAGGCCCCGTACTTCTCCATGACCGACTTGTCGGCGTCGGTGAGCAGGGGAAACTTCAGTTTGTACTTGGTGCGGAATTTCACGTGCTTCTCGGCCTTGTCGGGTGAGATGCCGAGGACGGCCACTCCGGCCTTCTCGAAGGTCTTGAGGTTGTCGTTGAACTGGCAGGCCTCCTTGGTGCAGCCCGGCGTGTCGTCGGCGGGGTAGAAGTACACGATCACCCGCTGACCCTTGTAGTCGGACAACTTGACGGCCTTCCCGTCCTGGTCAGGCAGAGTGAATGCGGGTGCGGTGGCACCAGCGTCGAGTTTGGCCATCGTCGGCCCTCCTTGGTTCGTCGTGACGGAATGCTCACTTTGGCACAGTGTGCGGCGGGAGAAGCCGCCTGTACTGGTATAATGGAGATGCGACCGCCGGCATGGGGCTGGTGAGTCGGGGCCGTTTACCTCCTCTGGTTGGCGCAGGGTCCCGCCGCACAACAGAGAGAGCGAGACATGACTTTAGAAGCATTGTCCGGCGCGCACGCCGGAACCTCCAATGGGGATGACCCCGTCACCTCCGACGACCTCTATGAGACAGCCCGGACCTTCGAGTCCCTTGGAGTCTCCGAAGAGTTGACCAAAGCGCTGCACGATCAAGGGATCGTCAGCGCTTTTCCAATTCAGGCCCTCACCATCGCCGACGCGCTGGCCGGTCGCGATGTGTGCGGCAAGGCCAAGACCGGCTCGGGCAAGACCCTGGCCTTCGGTGTCCCTCTGCTCCAACGCGCCAAGGCGACTCGCGACGCCCAGGGAAACCCCGCGGCGGCACGCCCAGCCCGGCCGCTAGCGCTGGTCCTGTTGCCCACCCGCGAGCTGGCCGTTCAGGTGCACGACGTGCTGGAGCCTTTGGCCAGAACGCTCGGTCTGCGGGCGGTCGCCGTGTACGGCGGGGCCGACATCGACCGCCAGGTCTCCAAGTTGCAGAAGGGCGTCGACGTGATCATCGCCACGCCAGGTCGGCTCATCGACCTGGGTGACCGCGGGGAGATCTCGGTGGCCGGCCTGGAGACCCTGGTGCTCGATGAAGCTGACCGCATGGCCGACATGGGGTTCATGCCCCAGGTCGAGTGGGTGCTCCGCCGCCTGGAGACGCCACACCAGACGCTGCTCTTCTCGGCCACGCTCGACGGCGCGGTCGACCAGCTGGTCAAGCGCTACCTGACCGATCCGGTCTTCCACGAGGTGGCATCGTCCAGCCAGACCGTGACGCTCATGGAGCACCGCTTCATACAGGTGCACCAGATGGACAAGGTGAAGGTGATTGCCGCCATCTGCCGGTCCCAGGAGAAATCACTCCTGTTCGTACGCACCAAGCGCGGCGCCGACCGCCTGGTCGAGAACCTGGGCAAGGAGGGGATCAAGGCCGCTGCCATCCACGGTGACCTGCGCCAGGCCAACCGTGAGCGGGCCTTGGCCGACTTCTCGAACGGCAAGCTTCCGGTCCTGGTGGCCACCGACGTGGCGGCCCGGGGCCTCCACATTGACGCGGTGGACGGGGTCATCCACTACGACCCACCCGAAGACCACAAGGCCTACCTGCACCGTTCCGGGCGCACCGCCAGGGCGGGACGGGCCGGCGTGGTGGTCAGCCTCACCTTGTGGAACCAGCTGGTCGAGGTGGAAGTCATTCAGCGCCGGCTCGGCCTGCGCATACCCATTGTGGAGATGTTCTCCAACGACCCGCGCCTGGGCGACCTGGCGGCCTGGACGCCTTTAGCCGAGGAGGGCGTCATCTGAGCGACACCATCGCGCCCTGGTCACCCGAGGACGGCGTCCGCCGCGTCCTCGTCGTCACCGCGCATCCCGATGATGTCGACTTCGGATCGGCCGGCACCGTGGCTGCCTTCACGTCGGCCGGTGTGGAGGTCACCTACTGCATTGTCACCAACGGCGACGCCGGCGGCTCGGACCACTCGATCTCACGGGACGACATGGCGGCGCTGCGCCAACGTGAGCAACGGGCTGCCGCCGCCGTGGTGGGCGTGAGCGACGTGCGGTTCCTGGGGCATCCCGACGGCCGGGTCCAGCCCACCATTGAGCTGCGGCGCGACATCAGCCGCGTCATCCGCCAGGTCCAACCCGGGCGTGTCATCACCCAATCGCCCGACCGGCGCTGGGACTTCATCTTCGCCAGTCACCCCGATCACCTGGCCGCGGGCGAGGCGGCGGTGTGCGCGGTCTACCCCGACGCGCGCAACCCCTTCGCCCACCCTGAGCTGCTTCGCGAGGAGGGGCTTGAGCCCTGGACGGTCAACGAGCTGTGGATCATGGCGTCCGAGGGCCCCAACATCGCCGTCGAGACGACGAAGACCGTCGACCGCAAGGTGGCGGCCCTGCTCTGCCACGAGAGCCAGATCGGCGATCCCGAGGGGATCACCGAGCGCATCACCACCGGCTCGCGGCTGGCGGCCACCACCGCCGGCTTGCCCGAGGGAGCGTCGGCCGAGCTCTTCCGGGTCACCCGCATTCCCTGAGCCATGGGCGTCGGCGTGTCCACGGTGCGCCGTCTTGCACTGTCCCTGCCCGAGTCGGCCGAGGCGCCGCACCACGACATGACGTCATTCCGGGTGGCCGGCAAGATCTTCGCCACCGTGCCGCCTAGCGGTGAACGGGTACACATCTTCATCAGCGGCGACGAGGTGGCTGCCTACTGCGCCGAGTACCCCGGGGTGGTCGAGGAGCTCTGGTGGGGAAAGAAGCTCAGTGGCTGCCGCGTCCTCCTCCATGAGGCTCCGGTGGCGGTGCTGCGCGAACTGCTCACCGAGGCCTGGCGGCGCAAGGCGCCGAAGAAGTCGCTGGCTAGGTTCGACGGCTGACGACCGGTCAGCCCGCCATCTGGCGCAGCACATATTGGAGGATCCCGCCGTGGCGGTAGTACTCGGCCTCCATGGGTGTGTCGATGCGCACCACCACCCGGAATTCGGTGGCCGAGTAGTCGTCGGCCACGGCGACCACGGTCAGCTCCTTGGGGAGTTCCCCGTGGTTGAGCACCTCGAGCCCGGCGATGGAGAAGTGCTCGGTGCCCTTCAGGCCCAGGCTCTCGGCGGAGTCGCCCTTGTAGTACTGCAGCGGCACGACGCCCATGCCGATGAGGTTGGAGCGGTGAATGCGCTCGTAGCTCTGGGCGATCACGGCGCGTACGCCCAACAGGGCCGTGCCCTTGGCCGCCCAGTCCCGGCTGCTTCCCGTCCCGTATTCACGTCCCGCCAGCACGACCAGGGGCACGCCTTCGGCGGCGTATTGCATGGCCGCGTCGAAAATGGATGTCTCGGTGCCCTCGGGAAAATGAAGGGTGACGCCACCTTCGGTGCCGGGCGCCAGCCGGTTGCGCAGGCGCACGTTGGCGAAGGTGCCCCGCATCATCACCTCGTGGTTGCCCCGGCGGGCACCGTAGGAGTTGAAGTCGCTCACCGGCACGCCGCGCTCGCTCAGGTAGCGGCCGGCCGGTGTGGTGGAGCCGATGGATCCAGCCGGCGAGATGTGGTCGGTGGTGACGCTGTCACCCACCATGGCCAGGACACGGGCCGCCACGATGTTGGTGACCGGGCTCGGGGTCATGGTCATGCCGTCGAAGAAGGGGGGATTCTTCACGTAGGTGGAATCGTCCTGCCAACTGAAGGTTTCACCTTCCTCTATAGGCACCTGCTGCCAGTACTCGTCGCCGTCGAAGACGGCCCCATAGCGGATGCGGAACATCTCGGAGGTCAGCGACTCCCTGATGGTGTCACTCACCTCGCGGAGATCAGGCCACACATCGGAGAGGAACACCGGCGTGCCCTCGGTGTCGTGGCCGATGGGCTCGGTGGTCAGGTCGATGTCCATCGTCCCGGCCAGCGCGTAGGCCACCACCAGCGGCGGGGAGGCGAGGTAGTTCATGCGCACGTCGGGGTGAATGCGGCCCTCGAAGTTCCGGTTGCCCGAGAGGACCGAGACGACAGCGAGGTCATGGCTCTTGACGGCGTCGGTCACCCCGCTGAGCAGGGGCCCGGAATTGCCGATGCAGGTGGTACACCCGTAGCCGACCAGGAAGAAGCCGAGCTGCTCGAGGGGCTCGACCAGGCCGGCCCGCTCCAGGTAGTCCATGACGACGCGGGACCCGGGGGCGAGGGAGGTCTTGACCCAGGGCTTGGCACGCAGTCCGAGGGCGACGGCCTTTTTGGCCAGGAGCCCGGCACCCACCATGACCTGGGGGTTCGATGTGTTGGTGCAGCTGGTGATGGCCGCCACGACGACGTCGCCGTCCGAGATCAAGTGGTGCGGGGAGGCCGCCGGGGCTTCGGTCGAGGTCCGCGGGGCGCGCTCCAGCGCCACCCGGTAGGCGTCCCTGGCCGTGGAGAGCGAGACCCGGTCCTGGGGGCGCGACGGCCCGGCCAGCGAGGGTTCGACGTCGGCCAGATCGAGGGTGGCGTACTCGGAGTAGACGGGCTCAATCCCGTCCGCGGTGTGCCACAGCCCCTGGGCCTTGGCGTAGGCCTCGACCAGGGCCAGATGCGCTTCGTCACGCCCGGTGAAGCGCAGGTAGTCGATGGTGACCTGGTCAATGGGGAACATGGTGCACGTGGCCCCGTACTCGGGGCTCATGTTGCCGATGGTGGCCCGCGTTTCCAGTGGCAGCGCGGCCACGCCGGGGCCGTAGCATTCGACGAAGGCGCCGACGACGCCGTGATTGCGCAGTATCTCGGTCACGGTCAGCACGACGTCGGTCGCCGTCGTGCCGGCTGGAGCCTCTCCCGAGATCCGCAAGCCGACCACCGGGGGCAGGAGCATGGAGAGGGGCTGGCCCAGCATGGCGGCCTCAGCCTCAATGCCCCCGACGCCCCATCCGAGCACACCCAACCCGTTCACCATGGTGGTGTGGGAGTCGGTGCCGACGAGCGTGTCGCAGAAGGCCCGGCCGTCGGGGGTGCCGAAGACCAGCCGCGACAGGTACTCGAGATTGACCTGGTGGCAGATCCCCATGCCCGGGGGTACGGCCCGGAAGCCGTCGAAGGCACCTTGGGCCCAACGCAGAAGCTTGTAGCGTTCCATGTTGCGCTCGTACTCAATGGAGACGTTCTGGTCGTAGGCCGACGAGTCGCCCGACCGCTCGACGATGACCGAGTGGTCGATGACCAGCTCCACCGGGACGAGCGGATTGACCTGGGAGGCGCTGCCGCCGAGGCCGGCCAGGGCCTCGCGCATGGCGGCCAGGTCCACGACGCCGGGCACGCCCGTGAAGTCCTGCATGAGCACCCGCTCGGGCGTGAGCGCGATCTCGTGCGCGGCGTTGCCCGCACCCTGCCCGTGGCCCTCGGGATTGTCGCCCCAGGCGGCCACGGCGACGATGTCGTCGGCCGACACGTGCGGGCTGTCCTCGTGGCGCAGCAGGTTCTCCAGGATGACCTTGATGGAATAGGGCAGCCGTTCCAGGTCGTGCTCGGCCGCCAGGGCGGGGGCCCGGAGGGAGAAGATCTCAAAGGTCCGGTCACCGACCACCAGGTCGGATCGCGCCCCGAAGCTGTTCGGGTGCGCGGCGTCTGGGGTGCGTGGTGGCATCGTCCCATTCTGCCGTGGACCCGGCGCACGTGCCCATTTGGGCCTGCCCGCAGTGCGCCGTGTGCGGGGTGGTCCCGATGAGGCACAATCGAGGGCATGCGTCGTGGTGTCGGGGTGGGTGCGCGTCCGGGGTGGTTGGCGGCCGTCATTGCCCTTGTGGCGCTGGTGCTCCTGGCCGCGATGGTGTGGCCTGGTGCGTCGCCGGTAGGGGCGACGCCGCTGTCCTCCCACGCCTATCCGAACACCGGGATGATCGGCTTCGGGAACGTGGACCTCACTACCGCCAGCCTGCCCACAGCGCTCAATTCGCCCATCTTCACCGGCGTGGCCAGCCCGGACGGCAAGGGCTACCTCGTGGCCAGTGCCGATGGCGGCGTCTTCGCGTCGGGCGACGCCCGCTACGAGGGATCACTGGGCAACCTGATGTTGAACGGTCCGATCGTGGCCATGGCGGGCACGCCCAGTGGCGCGGGCTACTGGCTCGGCGCGCTCGACGGCGGCATCTTCACCTTCGGTGATGCCCAGTTCTACGGCAGCATGGGGGCGGTCCGTCTCAACCAGCCGATCGTCGGCATGGCGGCGACGCCCACAGGCAAGGGCTACTGGATGGTGGCGTCGGACGGCGGCATCTTCACCTTCGGTGACGCCCAGTTCTACGGCAGCACGGGCGGCTTGACCTTGAACCAGCCGATCGTCGGCATGGCGGCGACGCCCAGTGGCACGGGCTACTGGTTGGTGGCGGCCGACGGCGGCATCTTCACCTTCGGCGACGCCGCCTTCCAAGGCTCGCTGGCCCAGGTGAACCTGCCCGTCCCGGTGGTGGGCATGTTCGCCTCACCCGACGGCGGGGGCTACACCATGACGACGGCCAACGGCGTTGTCTTTGCCCTGGGCGACGCCCATGCCTACGGAGGGCTGACCCTGAACCCGACCGCCACGCCGGTTTCCGCCATCATCGGGAACGGGCGGGGTGACGGCTACTGGCTGCTGGATCCCGAAGCCTGGCCGTATGCCTTCTCCAACCCGATCCCGCAGGACACTTTCCCGGGAGCAGACGCCATTGTCTCGGCCGCGGGCTCCCAGATTGAGCCGGATCCCGTCCCCGGCTACGACTGCAACCCCTACGGGCCGTGCGAGCAGTGGTGCTCCCTGTTCGCCAGCTGGGCGTGGCAGCAGGGCGGGGTAGCTATCCCCTCCATCCCTTTCACGGGGGACATGTACGGGTGGGCGGCCCGCTATGGCACCGTGCTCCCGCCCACGGCGACGCCCTTTCCCGGCGATGCCGTGCTCTACGGGACCGGGCCACAGAGCACCGCCACCTCTGTGCACGTCGGGATCGTGACCCAGGTGTGGCCCGATGGCGCCCTGATTGAGGTGAGCGGCAACTCGGGGCCCGGTCGGGACGGTTCCCTCTCGGTGGTCATCAACGGGCCCTATCTCCCCGCCGACTCGCTGGCCTTCAACGGGACGCCGATTTACGCCTTCATACGACCATGAGCGGGAGGACCGTCGCCTGGGACAGACCACGTAGGCTGCCGGCGGAGGTCCACTGAGCCATGCCCGTGTACGAGTTCCGCTGCGCCACCTGCCACGCCGTGTTCGATGAACGGCGGCCCATGGCCGACGCCGACGCTCCCGCCGCCTGTCCGCAGGGGCACGTCGGGGCGAACCGACTGCTTCCTCTCTTCTCCACCACCGGATCGGCTTCCCCCCCGAGCGGGGGCATGTGCGGGGCACCGGTGGCCGGTGGGTGCGGCAGCGGCTGCGCCTGCTGTTGACCACGGCGCAAAGGAGAACCCGGTGACGCTGTCGTCGTGGGATGACTACCCCGTCCACCAGGTCCCCGAATTCATCGCCCATCCCGGCACCAGCGACCGGAATTTCTACGACCGCTACTACTTCAACATGCATCCGAGCTCGGGTGAGTGGTTCGCCATCTTCGGGTTGGGCCAGTACCCCAACCTGGGCGTGGTGGACGCCTTCATCGATGTCCGCCGCGGCGAATCACAGCACATCGTGCGGGCGTCGGCGCCCCTGGCGGATCGGAGCAACCTCTCGGTGGGCCCTTTCCGCATTGAGGTGCTCGAGCCGTTGCACCGCCTGCGGGTGGTGGTCGAACCGACGGAGCACAGCGTGGCCATGGATGTGACCTGGGAGGGCCACATCCCGGCCATGGCCGAGCCGCGCCAGTACATGCGCAGCAGGGGCAAGGTGATCTTCGACACGCAACGGCTGGCCCAGACCGGGTTCTGGTCGGGCACGCTGTCGGTGGCGGGCATTGATATACCCGTGACGCCGGATCGGTGCCGCGGGACGCGGGACCGATCGTGGGGCGTGCGCCCGGTGGGTGAGCCCGAGTCCGATGGCATCCGCCAGGGCGAGCTGGTGCTGGCCGGGATGTGGAACTACTTCCCCATGCAATTCGAAGATCACGCCATCATGTACATCTGCCACGAGCGCGATGACGGCGAGCGCCCGCTCGTCCAATCCGAGCGGGTCTGGGTCGACGGGTCCAAGGCGATTGAGGACCTCGGCCGGTCCGAGCACGAGCACCACCTCATCCCCGGGACCCGGGTCGTCGACCGATCGATCCTCCGCTTTCCCGAAGCCGGCGTGGAGATCACCTGCACCCCGCTGCTGGCCAATTACGTGTCTGTGGGCACCGGCTACGGGATCGATGCCGACTGGCGGCACGGGATGTACCACGGTCCCAACCCGGTGACCCAGGGCCTGGTCTTGAACGTGGAGGAGACCAAGGGACTGGCCCAGTACGGGATCGTCGACCAGGTGGCGCAGTTCACCTACGGCGACCAGGTGGGCTACGGGCTCTTGGAACATGGTTTCTTCGGGCCCTACCACCGCTACGGCCTGACCGACGGCGTGGTCGGGGCGCCGCCGGACTGAGCAATTGGCCGCACCACCGCCGGCTGGTGGGTGCCCGAAATGCGAGAATGGGGGATGCCCGACGCATCCAGCGTCCTCCTGCAACGCCTCCAAGCTGCCTTCGACCTCATCGTGCCCGGCGCCGACCCGGTGTTGCGCGCCTCGGACCGGGCGGACTTCCAATCCAACGGCGCCCTGGCCCTGGGCAAGCAACTGGGCCGCCCGCCGCGCCAGGTGGCCGACGATGTGGTGGCGGCGGCCTCCCTGGGCGACATCTGCGCGCTGGTCGAAGTCAGCGGGCCCGGGTTCATCAACCTGACCCTCTCCGACGCCTTCGTGGCCGGCCAGGTGGCGGCGCTGAGCGCCGACGAGCGCCTCGGGGTGGCCAAGGTGGAGTCGCCCCAGACGGTGGTCATCGACTACTCCTCGCCCAACGTGGCCAAGGAGATGCACGTCGGCCATTTACGGAGCACCCTGATCGGCGATGCCCTGGCGCGCATTCTGGATCACTTGGGCCACCGAGTGCTGCGGGAGAACCACATCGGGGATTGGGGGACGCCATTCGGCATGCTGATTGAGCACCTGATTGATGAGGGCGGGTCGGCCGATGCCAACTCCTTCAGCGTGCGTGACCTCAACGACTTCTACGCCCAGGCCCGTCAAATCTTCGACACCGACCCCTCGTTCGCCGAGCGGTGCCGCCGGCGCGTGGTCCTCCTCCAGAACGGCGACGCCGAGACCCTCGGCCTGTG
This sequence comes from Acidimicrobiaceae bacterium, assembly GCA_003169675.1. Classification (GTDB taxonomy): domain Bacteria; phylum Actinomycetota; class Acidimicrobiia; order Acidimicrobiales; family RAAP-2; genus Bog-473. Next base: position 13,249 of record PNAT01000096.1, read on the forward strand.
GGAGATCTTCGTGGCCGAGAGCCTCCGTCACATCAAGGAGGTGTACGAGATGTTGGGGGTGCTCCTCACCGACGACGACGTGGTGGGGGAGAGCTTCTACAACCCGCTCCTCCCTGTGGTGGTCGACGAGCTGGGCGCCCAAGGCCTCCTGGTCGAGGACGAGGGCGCCCTGTGTGTCTTCCCCGCTGGCTTCGTGAACCGCCAGGGCGACCCTCTCCCCCTCATTGTGCGCAAGTCGGACCAGGGCTACGGCTACCCGGCCACCGACCTGGCCTGCATCCGGGACCGCACCGGCCGCCGGGGCGCCACCGCGGTGGTCTACGTCGTCGGGGCCGAGCAGGCCCTCCATTTCCGCCTGGTCTTCGCCGTGGCCGCGCTGGCCGGGTACCTGCCTGACCCGTCGACGGCCGTGCATGTCGGCTTCGGTCTGGTGCTCGGCTCCGACGGCAAGAAGCTGGCCAGCCGCTCGGGTGGCTCGGACCGGTTGATCGACCTGTTGGCCGAAAGCGTCGACCGGGCCAAGGACAAGATGTCGGAACGGCCCAGCGAGCTGTCCCCGGAGCGCCAGGCCGAGGTGGCGAAGGCGCTGGGCCTCGGTGCGGTGAAGTACGCCGACCTTTCCACCGAGCGCGCCCGCGACTACGTCTTCGACTGGGACCGCATGTTGGCTGTCGAAGGTGACACCGGTCCCTACCTGCAGTACGCCCACGCCCGCGTCCGTTCGATCTTCCGGCGGGGCGAGGTGTCCCCGCCCGTGCCGGGAGGGGTCCCCGGGCTCGGCGAGCCGGCCGAGCGGGCACTGGCCATGCAGATCCTCGGCTTCCCGGCTGCGGTCGAGGAGGCGGCATTGACGTACAGCCCCTCCAAGCTGTGCACCTATCTCTTCGACCTGGCCTCCACCTTCTCCACCTTCTACGAGTCGTGTCGCGTCCTGGTCGAGGACGAGGCGGTACGGACAGCAAGGCTGGGTCTGGCTGACCTGACGGCCCGGGTGCTGGAGCAGGGACTGTCACTCCTCGGCATAGAGGCGCCCGACCAGATGTGATCGGGAGGTTGTGCCGGTTGGGACGAGGCGGGGTCAGGCCCTATCCTCTGCCCGGCACAGCTCGCGCCAAGGGCCCCATGATCGGGCACCGATGAAGGAGTCGAAGAACCGATGGATCTGAACGGCACGTCAGCAGTGGTCACCGGAGGGGCATCGGGGCTCGGCGCAGCGACCTCCCGCCTGCTGGCCGAGCGGGGCGTCCGCGTCGTCGTGGCCGACCTCCAGGAGGACAAGGGAAACGAACTGGCCAAGGAGATCGGTGGGCTCTTCGCGCTGACGGACGTGACCAACAGCGAGCATGTCATTGCCGCCGTCGAGGCGGCGATCGAAATGGCTCCCCTCAAGTCGCTGGTCAACTGCGCCGGCACCGGCTGGGCCACCCGGACCATCGGCAAGGACGGCGACTACACCTCGGCCCACGACCTCGACCTGTACCGGCGCGTCATTGAGATCAACCTCATCGGCACCTTCAACTGCATCCGCCTGGCGGCTACCAAGATGAGCCTCAACGAGCCCGACGAAGACGGCGCCCGGGGGGCCATCGTCAACACGGCCTCGGTAGCGGCCGAGGACGGCCAGATCGGNNTGGTTGACGAGGATCGCCTTCAGCTCGTCCTCGAACGTCTGCGCTTCGTCCTCGTCGTGGAAGTAGCCGCCGGTGCGCCCCCAGTTGCTGATCGTCGTGGTGACGCGGCCGATCATCTGCTTGACGGAGAACTCGCGCTCGGGTGAGGCCATCCGGCCGCGGAAGTACTTCTGGGCGACGATGTTGGTCGCGGTCTGCGACCAGAACTTGGGGAACTCGACGCCCTTCTGCTCGAACGCGGGCTTGTCCTTGCCGGGGATGAACGCGTGGCGCGTCTCCCAGTCGATCTCGTCGAACGGGTCGCGCCCTTCGATCGTGAACAGGAGGCCGGCGTCGAGGAGCGCGGCGTCGTCGACGACCCGGTTGGCGAGCCCCCAGGCGACGGCCTCGTCGGCGTCGAGGAACCGGCCGGTGAAGATCAGCTCGGCGGCCTTCGACCAGCCGATCAGCCGCGGCAGGAACCAGGTGCCGCCGCTCTCCGGCACGATGCCGCGCTTGGTGAAGGCCGCGGCCATCTTGGCGCCGGAGGCCATCAGCCGGATGTCGCAGCCCAGCGCCGTATCCATGCCATAGCCGGCCGCCGAGCCGTTCAGGGCGCAGATGGTCGGCTTGCCCATGTTGAACAGCACCGTCGGCGGGGTGTTGCGCAGGTCGAGGTCGCTCGCGCCCGACGCGCCGGCGGTGATCCCGCCCGAGCCGCCGCGCGTCATCTCGTTGAGGTCGAGCCCGGCGCAGAAGGCGCGGCCGGCGCCGGTCAGCACGATCACCCGCACGGCGTCGTCGTCCGCCGCCGCGCGCATGGCGGCCTTGACCTCCTCGTGCATGGTCCCGGTCCAGGCGTTCAGCCGCTCCGGCCGGTTCAGCGTGACGACGGCGACATGCTCGTGCTTGTCGTAAAGGATCGCTTCGTAGGCCATGGGGCGTCTCCCTGAAGGTCGTTGATGGACGCCGCGTCGATGGGCGCCCTTGGGTCAGCGTTGGCGTCCGCCCTCAACCCGGCTAAATCGCTTCAGTCAAAGCCGCGGACCGTCGCGGACATTTAAGCGCAACCGAAGGGTCCTCGTCCATGAAGCTCGATTCCAGCATCGCAGCCGTCGTCACCGGGGGCGCCTCCGGGCTCGGCGGCGCCACCGTCCGCGCGCTCGCCGCTCACGGCGTCAAGATCGCCATCCTCGACCTCGAACGGCAGCGCGAGAAAGGCGAGGCGCTGGCCAAGGCGTTCGGCGGCGTCTTCTGCCCGGCCAATGTCACCTCCGAGGAGGAGGTCGATGCGGCCTTCGACGCGGCCCGCGCGGCCAATGGCCAGGAGCGCATCCTGGTCAATTGCGCCGGCACCGGCAATGCGGCCAGGACGGTCGGCCGCGACCGCAACACCGGCGAGATCAAGCGCTTCGCGACCGAAGCCTTCAACATGATCATCCAGATCAATCTGGTCGGCACCTTCCGCTGCATCTCCAAGTCGGCGGCCGGCATGCTGACCCTCGACCCGCTGGAGGACGGCGACCGCGGCGCCATCGTCAACACCGCCTCGGTGGCGGCCGAGGACGGCCAGATCGGCCAGGCGGCCTACTCGTCGTCCAAGGGCGGCGTGGTGGGGATGACGCTCCCGGTGGCCCGCGACCTGGCCGTGGTCGGCATCCGGGTCAACACCATCCTGCCCGGCCTCATCGACACGCCCATTTACGGGGCGGGTGAGGGGTCGGAGGCCTTCAAGGCCAAACTGGCCCAGGATGTCCTGTTCCCCCGCCGGCTCGGCTACGCCAGCGAATTCGCCACCCTGGCCGTCGAACTGCTGGCCAACTCGTACATGAATGCCGAGTCGATCCGCATTGACGCCGGCATCCGCATGCAGCCCAAGTAGGTCCCGGGCCGGGGAGATGTGCCCGTGATCGATCCTGAGCTGGCCGCCATGCTCGACCTGCTGCCGGTCCTCGACCTCACCGATCCGGTGGCGGCGCGCGCCGACTTCGAGACCATGCTGGCGGCCCTGCGCTCAGAGATTCCCGGGGCCGACGCGTTGGAAATTGAGGACAGGCGTGTCCCGGGTTGGGAGGGCGATCCCGAGGTGCCCGTGCGGATCTACCGAACGAAGGGTTCGGCGGGCTCGGTGCCCGGGATCGTGCTCATCCACGGTGGGGGGTTCATCATCGGCAGCGTCGAGACCGAGCACGTCGGGGCGGCCATGACGGCGGTCGCCACCGGCGCGGTCGTGGTCTCGGTCGAGTACCGGCTGGCTCCCGAGCATCCCTTCCCGGCCGGTCTGCATGACTGCTACAGCGCGCTGTCGTTCGTGGCCCGGGAGTCGGAGGCGCTCGGCATCGATCCGGCGCGGGTTGCCCTGGTCGGCACCAGCGCCGGTGGTGGCCTGGCGGCGGGCACTGCTCTGCTGGCCCGTGATCTGGGGGGTCCCGCGGTGTGCTTTCAGATGCTGCACATTCCCGAGCTTGACGACCGCTTGGCCACACCTTCCATGCAGGCCTTCGTCGACTCGCCGGTGTGGAACCGGCCCTTGGCCGTCAAGAGCTGGCAGGCCTACCTGGGTGGGGGCGTGGACGACGTCTCGCCCTACGCCGCGCCGGCACGGGCGGCCGACCTCTCGGGGCTCCCACCGGCCTACATCTCAACGGCCGAGATCGATCCGTTGCGCGACGAGGGCATCCTCTACGGCCTGCGGCTGCTGCAGGCCGGCGTCTCGGTGGAGCTGCACCAGTTCCCCGGCACCTACCACGGTTCGGCGCTGGTGACGACGGCGGCCGTCTCGAAGCGGGCCCAGAGCGAGGGCACGGTTGTGCTCCGGCGCGCTCTGGGCCTTGATTGAGCGCTCCGATGGCGCCCAGTCCTTCCCGCGCCGAGTTCAGGCGGCGACCTTCACCGCCGGCTCGTCGGCGCTGGAGAGCGCCTTCCACAGGGCCCGGTAGTTCGGGTACGTGATGGTATCGGTCACATAGCCGGCGCGTACCAGCTCGGTGTGGAAGGCGGGCAGGTTGCGCCAAGGCACGCCCATGTCGACGTGGTGGGCCAGGTGCCACCCCGTGTTGTAGGGCACGAACCAGAAGCGGGCCAGGAGGGATTGGTGCACATTGTGCGAGGTGGCGCGGCGGTCCTTGCTCTGCTCCATGCCACCGTGCTCGGCGATGGACCGGAGGCGGTTGAGGACGCGCCATTGGGTCATCCAGGGGAGCCACCACAGCAACGGGTAGATCCACCAGCGGCCGGTGGCCGTCCAGGTGATGGCCCACAACACGGCCTGGACACCGAAGATGGAGAGGCCGATCGACCGGAAGGGGGCGTGGCGGGTGTTCTTGACCAGGGGGGCGAAGTTCTTCCAACCCGAGATTCCGACGGCGTCGCGGAAGAGGCGACGGCGCAACGCGGTTCGGGTGCAGGGATAGGGACCGTAAAAGGCCAGGTCCGGCTCGTTGGGGCCGAACTCGTCCTTGTGATGGGCGAAGTGGACACGCCGGTAGAGCTGTACCGGGGTGAACACCGGATAGGCCACGAGCCACATGCCGATCCAATCGTTCCAGCGCTTGTTTGTGAAGAGGAGCTTGTGGGCTGACTCGTGCATCAAAATGGCGAAGCGGGCGTACATGGGCCCCATGAGGACGAAGGCGATCAGGAAGCCCCACCATGCGTTGAGCCACGCGGCACCGCCGATGATGAGCGCCGTCCAGAACCAAACCATGGCCACCGAGATGGCATTGCGGTCGTTGCTGATGTGGCGCAGCGCGGCACGGATCTCGGGGAGGGCCATGCCGTTGGCCAGCAGGCGCTCGCTCGGGAGGACGTCGGGCCGATTGGTCAGATCGGGCACCATTGTGGTGACCATGGAAAGATATTACAATAGTTAGTCAAGTGGAGCAAGAGAGTAATATCCCGCTCACCACGCGGTCAGTCTTGGCCAGCGCCCTTCTGGGCATGGATCCGCCCGAGCTGCCGGTGGCCCAGCTGGTCCGGTTGGCCGGGCTCTTCGGCTTCAGCGAGAACCGGGCCCGGGTCGCCCTGAGCCGCATGCTGGCGGCCGGCGAGGCCACCACCGATGGGACCGGGGTGTACCGGCTGGCGGGCCATCTGGCCGAGCGACGGTTCCGCCAGTCGGCCAGCCGTTCGGGCATCACCGCGCCGTATGCGGGCCGCTGGTACCTGGTGGTGGTGACGACGGCCGGGAGCACAGCGGAAGTGCGGTCAGCCCGGCGCCGTACGCTGACCCACGCCCGCTTGGCCGCATTGCGCGAAGGGGTCTGGATGCGCCCCGACAACGTGGAGGTGAAGCTGCCCGATGACCAGCTGGCCGACCTGGAGGTCATGACGGCCCACCCGGCGGACCCCGCTCGTCTGGTCGATGCGCTCTGGGACCTCCGGGGGTGGTCGAACCGGGCTCGCCTGCTCCTCGGTCGAATGGACAGGCTGACGCCCGAAGGGCGCTATGCCTTGGCTCCGGACTTCGAGCTCTCGGCGGCGGTCCTCCGCCATCTCCAGGCCGATCCCCTGCTGCCCGATGTGCTGCTCCCGGAGTTCTGGCCGGGTGCCCTCCTGCGGACGGCCTACGACCGCTGGGACGCCCAGTACCGGGTGACGCTGCGGGAATGGAGCCGGACGGCGTGACGATGGCCGCATGGGCGTGCGCCGTAGGACCAACCGCAGATGAGCATGATCCAGCGTTCCGCTAGGTGGTTGGTGTCTTTCTCG
>PNAT01000071.1 GCA_003169675.1 Acidimicrobiaceae bacterium
GTGGCCGACCTCGACGCCGCGTGTGCCTGGTACGAAGCCGCCGGCGCCCACGTCACGGCACCCACCGAGTGGGAGAACGGCCGCCGGGCCGATGTCCAGTTGGGCACGCTCGCACTCACCCTCTTCACCAAGGCCATTTACGAGGACGCCACCACGCTCCCCGGCGAAGGCTTCCTCCACCCGGCACTCTTCGTCGACGACCTCGACGCCGAACTGGCCCGCCACAAGGTCCTGTGGGGTCCCCGCACGGTGTCCGGCACCTTCGGCACGCGACGCATCGCCTTCGTGGAAGCCCCCGGCAACATCCGTCTCGAGTTCATGGAACAGGTCGAGGATGCACCCGCCTGAGCGGAGGGAGTGGGATTCGAACCCACGGAGGCTTGCACCTCACAGCTTTTCAAGAGCTGCGCATTTGTCCGCTCTGCCATCCCTCCAACGGGCTCATGCTAGGTGCCCCTACCCCCCCGACGCCGCCTGATCCCGGGCCCGGCTCCGGCTGCGGCCCCGCACCGCCTGGTCGAGGACGACCTTGCGTAGGCGGACCACCTTGGGCGTCACCTCAACGCACTCGTCTTCGGAAATGAACTCCAGCGCGTGCTCCAGCGAGAAGTTCATCACCGGCGTCAGGCGCTCGAACTCCTCGGCCGTGGCCGAGCGAATGTTGTTGAGCTTCTTCTCCTTGGTTGGGTTGACGTCCATCTCCTCCTGGCGGGCGTTCTCCCCGATGACCATGCCCTCGTAGACCTCCTCGGCCGGCCCGACGATCAGGGTGCCCCGCTCCTGAAGGTTCATCAACGCGAACGTCGTCGTCAGCCCACGGCGGTCGGCCACCATCGACCCGTTCCGCCGGGTCTTCAACTCACCGTGCCACGGCTCCCAGCCGTCGAAGATGTGGTGCAGGATCCCCGTCCCCCGCGTCTCGGTCAAGAACTCGGTACGGAAGCCGATCAACCCACGGGCGGGCACCCGGTAGTCCAGCCGCACCCAGCCGGTCCCGTGGTTGACCATCTCGGTCATGGCGCCCTTGCGCAACGCCAGCAACTGGGTCACCACCCCTAGATACTCGTCAGGCACGTCGATCGACACCCGCTCCACCGGCTCGAGCACCTTGCCGTCCTGTTCCCGGGTCACGACCTGGGGCTTGCCGACGGTCATCTCGAAGCCTTCGCGCCGCATGGTCTCGACCAGCACGGCCAGCTGCAGCTCGCCCCGCCCCAGGACCTCCCACAGGTCGGGCCGGTCCGTGGGCGCCACCCGGATGGCCACGTTTCCGACCAGCTCGGTGTCGAGGCGGCTCTTCAGCAGACGCGCCGTCAGCTTGGTGCCGTCGGCGCCCGACAGCGGTGAGGTGTTGATGCCGATGGTCATGGCCAGGCTGGGCTCGTCCACCGTGATGGCCGGCAGGGCGATCGGATTGTCGGCGTCGGCCAGGGTCTCGCCGATGGTCACCTCGGCCAGGCCGGCGATCGAGACGATCTCGCCCGGTCCCGCCGACTCCGCCGCCACCTGCTCCAGCGATTCGGTGACGTACATCTCGGTGATCTTGGACTTCTCGATCGTCCCGTCGATCTTGCACCATGCGATGGTGCTGCCCTTGACCAGCTCGCCGTTGTAGATGCGGCAGATGGCCAGCCGCCCGACGTACGGCGAAGCGCTCAGGTTGCAGACCAGGGCCTGCGTGGGCGCTCCCTCCTCGAATTCGGGGGCCGGGATGTGGTCGATGATGGCCTGGAAGAGAGGGTTGACGTTCTCGCCCACCACACCGCGCTCGGTGCTGACCCAACCAGCCCGGGCGTTGGCGTAGAGGATGGGGAAGTCGATCTGATGCTCGTCCGCATCGAGGTCTAGGAACAACTCCTCGACCTGGTGCACCACCTCCTCGATCCGGGCGTCGGCCCGGTCCACCTTGTTGACCACCAGGACGACAGGCAGCCGGGCCTCCAGCGCCTTGCGCAGCACGAAGCGGGTCTGGGGCAGCGGGCCCTCCGAGGCGTCGACCAGCAGCAGCACGCCATCGACCATGTTCAGCCCGCGCTCGACCTCGCCCCCGAAATCGGCGTGTCCCGGGGTGTCGATGATGTTCATCTTCATCCCGCCCCAGCGCACGGCCGTGTTCTTGGCCAGGATGGTGATGCCCTTCTCCCGCTCCAGGTCGCCCGAGTCCATGACCCGGTCGGTCATTTCCTGGTGGGGGCCGAAGGCGCCGGTCTGGCGGAGCATGGCGTCGACCAGCGTCGTCTTGCCGTGGTCGACGTGGGCCACGATGGCCACATTCCTGATGTCGTCTCGCGTCTGCATGGGGGAGGCAACGATAGGCCAGAGGGGACCTGCCTCAGGCCGCAGCCCTCACATGGCCCCACCGCAGGGCCGCCTCCACCGCCTCCACCCCTTTTTTGAGCACCGCCGGCTCCACCTCGACCCGTACAAGGTGGCCGGAGTCGGGCCACCATCCGACCACCCTCCCAGGCATGATTCCGTCCCGTGAGCGCAGGGCCTCGACCAGCGCAACCACGCTGAGCTCGGTCCGTACCGAGGCCCGGCGTGACCCCGAGAGCGTGACCAGGTGGACCGCGCCGGCCCGCACATCGGCCCGGCCGCGCAGGGCCAGGAGGGAGGAATGGGGACTGTCCCACCAGTGGTCCCGGCCGATCAGGGGCGCCCGCTCAAACGACGTCCAGTCCACGGCCCCCCATAACCGGGTGGCCCAGGTGACGGCGTCGGCCCCCACGGCGGCCCGGGCGGCCGGCGGGAGCTCGCCCAACCACCTGTCCATGCCGGAGAGCGGGCGCCCCTGGTGGCGGACCCAACTGGTGCCCTGGGCCACGGCGGCCCGCACACCCTGCGCAGGGGACCGCACCTGACCGGCCACCAGCAGGCGGACGGCGGCCAACCCCAGCGCGCGCCGGCTGGTGCGGGCCGACCAGGCGAACGGTGCAACGCCCGCCCCGCCGTCGGGCGGATTCAGCGCCCGGCGGATGTGGAAGTCGGTCAGACGGCAGGGCCCTCCGCCCGGATGCCGACCGGCCACCCCGGCCAACGCCTCGGGGATCCCCGCCATGGCGTCGTGCCATGCCGCCGCATCGACCACGGCCACGGGGGCGAGCAGGGTGTCGGTCAGCCCCCCCGGGGCCACATCCTCAGACATGGGCCCCGGCCATCTCGGAGAGGCGTTGCACCAGGTGGGACACGACGGCGCCGAGATGCTCCTCCCACACGTCCTCCACCCTGCAGCGTCCCGCCGCCGCGTGGAGCAGGGCGAGCCGGAACGGTGGGTGGCCGCTGCGCAGGGTTTCGAGCAGGGCGACGTAGTGGAGCACCCGCCGGGCCCGGGCCCACGGGCCGCCCGAGGTGACCCCGACCGCGCAGAGTGATGAGGTGCCGGCCACGGGGGCGCCGACGAGGAGGTCGAAGACGCCGCAGAGCACCACCCGTCCACCCGCCAGCGGGATGGCCAGGCGGTCGTGGGTCCGGGGCAACCAGCCGGGAGCGAATCGGGGCGTCAGGTCGATCAGGTGTTGCACCTGCACGGCCAAGGATGCGGACAGGGCTTCCCGTTCCGCCTCGGGAAGCGAACCGATGTGGCGCACCAATTCGGCGCGGCTCGGCTCCACGCTCAGGGCATCGACCCCGTCGCGCAGCGGGTCACCTACGGCACCCGTGGTCACGATCTGCCGGAAGAGGGCGTGGACGAGACAGGCCGTGACCAGCGGCGGCGGGAACGGTTCCGCATCCGCATCCACATCCGCAGATGCCGGCGCTCCGAAAAACCGGCGCGGACCGAGGAAGAGCGCCGGCGCGTCCTCGCCCCGGGCCGTGACCACGGCGCAGGCGGCGTCCTCCAACCAGGCCCGCAGTCCGCCGGCCAGCCCCGGGTCGAACCGTGGACGTGGCCCCGAGCCGTGGCGCAACAGCGCCAGGACATCGTCCCGGCCGTTCGCCACGAGAACCATGCGGGCAGTGTGCCCGAGGGCTGTGACATCGCCCCGCGGCATGTCCTCTACCCTGGCCGGTGACATGGTGCTCGCCCTTCTCTCATCGCTGCCGGCCACGGCCACCGCGTTCTTCGTGATCTTCGGGATCTTCGTGGTGGCCATGCTGGCCCTGGTCGTCATCGTGCTGACCTGGGCCATCCGCCGTGACAAGGCCGGGCGGGCCGCCTGGATCCGCCGACAGCAGAACGAGCCCCCGCCCGATAACGAGAGGTGAGGGTGCCCAACTGGACCGAGCGCATGCGATTGCGCCGGGAGAGGCGCAGACGCCTGGACCGGGTCCGGACCGAGACCCGCACCGCATTCGTCCTGGGCGGCGGGGGCAGCCGGGGCGCGGTCCAGGTCGGCATGCTGGAGGAATTGATCCACCAGGGCATCAGGGCGGACCGCGTCTACGGTGCCTCGGTCGGGGCCATTAACGGGGCGGCCTATGCCGGGGATCCGACCCCCGACGGGATCGAGCGGATGGCCGAGATCTGGCGCGGCGTGAAGGGAACGGACATCTTCCCCCGCGGTGCGCTCGACGGACCGTGGGCCTTCCTGCAGAAGCGGGCATCGGTCCACGCCAACGCCGGGCTGCGGACCATCATCGAGCAGGGAATCACCTTCGAGGACCTGGAGGACACCGTCATCCCATTCGAGTTGGTGGCCACCTCACTCACCGACGGGCGCGAACGCTGGATCACCCACGGCCCCGCCCTCGATGCCGTCCTGGCCTCCTCGGCCATCCCCTCCATCTTCCCCCCCGTCACCATTGACGGCGACGTGCTCGTCGACGGGGGCGTGGTCAACAACGTGCCCATGAGCCGTGCGCTCGAAGCCGGGTGCAACCGGATCTTCGTGCTGCTGTGCGGGCCGCTCCACTTCCACCCCCGCCTGCCCAAGCGCCCAGCCGAGGCGGCGCTCACGGCCTTCTTCGTGGCCATCCACGCCCGCTTCGTCCGTGAACTGGCCCTGCTCCCTCCGGGGGTCGAGGTGGTGGTCTTCAGCGGCGGCGGTGAGCCATCGGCCCAGTACCGGGACTTCTCGGGGACGGCGGCCATGATCGCCGACGGGCGGGCCGAGGTGGCCGAGGTCCTGTCCCGCTACGTCGGGACCTCGCACGAGCTCATCTTGGACCCAGCCTCCGCCCCGTGACCGGCGACGCCGCTCACGACGACGGCTACCTCCTCTCCGGGGACGGCACCGAATCGGGGGACCGTCTGGCGGCCATCGCCGCGCTCTTCGATCCATCCACCTTCCGCCACATGGACGACCTCGGCTTGGCGCCCGGGTGGCGCTGCTGGGAAGTCGGGGCGGGCGGGACCTCCGTCGTGCAGTGGGTGGCGCAGCGCACCGGGCCCACCGGGCACGTCCTGGCCACGGACCTCGATGTGGGCTGGGCCACTCATGACCTTCCCCCCACCGTGGATGTCCGCCGCCATGATGTCGCACTCGACCCGCCTCCCGACGGCGGCTTCCATCTGGTCCACGCCCGACTCGTTCTCGTCCACCTCCCCGGCCGCGACGTCGCCCTGGCCAACATGATGGCGGCCCTCCGACCAGGGGGGTGGCTGTTCATTGAGGACGCCGACCCGGCGCTGCAGCCGCTGAGCTGCCCCGACGAGCTGGGCCCCGAGCAGGTACTGGCCAACACATTGCGCACCGGGTTCCGCGCTCTCCTGGCCGGCCGCGGCGCCGACCTGGCCTACGGCCGCACCCTGCCCCGCCGGCTGCGGGCGGCGGGACTGACCGACGTGGCCGCCGATGCAGCGTTCCCCCTGTCCCACCCGGCCTGTGCCCGCCTGGAAGTGGCCACCATCAACCTGATCCGGCGCCGGCTGATCGACCACGGCATCGCCACGGAGGCGGAGATCGACCGCCACCTGGCCAATGTGGCGGCGGGAAGGCTCGATCTGACGCAGCCGCCGATGATCTCCTGCTGGGGCCGCCGTCCCCACTGACCTCCTTCTTCGGAGGCCGCGTTCGTCAGCGTCACACCACCCTGGTGGAATAGGGCTGTGCCCGATTCCACCGAGACGCTGTTCCACCCGGCCGTGGCCAGCTGGTTCACTCGGCGCTTCCCCGGCGGCCCGACGGCACCCCAGTCGGCGGCGTGGCCCCACATTGCCGAAGGGAGCGATGTGCTGGTGGCGTCACCCACCGGGACGGGCAAGACACTCACCGGTTTCCTGGTGGCCATCGACGCCGCCTATCGGGCGGCCGAAGCGGGGAAGCGGGAGGGTGGCACCCCCGAGGTGCTCTACATCTCCCCGCTGCGCGCCCTGGCGGTCGACGTGCACGAGAACCTCCACGTCCCCCTGAGCGAGATCCGGGAGGAAGCGGCCCGGCTCGGGTACGGCGACCCCGAGCTCCGCGTCGCCGTGCGCACCGGTGACACGCCGCCGGCCGAGCGTGCCGCCATGCGCAAGCAGTCACCCGACCTTCTGGTGACCACACCCGAATCGCTCTACCTGCTCCTCACCGCGCCGTCGGGGCGCGCCATGGTGCGGGGCGTGCGCACCGTCATCGTCGACGAGGTCCACACGCTGGCCCGCGACAAGCGGGGCAGCCATCTCTCGCTCAGCCTGGAGCGGCTGGACGCGTTGGTGGCCGAGAGCGGTGGTCACCTGCAGCGCATCGGTCTCTCCGCCACGCAGCGGCCCCTGGACGTGGTGGCCCGGCTGCTCTCGGGCGTGCACGAGGGCCGGCCGCCGACGGTGATCATTGACTGCGGTCACGCCCGCGATCTGAACGTGGCCATTGAGCTCCCCGATTCCGAGCTCGAAGCCGTGGCCAGCGGCGGGCAGTTCTCCGACATCCTCGACCGCATCGCCGACCACACGCGCCGGCACCGCACCACCCTGATCTTCGTCAACACGCGCCGGCTGGCGGAGCGAGTGACGCGCCATCTGTCGGAGCGGATCGGCGGGACGCACATCGCCGCGCACCACGGCAGCCTCGCCAAGGAGCGCCGGCTCGACGCCGAGCAGCGCTTGAAGAACGGCGCGCTGAAGGCGCTGGTGGCGACCGCCTCCCTGGAACTCGGCATCGACATCGGCGAGATCGACCTCGTGTGCCAGCTCGGCTCGCCGCG
>PNAT01000049.1 GCA_003169675.1 Acidimicrobiaceae bacterium
GCCCTGCCGCCGTCGAGCAGCTCAGGGTGCTCGGTCAGCAGGCCGGCGTCACCGTCTTCAGCGAGCGCACCGACCCCGTCAGCGCGGCCCGGGCCGGCCTGGCGGAGGCCCAGCGCCTCGGTAAGGACGTCTGCATCATCGATACGGCCGGCCGCCTCACCATCGACGCCGGGCTCATGGAGGAGATCCGGGGGATCTCGGGCGCCACCGAGCCGCACTACACGTTCCTGGTCATTGACGCCATGATCGGGCAGGACGCCGTGACCACGGCACGGGCGTTCCACGAGGCGCTCGCCCTCGATGCGGTCATCCTTTCCAAGCTCGACGGTGACGCCCGCGGTGGCGCCGCCCTCTCGGTCAAGGGTGTCGTGGGCAAGCCCATCGCCTTCGCCAGCACGGGCGAGCGACTGGGCGACTTCGACCTCTTCCATCCCGACCGCATGGCCGACCGCATCCTCGGCATGGGCGATGTGCTCAGCCTCATTGAGCAGGCCGAGCGCACCATGGATCCCGACGAGGTGGCCAAGGGTGCCGCCCGGCTCATGGCGGGCCACTTCACGCTGGAGGACTTCCTCAGCCAGCTACGCCAGGTCAAGAAGATGGGCTCGCTCGGCGGCATCATGAAGCTGATGCCGGGCATGTCCAAGGAGATGCGCCAGGCGGCTGGGCAGATTGACGACGGCGAGGTGGCCAAGGTCGAGGCCATCGTCTGCTCCATGACGCCGGCCGAACGCCACGACGTCGTCCTCCTCGACGGCTCCCGGCGCAGCCGGGTGGCCCGGGGTTCGGGCCACACCGTCGCGGACGTGAACGCCCTCCTCAAGCAGTTCAAGGAGATGCAGAAGATGATGAAATCGATGGCCTCGGGCACCATGCCCAACATCCCGGGCATGCCGAATTTGGGTGGTCCTTCGGGCCGCGCCGGTCGCAAACTGGCTGCCCAGGCGGCTGGGGCCGGCGGGCCGGACTTTGACATGCTCTCCCAGCTCACGGGCAATGCGGGCGAGGTGCCCGCCTTCGGGGGCCTGCCCGTTCCGGCGCCCACCCGGGCGGTGGTCAGCACCAACAAGGGGACCAAGAAGAAGAAGAAGGGCGGCCGGATCACCCCGCCGAAAGCCCGCTAGTCCCGGCATCTGCCAGAATGGACCCTCTCGTGACAGATGATGGAGGAATTATTTCGTGGCAGTGAAGCTCCGCCTCGTGCGGATGGGAAAGAAGAAGCAGCCGACCTACCGGGTTGTGGCCGCGGACAGCCGCTCACCCCGTGACGGGAAGTTCCTCGAGATCGTGGGCACGTATGCCCCGAGGGGAGCGTCGACGGCCGAGCCCGACGCCGTGATCAAGATCGATAATGACAAGGCCGTGAAGTGGCTGGTCAACGGGGCCCAGGCGACCGAGCGGGTGGAGAAGCTGCTCAAGACCTCCGGGGCCTGGGACGAGTTCACTGCAGCGAGGGCCAAGTGACCAACCTCTACGAAGCGGGCGACATCAACCAGACCGATGGTGGCCACGACGAGGTCGACGAGATCGACGAGTTCGACGAGGTCGACGAGGTCGACGATTACGACGAGGTGGCCGAGCTCGATGGCGGCACGCCGCTGGCCGTCCTGACCTATCTGGCCCGCTCGCTCTCCAACGACCCCGATGCCGTAGCCATCGACACCGAGGAGCGCCGGGGAGGCCTGCGGCTCAGCCTGCACGTGGCCCCCGACGACATGGGACGGGTGATCGGGCGCCGGGGCCGCACGGCTCAGGCCATCCGCACCCTGGTCAACGTGGCCGGCGCCAAGGACGGCGTGCAGGCTAGCGTGGACATCGTCGACGACTGACCACGACGTCTGAGCTGCTCAAGATCGGGCGGGTCACCAAGGCCCACGGCCTGCGGGGCGAGGTCGTCGTGCAGCTCTGGACCGACCTGACGGAGCGCCTCGACCCGGGATCCGTCCTGACCACACCGCGGGGCACGCTCACGGTCGAGTGGTCCAAACCATTCGTCGACCGATGGATCGTGCAGTTCGAGGGCATCGTCGACCGCGCGCAGGCCGAGCGCATGCGGGGCATTGAGCTGGAGGCCGAGGCCGTCGAGAGGCCGGGGAAACTGTGGGTGCACGAGCTGGTCGGTGCCACGGTCCGCGACGCCGGAGGAGCCGAGTTGGGGATTGTGAGTGCGGTGGAGGCCAATCCGGCCAGCGACCTGCTGGTATTGGCGACCGGCGGCTTGATCCCGCTGCGCTTCGTGACCGAGCGCGACCCGACGGCGGGGACGATCGTGGTTGACATCCCTGACGGCCTGCTCGACCCGTGAGTCAGGTGGTCCGATGAGGATCTGCGTCTTCACCATCTTCCCCGAGGCGATCACCGACTACTGCGCCACCTCCATCCTCGGGCGGGCCCAGGAGTCCGGTGCGCTCTCGGTGCAGGTGCACGATCTGCGCGACGGGGCCGAGGACGCACGGCGCACGGTGGACGACAGCCCCTTCGGCGGGGGAGCGGGCATGGTGCTGATGGCCGAGCCGGTCTTCCGGGCCGTCGAGCAGGCGGAGGAGGCGGGAGGCGTGCCGCGGCCGCTGTTCCTCCTGGCTCCGGGTGGCCGGCGTTTCGACCAGTCCGTGGCCGAGGAGCTGGCGGCGCGGCCGGGCGGGTTCTCGCTCCTGTGCGGGCGCTACGAGGGGGTGGACCAGCGCATCGGTGACCACCTGGTGGACGGTGAGCTGTCGGTGGGGGACTTCGTGCTGGCGGGGGGCGAACTGGCCGCCTTGGTCGTGGTGGAGACCGTGGCGAGGCTGCAGCCGGAGGTGCTCGGCAACGAAACCTCAGCCCTCCATGAGAGCTTCGCCGACGGACTGCTGGAGTACCCCCAGTACACCCGGCCGGCCGAGTTCCGGGGCTGGGAGGTGCCCGGCGTGTTGCGTTCGGGGGACCACGGGGCGGTGGCTGCGTGGCGCCGGGCCGAGTCGCTGGTGCGTACCGCGGCCCGGCGTCCTGATCTGCTGGACCACCTGGTCAGGGCCGGGGCGCTCAGCCCTGACGACGTGCGGACCCTGGCCGAGCACGGCTACGATGTCCCGTCCGGCCCTGAGCCAATGAGAGCTGAGCCGGGACGAGCGAAGGACGCCCCCCATGCACCCCACTGAACTGATCGACCGCGACAGCCTGCGCGACGACATCCCCGACTTCCGCCCGGGTGACACGGTCAAGGTGCACGTGCGGGTGGTCGAGGGCAGCCGGGAGCGGGTCCAGGTCTTCCAGGGGGCCGTCATGCGGCGCCAGGGCGGCGGGGTCCAGGAGACCTTCACCGTGCGCAAGGTCAGCTTCGGCGTGGGCGTGGAGCGCACCTTCCCGCTGCACTCACCGACCCTGGCCAAGATCGAGGTCACCACGCTTGGCGACGTGCGCCGGGCCAAGCTGTACTACCTGCGTGATCGCCACGGGAAGGCGGCCAAGATCAAGGAGCGGCGGACCGCCAAGCCGTAGGGCCCGGGACCTCACAGCGACCGATGAGCGAGGAAGACCTCGAACGCTACGAATCCGAGATCGAGCTGGGGCTGGTCCAGGAGTATCGAGCCGTCCTGCCCGTCTTCGCCTACGTCATCGAGACGGAGCGTCGCTTCTACCTGGCCAATGAGGTCTCGCTGACCGTGCGGTCCGACACCACCCCCGCCTGCATTGAGCTCGAGCTGCGCGACGCCTGGGTGTGGGACATGTACCGCCCGGCCCGCTTCGTGCCCTCGGTGCGCGTGGTCACCTTCCGGGACGTGAACATCGAGCGCCTGCCCGACCAGGAGCTGTAAGCGGCTCGCCGGCCCGACCGTTCTCCGCCATGGCGAGCCACCACATGGCGCTGGGCCGGGCGGGCGAGGACCGGGCGGCGGACTGGTACACCGGGCACGGCTACACCGTGCTGGAGCGCAACTGGCGCTGTGCCCAGGGCGAGATCGACCTCCTGTGCACCCGGGGTGGCGTGCTGGTGGCCTGCGAGGTCAAGACCCGCCGCAGCGACGCCCACGGTGCGCCGTTCGAAGCCGTGACGCGGACCAAACAGCTCAGGTTGCGGCGGCTCGTGGTGGCGTATCTCCGCAGCTACGGGGGTCGCTACGACGAGGTGCGCTTCGATGTGGCGTCCCTTCTCGGCCCGGACCTCGAGGTGATGGAAGGTGCATTCTGACGCGCCTGCCGCATAGGGTCTGGTCCCATGGAAACCCTGATTGTCGATCGCCTGGACGGCGTGGTCACCGTCACCTTGAATCGCCCCGAGCGCAAGAACGCGGCCAACGGTGTGATGTTGACCGAGTTGCGGGCCACCTTCGAGGAGGTCGAGGACCGCGCCGAGGACCGGGCCATGGTGCTGACCGGGGCCGGCGGCGCCTTCTGCTCGGGGGCTGATCTCTCCGATCCCAACGGGCCGGCCTCGGACCCGACCCGCTCCGGACTGGCCCGCATGCGGCGTCTGGGGGGCGTGGCCATGGCACTGCACCACGTCACCAAGCCCACCATCGCCAAGGTCGACGGGTTCGCTGTGGGCGCCGGTCTCTCGCTGGCCCTCGGGTGCGATCTCATCGTCTGCAGCGACCGGGCCAAGCTGTCGATGATCTTCTCGCGGCGCGGGTTGGCGCTGGACAATGGCGCCTCGTGGCTCCTGCCCCGGCTGGTGGGCCTGGCCCGGGCCAAGGAGATCGCGCTCTTCGGCGGGATGTGGAGCGCCGAGGAGGCCCTGGCCCTCGGCCTCATCAACCGGGTGGTCCCCCTCGCCGAGGTTGACGCCTTCGTCGACGACTGGGCCGCCCAACTGGCCGCCGGCCCCCCCTTGGCGCTGTCTATGACCAAGACGCTCCTCAACGCCAGCTGGCAGTCCACCATGGAGCAAGCGGTGGAGCATGAAGCCCGCTGCCAAGCGCTCAACTTCTCGACCAAGGACACCAATGAAGCCATGGCCGCCTTCGCCCAGAAGCGGGATCCCACCTTCATCGGCCGCTGAATAGAGTGGGGTTGTGCTCAATGGTGTGCAAGGCATGGTCGGCGACAGTGCGCTGGTGACCAAGGCCATCCGGGGAGAGCACCACCCGGGCCGGGTACGGGCCCGGGGCGAGGAATGGTTCGCCATCCCCCTCGACCCCGACGAGTCCATCATTGAGGGCACCAATGTGGTCGTGGCCGACGTCCAACGGGGCCTGCTCGTGGTCTATGCGACCGACAGTTAGGAGTGTGCCATGTTCGCTTCCGCCGCTGAGGTAGCAACCATTGTCGGCGTGGCGGTGGTCGGTGGCGCGGCCCTGGGCGCGTGGTTCATGTCGCGCTGCATCAAGATCGTCCAGCAGGGGAGCGTCGGGGTGGTCAAGCGCTTCGGCCAGTTCAAGTCGGTCGACCAACCGGGCATGCGGATCCTCCGCCCTTTCATGGACAAGATGGAGAAGGTCGACATGCGAGAGTTCCCCATGACCGGGGACCAGCAGGCCGTCATCACCAAGGACAACGTCTCCCTGCAGGTGAGCGCCACCATCTTCTGCCAGGTCATCGACGTGAAGTCGGCCCTCTTCGAGATCAACGACTACGTTCTGGCCGTCGACCAGCTCTCCCGCACCGCGCTGCGCGCCGTCTTCGGCGAGCTGTCACTGGACCAGGCCCTGTCCGAGCGCGAGACCATCAACAGCCGCATGCAGGACCATATGGCCGACGCCACCGTGAAGTGGGGCGTGCGGCTCAACCGGATTGAGATTCTCGACATCACCCCACCCATCAATGTGGTGCAGGCCATGTCCGAGCAGAAGGAGGCCGAGCAGCACAAGAAGGCTGCCATACTCAAGTCCGAGGGAGAGCAGCAGTCGGCCATCAACAGCGCCGGCGGCCGCAAGCAGGCCGCCGTGCTCGAGGCCGAGGGGGCCAAGCAGGCGGCCATCCTGCGGGCCGAGGCGGAGATGAAGGTGCTCGAACTCCAGGCCGAGGGCGAGAAGAAGGCCCTCCTCCTGCGCGGCGAAGGCGAGGCCGGCCGCCTGACCTCGCTCGACACGGCCACCATCAACCCGCGCACCCTGGCCGTTTTACAACTCAAGGCGCTGCAGGAGATCGCGGCGTCGGACAACGCCAAGGTCGTGGTGCCCTACGAGGCGACCAGCCTCATGGGGGCGGCCGAGGTGCTGCTCTCCACGTTGCGGGGTGGGGCGGACGCAGGCACCTCCGCCGGAGAGCTGAAGGAAAAGCCCGCCTCCTGAGTCGAGAAAGGTCAGGCGGCGAGTTCCAAGTTCGCCGCACGGGCGATGGACGTGCGGACAACCTTGTCGGCCACGGATGGAGCAATCTCAAGGATCGACCTGAATTCGCTGGCGGAACTGGCGTAGAGCGCGAGGTCGGTCGTGGCGGTCGCCGTGGCCGACCGGGGTGTCCCAGTGAGCAGCCCCATTTCGCCTAGGAATTCGCCACTCCCGACGTCGGCCACCCTGGCCACGGTGTTTCCAGTCTTCCGAGAGACGCGGGCGCTGCCCCGGCCGATGATGATGAACTCGTTTGCCGGGCGTCCCTGGCGCATCAGTACTCGATCCTTGGGTACCCGGACGTACGTCATGAGCGATTCAAGCTTGCGCAACTCCGACTTGGTGCAGTCAGCGAAGAGATCAAGGTCGGAGATGCGGACGAGATCTGGTGTCTCCATGGGGAGCTCCTTCCATCCCAGGCGTGAACCGCCTGCTCCACCCATGATACGTGCTCCATCTGTCGAACATATCGTCACCCTGTCCTATATCTGTTTTTAAGATGAGATCGATCGTCTTTCCTGACCGGTCCGTTGTTTGAAAGGGTGTTTCCCTGGTTGTGGGTATCTCTCCCATTACTAAACGGTTCTGTTTAGCGTTCACAACAGAAGTGGCGGAACTCCCTCCGGCGTGATCGACCGTTTCCTATTGGCACGCTCCACGTGCTCGGGGCGCGCACACCACCGACGCCCCCACCCACATCGGTCAATTTCGCCAAGGAGGTGCGCATGCTCGCTGCGGTTGCATCGGCCACTGTGTCCGGGGCCGTCGGTCGTCCCGTCTCAATGGAAATCCACATCTCCAACGGTCTCCCTGGGTTCACCATCGTCGGCCGGCCCGACGCAGCGGTGCGCGAGTCGCGCGACCGAGTCCGCGCCGCGCTCCTCACGAGTGGGTTGCCCTGGCCGTTGCGTTGACCGCTTGAGGACACACCAGTTCTTGGCCATCGCGGTAGTGCCCAACCAGCCCACCTATCCGACTGATTGGAGATGCCCAGAACCCGCCCGGTATCGGCTGCACGTATCGTGTGCCCTTCAGCGGGACTTCATTCGATCACACGTTTGGCGGAAGGGAGTGCCAGCACCACCTTGACGTCAAGGGTGGCACCCTTGGCAAGGGCGCTGCGACGTGTGTCAAATGATAATCATGGTGGCGACAACAACCGATCGGAAACTGCAACGACCATGGACGGTATTGACGGCCGCCCTCACTGCTGCCCACCATGGTTTCGAGTTGTCCAACGCCATCGGGCTTGTTTTGCAACCTGAGCTGGGTCTCGTTGGAGCTGGTGCCCTTTGGGGAACGCAAATTCCTGTCTGGGTCACACTGGCAGGGAGGGGGAGCAAACGCTGGGACAGGCTGCTGGCCGTGTGGTCCGGGGCGGCATTCGGGGCAGCGATCGTCCATTTCCTCCTTTGGCCATGGCGACGGAGCAACCTGGGTTTACCAGTCCTAACCGAGGCTGAGGGCCTTGGTGCTTCCCGACTCCCCGCCTACAACACGCTCCTGTACATGTGGGGCGCAGCGTCGGCGATTTCGGTTGTTCGTGAGATCCCTCGGAGCGACCGACCGTGGGCACTGGTGGGCCTTGCGACCCTACCGCTCATGCGTCTTTCGGCGAAGCACCACTTCTCCTGGTTGGTCGAACAGGCTGCGACGAACCCGGCCTGGTGGAATAGGGGCGTGCAAGTCGCCTGATATCGCCGCCGCTGACGGTGGAGACGCGGGGTTAGAGTGGAGCACCCGGGGCAATCACCGAGACGAGGACATGAGCCCCTCTCGTGTGGTTGTCGAGCGCCTTGGTACTGCCACGACCAACGAAAGCCGGCTGACCACCTTGGACCGTACGGCTCCATGGGCAACACTGGGGCAGGAGGTCATCTTGGGTGCTGTCTGGCTGGTGTTCGGCGTGGAGTTCCGCCGCCGGGTGCGCCCTGCCCGACGGTGTGCTGGTCAGCCGCCCGCCGTTCCGGGCCCCACATCACAGTGCGTGCATCGTGGCCCTGGTCGGGGGCGGCAGCTGGTCGCTACGGTCCGGCGAGATCAGCCTGGCCACCCATGGCATCCTCTTCCTGGAAATGGAAAGGCCTCCGGGGTAACTATACATCGGTCCTGGTCAGAAGGGGTACATCCAAGAGAACGCGTTCTATAGGCGGGCAACAAAGGTTGCGCGCCCACCGTGGATCTGTAGCCTGACCTGGGATGAAGCCTGTTGGGCACAAATATTCGATTGGCCATCTGACCTGCTCGTCAGCGAAGAGCAAATGAGGGGTAGCACCGACGGTGGGATACCGGAGCACCGTGGTCACTCCGAGGGCGGTGGACTGCTCATCGAGACTTCGCCGTTGCCACCGAAGGTAGTAATGGCAACCACAACGAAGGCCGTTTTCCCTGGTCACACGTTCCTTCCAATACTTGCACCCAACAAGCCCCATCTCCGGTGCCTCCATGAACCCGGTCCGCACCTTGGGGCCGGACCTGGTGAGCACCACCTTCACCGGCTACTGGGTCTACGTCGCGGGAACTCTGGCCGGTGCCTTGCTCGCTTTTGCCATCGCCTTCGTCCTGCGCGGCCGTGGTGGAGGCAGGTCCGGCGCCGGTGCGGCTCAGGGCGCCCTCTTCACCGAAGTCTTCGAGGCCGACAAGTCCTGAGCGGTCGTACGTGGAGCCGACGATGACCAGAGGCCTGGGACATGCTCCACCTCATCGCAAGGAAGCCGGGTGGCTCGGCATCAATTGGGTCTTTAGGCACTTACCGAGGTGGCCGACCACTTCTACCATTTCAATGGAGGATCCCCGAGGATCCCGAAGGAGGCGCTTATGCGATGTAGGCAAGGTGACCCGTTCTGAGATCGAAAGGCAGAGGATTGTACGGGAGGAATCCCCGTAGGCCAGCCAGAGACCAGGCAAGCGGCTCGAATCCGGAGCGTTGCAACGGTTAGGGGCAAGGATGCTCTCCTGAGTGCCATTTCCTCAGGCCGTTCTGTTCTCAGATGACAACTTGAGGAGAGCGCCCGATCCCCGTCGTTTTGTGGGACGGGCGCTTTCGCGTCTGTTGAGAAGAGCACCCTCCTGGGCTCCCGTTCCACTGGAGGAGGGGTGTAGCGCCGTCATCGAAGTCCCACTTCCCTTGACGGTCCGCAGGAGGTCGACACGAGACCGGCGATCGGACAAGGATGAATCCGAGGTCATGGGACAGGAGGAGACGGGGGAGTGACGCTAGATCCGATCGGTGATCTCACAAAGTGTCCGTGGCCACGAGAAAGTC
>PNAT01000067.1 GCA_003169675.1 Acidimicrobiaceae bacterium
ACGGATCACATGTATAACGCCGGGAGTGTGGCACGGTTCGGCACCTCGGTGGTGTACCGCATTTACTTCGGTCGACACATTGGCTCGAACTCTTCTAGTTGAATCGAGACGTTCAGAAGGATCAAGCGTCGTGCGCGCTACATGCGCGAGTGAAAGGCAATGGGGGGTAACCAGCGGTCCCTCTCGGATACCCGGCATCGCCATTTACCTGGGACTACTCAAGTAGGTGCTGTTCAGGTTCCTGCCCCAGGGCCTCCGCTAGGTTGAGAGTTCGAGTCTCTCCCCCGGAGCTTTCCCCGGCGTCGTCGCCGGTCAAGGTGGGTAGGGGGAGCACCGGCTCTTCGGATTCTGGCGGGCTCAGTTGGCGGAGACTCTGCCGCGACTCATCGACCGGGAGCAGGTCAGGCGGTGGCCCAATATCCCCGGCCTCCTTTGGCTTCAGGCGGGCTGCGCCGAAGTCTTTGTCTTTGCCCGAATCACAAAGCCCAGGACCGGGAGCCATATCAGACCAGCAACAAACCCGAAGAATTCGAGCGGTCCGGCACAACACACCAAACCGACCACGATGGAGACCCACCCAAGCCACTTGGGGAGCAAGGTGCCGGTGAGGATGGCCAGGCCGGTGGACAGCGTCAGCAGGGCCATCCCGAAGAGGAGTAGTAGCTCGTTGTTGGCGCTCAGGAAGTTCAAGGTCTGGGCGATACTTGCCTGGTGATTGTGGGCCGCCAGGAGAAGCGGGATATGGAGTAGGCCCCCCGCGACGACAAGATCACTCACGAAGATGATCCCAGCGGCGTATACGACACTCGGGAGGGGTCCACGGTTGTCCGCGGCGCCATGCAGGACATCACGCAACTGGCTGACGAAGAGGACCATCAGCGCAAGTCCGAGGCCGATGACGGGGATTTGCACCCATCCAATCGTTTGGTGGGCATTCCAGTAGGTGACGACGCTCAGTCCCGATGCATTTTCCCCTGGACTGTTCCCGCTCAACACCCCGAACCCGACGAAAAACAGGACGAATATCGCCAGGCCGAGTAGTCCCATCCAACGGTTCATGCGCTGTCCGGTCATCGAATTCCCCCGATCGTCGTTTCGGCATAGGGAGTCCCGAACTGCGTTTGAGCTCGACAGCTCCTCTGCGCACAGTAGCTTTCCTTTCCCCAAAACTGGCGGATACGGGCTTTGGGTCATCGCGCTCCGGGTTTATCCTCGAAGCGTCGTCAAGGGCACTCGCGAACAGAACAACGCACGCGCTAGTCCCTGGCGGCGCTGCCGCGCGAGAGTGCGACGATTCCAGAGAACGATCAGTGTCCCATAACTCGTCCATCAACTTTTGCTCACGATAAGTGTCGCGGTGGCTCAGGACGCCGAGTCCGCCGAGGAGATCATGTCAAGGACCGACCGGGCGACGTACGCAGGGGAGTCCGACCGGGGGTTGAATCGCCGCTAGGCGTGAACCGGAAGTACGGTTCGCGTGGCATCCAACATTACGTCGCTGTGCTCCCGGCACGAAACGGCGATCATGGAGCGGGAGGCCCCGGCTTGGGGTGACGCCAGCCACTCCGTCACACTGTCCGCGTCCGCGGGTCGACTCCAGATGTACCCCTGAGCCTGATCGCACCCCATGTCGCAGAGCTTCGCAAGCTGGTCGGTGGTCTCGACCCCCTCGGCCACCACCTTGAGTCCCAGCGAGTGCCCGAGGCTGACGATGCTCGACACGATGGCGAGATCCTCGGAGTTGGTAGCCACCTCGGCGACGAACGATCTGTCCACCTTCAGATAGTCCACCGGAAAACGGCGCAGATAGCTCAGCGACGAGTACCCGGTGCCGAAATCGTCGATGGAGAGACCGACGCCGAGTGATTTGAGGGAATCAAACCTGCCCATCACGCTCTCGGTGTCGACGACCATTGCGCTCTCGGTGATCTCCAGAACGAGCGAATTGGCGTTGAGACGGGATTCGCAGAGCGCATCGGAGATGTCGTCAACGAGGTTGGGGCTCTGGAGCTGCCGAGCCGAGACATTCACCGACATGGTCAGTGCCCGCCCGAGGGATCGCTGCCATCGGGCGGCCTGGGCGCATGCCGTCCGCAACACCCATGTACCGATGGCCGTGATCATACCGCTGTCCTCCGCGAGCCCGATCCACTGATCAGGCTGGAGCTCTCCTCGGGTCGGATGGTTCCAGCGCACGAGAGCTTCAAATCCCATGAGGGTGCCCGATGGAATATCGACGATCGGTTGGTAGTGCACGGCCAGTTCGTTGCGTTGCAGCACCCATTCGAGATCGGCTCGGATCGCCGATCGTTGGATCGCTGCGTCTCGCATCTCAGCGTGGAAGACCTCGTAGCGTGATTTCCCCCGGGCTTTTGCGACGTACATCGCCAGGTCGGCTGCGATCAGGAGATCAGCCGAGGACTCACTGCTGTGAGTGATGGCGACGCCTGCGCTCGCCCGGGAGAGAATCTCCAGTGATTGGATCTGATACGGACGCTCCAGTTCCGCAATGATCCGTTGCACGATCGCTTCGGCTGTTGGCTCATCCGAGTCTTCGAGCAGCACTGCGAATTCGTCGCCCCCCCATCGGGCGACAATGTCATCCGGGCGGACGCAGTCCTCGAGCCTTTCGCTCGTCATTTCGAGCAACCTGTCCCCTACCACGTGTCCATATGAATCATTGATGGCCTTGAAGTCGTCAAGGTCCAAGAAGATGACCGCCGAGGTTCTCCCCCGGTCCAGATGGCGAGCGAATGCCTCATCGACTCGTTCCACGAAGAGGGCACGATTGGCCAGCCCGGTGAGCGCGTCGTGCAGGGCACGGCTGCGGAGCTCGGACTCGAGAGCGACTCTCTCGCTGGCGTCGCGGGTGTTGAGTACCAGACCCTCCACACCCGGATCGGTGAACAGGTTCCTGACCGCGGACTCGCCGACACGCCACGTGCCGTCGCGATGCCTCATGCGCGTCCGTATCAGGCTGTTCGCGGACATTCCAAGGTTGGGTGGTTCAAGGAAAACCAGCAACGCCGCCGCGTCCTCGGGATGCAGCCACGACGCGAGCGTCTGGCTGACCATCTCCTCCGGCATCAGACCGAACACCTGCTCCACTGACGAGCTCTGGTACGTGATTATGCCGTTCTGGTCAACGATAGTGATGACGTCGGACGAGTTCTGGGCGAGGGAGCGGAAGCGGGTCTCGCTTCCGGCCACATGCTCGAGCGCGGCGCCGGCGAGCGTGGCGATGAACTCGGCCAGTTGTACTTCGACGTCGCCGAATAGGTGGTTCACCTGATGGTGGGTCACATTGAAACAGGCCACCACGTGCCCGTCGCAGACAATAGGCGCACACAGCACGGAGCGAAGCTCGGCCATGATCATGCTGTCCGTCGTGTCCACATCGTCCATCGGACTGAAGACGACTGGAGCCTGCAATTCGATCGCTTGTGCCATCATGCTGTTGCTGATCTTGGGTGCGAGTTCCGCTAACTCGCTTGATGGGGCAGCGCTCAACTCTTCACTGGTCCGGATGACACTGCATTGATCGCCGCGTAGGAGCTGCACGGCGGCTTCGTGCACCTCTTGGTAAATGGCCGATGCCGACGACGCGGCACCGATTCGCCTTCCGACATGGAGGAGCCTCTCGAACTGATCGGCCAGCGAGAGCGTGGAGCGCGCTTCCTCCAGTGGGTGTGGCTCCAGGTTGAGGCGATCGGCTTCAGCGAGTGCGAAGTCGGCGTCTGCTCCCGCCTGTCCGCGGGCCAGGGCCAGTTGTGCCGCTGCCGCCCGGGTGAGAACCGACTCGTATGCCGCGCCTTGGTGCTCGCTCACGGCCAGGCTGCGGGCGATGAAACGGGCGGCTCTGACCGGATGGTCCCGCAAACCGGCAATCAGGGCACGCTCGCGCAGCGCATGGGGACGGTTGTTGCGATAAGAACGCGACAGGCGATCAGCCTGGCGCGCCGCCCGGGCCGCACGGCGGAGCAGCTGCTCACGGGTCTTGGGCTGGTACGTGTCCGCGGCCTCGGCCTGCATCCGCAGCGCCGTGGCAAGCCAGGGCCTGACGGGGGCTATGTACTCCTGGCGCAGTCCGGCCGCCCGAATGATCCCGCACGCCTCATTGAGCCGCTCCACCGCTTGTGCTGGCTCACCCGCATAGAGCAGGCGTACCGCTTCGGCCAGCCTGACTTCTGTCGCTGTGTGGGCGTCATCTAGGTCGCGCCCGAGCTCGGTGGCCACCAAGTTCTCAGGAACCTGCCCGATCGCAGATCGTGCCCAGCCGCTGAGTGCGATCCCGGCCGACGTGGTGTCGCCGATCGCATTGGCTGTGACGTAGAGCTCTTGAGCCAGTTCGAATGCCGTCTGGAGCTCGCCCAATCGGTAGTGGCTAAAGACCTGGTGCCATGTGGCCGTGTTCTGTTCCCAGCGATCGCCCGTACGCTCCAGGAGGCGTACCGACTCCCGGCACGCCTCAATGCATTCGCGATAACGCGAAGACGCGTAGAGGACGACGCCCAAAAAGCTCAACGACTGCCCGATTCCCCAAGTGTCACCCAGTTCACGCCGTATCTCCAGGGATCGTTTGGTGTAGGCCAATCCTCGGGCGTACCACGGAATCATCGTCATCACCGGGGCGTGCTCGGAGTAGGCCTGAGCCAGCTCCGGGCTCGGCGGATAGCGCTCCGCCATATTCATCTCCCGCAGGTGGGCCCATGCGCAGGGGATCTTCCCGGCACTGAACCAGTAGACGTACGCCAGGCGGCTGTAGATGCGGATGGCCGCGAATTCACGCTCTGCGCCGACCGTGGAGCGGCGGGCGAGGAACAACCGCGGTGCCGCGGTGTGGAGGATCTGCACCCACACCTGGCCGAGCGTGGCGAGGAGCCTCGACAATCCGTGGCGGGGAACCCATCGGCCGAGGTCGCGTAGCGCTCCTTCCAAATAGCGCCGCGCCTGTGCCTGGTCACCTCTCTTGAACGCGATGTTCCCGAGCTTGCCGTCGATCACCGCTCGGCCGATGGGGTCCGTCGTGAGTGTCAGTGCCTGTTCGAGGTGTCCGGCGGCTTCTGCATAGTCACCCTGAAGGGTCAGGATGTCACCCAGGCCCTCGGCAATGCGGGCCGAGATCTCGTCATCGTGTGCAGCGCGTGGATCGCTCATGGCGCGCTCGGCAATGCGGTAGTGGGCGGCGGCAACATCGAGTGCGTGCCGGCCACGAGCGAGCTCGGCGGCGCCGAGCGCGTAGGGAAGTGCCCGCCCGGGCTCGCCCGCGGCGTCGAAGTGGTACGCGAGCTCGAAGACTCGGTCCCGGTCGTTGCCCTCAATGAGTTCGGCAGCTCGGCGGTGCAGGGACATGTGCTCCGCCGGACCGAGACGGCCCAGCAGCGTCTCGCGGAGCTTGTCATGTGTGAACGAGCACCTGTTCTCGACTTCGTCGATCCACAGGATCTGCCGTTGACGGGCATCGCTCAGCGTCGAGGTCACCTCAGAAGCCGACTGCCCGGAAAGCGAGACGGCCAGGGTCAGGTCGAACACCTTGCCCAGGACCGCGCCGGAGATGAGGAGATTCAGTGCTTCAGGAGCCATCAACTCGAACCGTCTGGACAGGAAGAGCGCGGCCCGACGGGAGGTCTGGACGTCCCGCATGGGACCGGGATCTATCTCCCAGCCCTCAGCCGAGTCGCGCAACGCTCCCGTCTCGACCATGCCGCGCAGGATGGCCGAGGCCATGAACGGGCTGCCCTCAGCGAGGCGCACGATCGTGGACGCCGCTTCGGCGGGCAGGGGTCCGGCCATCGAGGTGCACAGAGCTTCAATCTCGAGCGGGCCGAACGGGTTGAGCGGGACGGTCGCCGAAGGATCGAGCAGGCGCAGGGGATGGCCCTTCGGTACCTCGTCGGAGCGGTAAGCGGCAACGATGAGGACACGCCCTCCGCGTTGCTCGTCCCGGCGGGACTGCCATCTGGCCAGGAGAGCGATGGTCATAGCGTCGGCCCATTGGCAGTCGTCCAGGATGACCAGCGCCGGACGGGCGCCCTGTCCGAGTGCGTCGAGCAGCATGGCGAGGGCGTCGATGCTGCGAGTCTCGCCGTACGCCTCCGGCCCGAGAGCCACCTGGTCCACGGGTCCCAGGACTTCGGCCAGAGCCGGAAGGGCCGCCGCCGCTGCTGCGGCCCGGTCGCCTAGATACGCTCGGAGTCCATCTTCCAGCCATGGGTCGGACTCGGCGTCGACGACGGCATCCACTATGCCGTGGAGCATCTCGAATGGAAGTTGGGCGGCCTGGTCCACGCCCTGGCCTCGCAGCACCCAGCACTCGAGGCGGCCTGCCTGCAGCGCCAGCTCGTCGAGCAGCCGTGTCTTGCCTGCGCCTGATTCGGCTTCGACCAGGACCAGGCCTCCGGCCGCTGCGCCCCGCGCATTGAGCAGGCTGGTCAAGGTCTGGAGCTCGGGGGTCCGCCCAACGAAAGACGGCTCGGCGAGCACGTGCCGGCGATCGTGGAGCCCAGGGGTGACCGATGGCTCGTCACGACCGGCCGCGAGCTCCGCGCCGATCTCACTGAGGTCGGCCAGGACCGAAGATGCGGATTGATAGCGCTCTCCGGGATCCTTGGCCAGCATCCGCTGGAGGACCCCATCAAGCGAGCGCGGGACGGCCAGGCCCATGGAACGAAGCTGTGGCGCCTCGACGTTGAGGTGCTGAAGTAGGACCTCGCCGACCGTGGTGCCGCTGAACGGGACGTGACCGGCAAGGCATTCGAAGAGCACGATGCCGAGCGAGTACAGGTCGGCACGCTGGTCGACGCCGACCTTTATCAGGCCGGCCGCTTCGGGTGCGATGTAGCGAACTGTCCCGACCGGGTCGTCCCGCACGGACGCGTGGAGCTCACTGCTGCGGGCAAACCCAAAGTCGATCAGCTCCGCCGACGCAACGAGGCGATCCCCCTGGACCAGGATGTTGGCCGGTTTGATATCGCGATGGAGCAAGTCCTTCTCATGCGCAATCTGCATGGTCTCCAGCACACAGGTCGCGATCCGCAGTGTCGCATCCACTGAGAGAGCGCCGTCCTCGATAAGTTCGCTCAGTCTCCGACCTTCTAAGCGGGGCTGCACCAGGAAGAAGTACTCACCCTCTTGCCCGCTCCAGAGAACTCGGCGGTATCGCCCGAAGTCGAGGTGCTCCAAGACCCTGGCCTCGTGCTCCAGCCGCATGCGCATTGCTGTCGAGACCGTCGACGTGGAGACCGATTTGACGATGACCTTTGACCGGGAGGCGAGATCCAGGCCCGCGTACGTGTCGATGCCATTGCCTCGCTTCAGCAGGGTCGTCAGTTCGTACCGGCCACCGATCGGCGCCGATCCGAGATCGGGCAGGTCGACGGTAGGCGGGATCACGGTTGTCATCTGGAGGCCTTGACTCGCGGGCAGTCCTGTCCGGATGACCTCGGGGCGACCGGCGCAACTTCGCGACCGCGCCAGGAGGCCCCCCTATCGCCCCCTCCACATGGCATGACGAATCCCCGATCCCCTGTCCCGACCGTCCCTCTAGGCCTCAATCGTAAACCGGTGAACGCCGGATCCGCGAGCGAACCGGGTCACCGCAACCGGCGTGCAACCGCGAGTACCCCAATTCACGGATCATGAGGAGTTGATTGCGCCTGGGTGAGATTCGGTCAGGTCGGAATGGAGATTCCCCTCACAAAATCCCACCGGCCCACCGTCCGACGCACCTGAACAAATCACCGCATCGGGTGAAGAGCGTTCTGGGTGTGAGTCCCTACAATGTCCACGCTGAAGCAGGCCGGCCAGGATGCCATTGACCAGCTCGAGTCGCTCCTTCAGGATCTCCGGCCACTCTCGAGCCTCGTGGAGAAGAAGCGTGAGGTCTTCTCTCGCAAGTCGAAGGCCTTCCTCCACTTCCATGAGGACCCGAGCGCCACCGCGTCGAGACCAAGGAGGAGCGCGCCACGTTCCTCAATTTCATTCGAACGCAACTGCACCCCAAACC
Organism: Acidimicrobiaceae bacterium; assembly: GCA_003169675.1. Classification (GTDB taxonomy): domain Bacteria; phylum Actinomycetota; class Acidimicrobiia; order Acidimicrobiales; family RAAP-2; genus Bog-473. The sequence goes on from PNAT01000067.1 coordinate 8,006, forward strand.
GGCAGGGGTGCAATCCCCCAGCGGAGGTGATGGCGGTGGTTTCGCCAGCCAAAGAGAAAGGCCCCTGACCACAGGGGAAGTGGGAGGGGCCGTTTCTCTTTAGGGATTAGAGGTACTTCATACGTACCCTCTGGGTGCGTACATGTGGAGAACGTGCCTACCCGCCACGCCTTGCGGTGCGACTTACACGGATTGTCAGGGCCGGATCAATTGGCCGGGAGCTTCCATCCCATGGATTGGGCGATCTCCTTGCAGGTCGGGCACAGCCCGAAGCGCGAGGGATTGCGCCCGGGCACCCACTCCTTGCCGCACAGGGCCCGAACGGCGGTCCTGTTGACGATGCCCTCCACCACGCTGGGGCCGGTGGACACGAATTCACCTTCTTTGGGGGTGTAGCCCTCCAGCACAATGTGGGCCATACGGTCGTGGTCACCCTCGTCGAGCTCCTGGTCAGGGCGGACCGGGGCCAGCGTCACGCCCGGCGCGCCCTGTGGAGTGAGGGAACCCGTGAGGCCGGGGTCGTTCATGAGGGCCGTGCCGTCCACCGCCCCAGCGTAGGCGCCGTTTCTCTCTCGGTCGCCGCGCTCGCAGGGCCCGGGTGTCGGGCCCGGGAATCAGAACACGGGGTAAATGGTTGATCAGTCAGAGGAATGCCGACGACGTGAAGAGGACAGATCGTGACGAATGAAAATGTGACACTCCCGTTGCTCCCCCTCAAGTCAGGGGTGGTGTTGCCGGGCATGGTCTTCACCATGGCCCTGGAGTCCGACCAGGCCCGCGCTGCCGTCGATGCCGCCCGGTCTGCCGGGGGTCGTGTGCTGCTGGTGCCGCACATTGAGGGCCGCTACGCCAGTGTGGGCGTGATTGCCGAGGTCATGGAAGAAGGGGCCCTTCCCGGTGGGCTGACCGCGGTGGCCATCCGGGGCGACCGCCGGGCCACCATCGGGACGGGGGTGCCCGGGACCGGTGACGCCCTGTGGGTGCAGGCCGAACCGATTGAGGAAGGGGTCGCCACGGCGGCCATCGACGAGCTGGCCCGCGAATACCGGGCCGTCTTGGAGAACATTCTTCTCAGCCGGGGTGCCGGGTCGATCGCCAACCAACTGCGCGAGATCAGCGAGCCGGGCCGCCTGGCCGACGTGTCGGGCTACTCACCTGACCTGTCGCTGTCCCAGAAGGTGGAGGTGCTGGAGACGCTCGACGTGGAGGCACGATTGCGCCTGGTCCTGGGTTGGGCGCGCGACACCTTGGCCGATCTGACGTTGCGCGAGCGCATCAAGTCCGATGTCGAGGAGGGCATGGAGAAGACGCAACGGGAATTCCTGTTGCGCCGTCAACTCGAGGCGATCCGCAAGGAGCTGGGTCACCTGGGAGAGGGCGACGACGCGGAGCCAGACGACTACCGGTCCAAGCTGGCGGAGCGTGATCTGCCCGAGCATGTGCGGGTGGCTGTGCAACGCGAGGTGGACAAGCTCGAGCGAACCAGTGAGCAGAGCCCCGAGTCCGGGTGGATACGCACCTGGCTCGACACGGTCCTGGAGATCCCGTGGGGTGTCGAGTCCGATGACCGCTTGGATATCGCCGACGCGACGCGCATCCTGGACGGGGATCACGATGGGCTCGACGACGTCAAGGAGCGCATCCTCGAACACCTCGCCGTCCGCAAGCTCCAGTCGGAACGTGGCTTGGTGCCACTCGACGGCCGTGGGTCTGGGGCCATCCTCGCCCTGGTCGGTCCGCCCGGAGTGGGGAAGACATCGCTCGGTGAGTCGGTAGCCTCAGCACTCGGCCGCGCGTTCGTCCGGGTGTCGTTGGGAGGAGTGCGGGACGAGGCGGAGATCCGCGGCCATCGCCGGACCTACGTCGGCGCGCAGCCGGGCCGCCTGGTGAGGGCGCTGCGCGAGGCCGGGACAATGAACCCGGTCATCGTGCTCGATGAGGTTGACAAGATCGGAGCCGATTTCCGGGGTGACCCCTCGTCGGCCCTGCTGGAGGTCCTCGATCCGGCGCAGAACCACACCTTCCGTGACCACTATCTCGAAGTCGACCTTGACCTGTCTCGGGTGATGTTCATCACCACCGCCAATGTGGTCGACACCATTCCAGGTCCCCTCTTGGACCGGATGGAGGTCATACGGCTGGACGGGTACACCGAGTCCGAGAAGGTCTCGATCGCCCGGCACCACCTGGTGGGGCGTCAACTGGCACGGGCCGCACTGCGTGCCGAAGAGGTGGAGATAAGCGACGATGCGTTGCGGACCATCGTGGCCGACTACACCCGGGAGGCCGGGGTGCGCTCACTGGAGCGTGAACTTGGCCGGCTCCTGCGCAAGGTGGCGACCAAATTGGCCGGCGGTGCTCTCGAGGCACCGGTAACGGTCGACACCTCGGATGTGCGTGGTTGGCTGGGCCGACCCCACTTCTTCTTCGAGGCGGCTGATCGCACGAGCGTCCCCGGCGTGGTCACCGGGCTGGCGGTCACCGGGGCCGGGGGAGACGTCCTCTTTGTCGAAGCCAGCGTGTCAGACGGGCCCGAAGGCTTGACCCTGACCGGCCAATTGGGCGATGTCATGAAGGAGTCGGCCGAGATCGCCCTGTCCTACGTCCGCTCCCACGCGGCCGAGCTCGGGATCGACCCCGGGGCCTTCGGGGGTCGGCGCTTCCACCTGCACGTGCCCGCCGGGGCCGTGCCGAAGGACGGACCGTCGGCCGGCGTCACCATGACGACGGCACTGGTCAGCCTCCTCCGGCACGTGCCGGTCCGCCCCGCTGTCGGGATGACCGGCGAAGTCACCCTGCAGGGAAGGGTGTTGGCCATTGGCGGGGTCAAGCAAAAGGTGCTGGCGGCGCACCGGGCCGGGCTGACCGAGGTCATCCTCCCCGAGCGCAATGGGCCCGACCTTGAGGATGTCCCCGAGGAGGTGCGCCAGGTCATGACGTTCCACCTGGCCGCCACCATCGCCGACGTCCTTACTCCGGCCCTGTCCGGGATGGACGCGGCAGGCGGATTCGGGCAAGAATTGGGCGCGGTCGCCTAAGTCCGGGCTGGCCCAGCAGGGGTCACACAGATAGGAGGTGCCAATGGACGATCAGGAGATCGTGGATCGGATCAGCGCGCTGGCGGCTGAAGAGCAAAGCCTGGAGGAAGCCCACATCGGAGAGGGGCTCTCGGCGCGTGAGCGGGAGCGCCTGCGGGCGCTCGAGGTGACGCTGGACCAACTCTGGGACACCCTGCGCCAGCGCCGGGCCAAGCGCCATGCCGGCCGAGATCCCGACGAGGTGCATCCCCGGTCCACCGACACCGTCGAGGGCTACCAGCAGTAGGTCATCTGCCCTTACCCCTGCCGGATGGACCTCCAGAGAGTGGGTCCCAGTGCCACCAGCGCCAACGCGGCGATCGAGAGGATCCAGAGTTGGTCATAGGAGCCGAATCCGACGTAGTGGAACTCGACCCGGTGCACCCCGGGGGAGACCGTCACCCCGACCAATGCGGGGGCAATCATGATGGCGGGGGCGGCTCGGCCGTCGACCGTCACCGACCAGCCGGGGTCAAATGATGCGCTGAGGACGACGACTGACGTCCGGCGCACCGCCACGGTTGCTCTCACATGGCCGGCGGCGATGTCATCGCGCTCTGCCGCCACCCTCCCGGGCGCACCGCTGAGGTCCTCTTGACGTTGGGCCGTCACCGGGGCCGCACGCTGCCCGTTGAACGCCACCGTCAGCGCACGGTTCTCGGAGGGGAAGTTGGAACGCAGGAGGGGCACGCTTTGCGTGCCGACATCGGCTCTGGTGGCAGTGAGGATCCCGGTGGTGTCATACATGTGCACGTAGCCAGACGACGGAAGACGCCACAGGCAGTAGTTGCTGAGACAGGCCACCATGCCCGCCGGCACCGGTGGATTCTGGCCGTTGGGCAGGAGCATGTATCCCACGCCGAAGAGGACGTAGTCACCGGGATTCTCCTGGTCGAAGAAGTACTCGGGATCGGTCATCAGTGACGCAGTCCTCAAGGTGTAGCCGACCTCGTCAATGTCCCGGCTCTCCAGGTACTTGAAGACCGGTACCGCACCCACGAGGAAATTCATCCCCCAGTTCGTCGGCAGGCCGGCATAGACACGCCCTCTTGGATGAGCCCGCACGTAGGAGAGCAGCTGATCGACCGGCTGCTCGCTCTGGGTGTCGGCCGCCGCCTGCAGGGCAACGTTGTGCGCGTTGTGCGCGTCATAGGCATCGAGCTCTCGCCAGGCCGGTGCGAGGAGGATCACCAGCGCCATGATGCACAGGAGGATGGAGAGGTTATTACCGGCGGAGCCGGAGTTGAGCCACGCTTGCGCCGGTGGTGACCATTGCGCCAAGGCGGCCCGGACCAGCTGGCCCCACCAGACGAGTCCCATGCCGGCCAAGAGGATCCCGGAGAGCTGGACGCCCATTTGGAATCGTCGAATGAAGATGTCGCTGCTTCCGGGGAGGAGGGCATAGAGGGAGCCGAAGGTGGTCCGTCCAAAGGTCATCAACAGGGTCAGCGTCCAGATGGTCACCAAGGCCCGGCCGGCAACGCTGGCGCGCCAATGTACGATGCACCAGGCGATCCCGAGGACCATCAAGATGGTGACGACCGCCAGGCGACCCTTGTCGAAGAGCTGGCCCGAGATGAGCCAGCCCATCACCTGGCGGGCGCCGTAACCGTTCTCGAGTGGGGTCAGCCTGAGAATCTGGTTCTGGGCGGCCCAGTGGGATTGGGCGATGACCGGGAAGATGACCCAGGCAGTGGAGAGCGCCGACGCCACGCCGATGACAAGCGAGACCTGCAGGCGCCGGACACGGTCAGAGGGGATAAGAAACGGCCAGATCACCAGGGGAATGAAGGCGAGATACCCGGTTTCGAAATGCAGGGCGACCGTGAGCGCGGTGAAGAAGACGGCGGGAAAGATGGCGCGGCGGTTCGACAGGGCGCGGTACGTGAAGCCCCAGGCGAGGGGGAGAGTCCACGACGCCCACAGTTGGGTCCACACCCCGTAGCCCGCCCATACGTAGGCCGATGTCTCGTACCCGATCCCCGCCACCGAGACCAGGAAGGGGGCTACGGCGGCGGCGGCGGCGGCGGTCCACCGGCTGAGGCGGAACAAGCGGGCGCACCAATAGATCGACAATGGCCACAGGGCCCACAGCAGGTACAAGGACCAGCGGAAGACCGTGTCCGGGTTGGCGACGTTGCCGATCAGCCCGTCGACCATGGACGGCAGGCTCTGGTAGTGGAGGAACTGGGGCGATCCGAGGCCCAGGTAGGGAAACCAACTGGTCAGTGGGGAGTGTCCCAGGGCGATCCGAGCCGCGGCGAAGCGGACCATCTGCTCATGAATCGAGCTGTCGTCGAGGTAGGGGACTGCGGTCAGCTCGGCGCGCAGATTCCACAGTCCCCACACCACTGCCATCGTCACCACACACCAGGGACCCCACCAGGTCCGGGTCGGGGTCTGGCCGTCACTGCTCGGTGCCGACTCCGTCATGGCCTGGGCCGGGGGAAGGCTCATTTACGTGGTCAAGGAGGTGGTGATGGCCTGCGCCATCGCAGTGGCGGCGTCTTCTTGGAAGGTCGGCGTGACGAGGAGGGCGGCGTCGGTGGCGTTGCGCATATTCCCGCATTCGATCAGCACCTTCGGCTCGGTGGCCAGGTTCAAGCCGGCCAGGTCGTCGCGGAACGAAAGCCCGTTCGTGCCGTCGTAAGTGCTGATGGGCATCGGTGTGTCCGCCAGGAACGACGATTTCAGGGCGTTCCCGAACGCTTCCGAGGAACCGATCACCGTGTCGTTCGGCCCAAACGCGACCGGTTCGAAGATGGTGAAGCCCCGACCCGTCGCGGGCCCACCGTCGGCATGGATATCGATGGCGATGTCGGCGTGCGCATTGTTGATGATGGCCGCCCGCTGATTGACGCAGGGCCCGACCCCGGTGTTCGACGTTCTGGTCAGGATCACGTGGGCACCCTCAGCCCGTAAGTCGGCAGCCAGGTACGTTGCCACCTGGAAATTGAACATCGCCTCGGTGTAGCCGGAGTCGGTTGCCGTGCCCGTGGTGTCGCAGCTCTCTGATGAGCGACCGTTGAAGACGGTCTGATTGATGAAGGACGGATCGGTGTAGTTGTCTCCGTTGTGGCCGGGATCGATGCCGACCACCAGGCCCGCTAGCGGCCGTGACGACGGGGGAGGCGAGTGGGTAGTTGCCGCCGAGGTTGGCGTCGTCGGGGGTGGATCAGTCAGGGCCGACGCCGACGATCCCGACGACGTCGCTCGCTTGGACCCACTCGGAAGCGTGACTAGCCATAGCGCGAGCGCAGCGGCAGCGATTGGGACGAGGAACCAGACCCACCTGAGAATTCGAGGAGCGGCGTGGGACGCCACTACATTCGGTCGAACGTCTGGTTCGACGGCCAGGGCATTCAGTGGATCGTAACCCTGGCTGCTTCGCCTTGTGGTGCCTATGGGTGAGAGCCTCACGTTCCAACGACCTGACGAGTGCCGAAGTCATGCCTTTGTCTGGTCACGCTGCAGGACGCGCAGGAGCTCTTCGTAGGGCCCCAACAGGTAGGCCTCATCGCCGCCGGCGAAGCGCGTGCCGCGCCGGGGCGGGTGTTCCAGCTCACCTCCGGCCGCCATCCGGCTGAGAGCGATCACGCGGGTGCGCGTGGAGAGGTCCTTCATGGCCAGGCCTTGCAGTCCGCCGTTGGGGGCCACCGAGACCCGTCCGACCAGGAACGGCTCCTGGTCCACGTAGAAGGTGCTCAAGACGTCGAGGCCGAGGGCAGCGCCGACGAACCACGGAGCGGCCAGGGCCGAGGTGGAACGGACATAGCGAAACCCGAAGCTCTGCTCCATCATGTGGGCCAACTCGCGATCGAAGACCCGGAGGACGACGGGGACCTTCTCCCAACGCTCCCCGAGCGACTCGCGGATGGAAAGGCCGGTCTCAATATTGGTCAGGTCGGCGCTGGTCAGCACGGCCACGGCTACGGCATCGTCCATGTTGACCATGCGATGGGTCTGTGACTGCGTGGCGTCGGCAATGACGACCGGCACACCAAGCGCGCGAGCTTGGGACAGGTACCGATTGCCGGCATCTCGCTCAATGACGACGACGCGCTGGCCTTCGGCGACCAGCCCGCGAACCACACTGATGCCGACAGAGCCCAGACCGATCACGACGACATGGTCGACCATGCCGGGCACTTCCCGCCGACCCAGTGACCGCTCGATCCGCCGGCTCACCAAGATGTTGGTGAAGAGCGCGAAGGCGGTCGAGACCAGCGCCACTCCGAGCATGATGATGACGATCCCGACGACCTTGAGCCATGCACTCTGATGAGCGTAGGTGTAGTCGCCGAACCCGACCGTCGAGACGGTCTCGACGGTGAAGTACAGCGACGCCAGGAAACCAAGGTGCTGGTGGCTGCCCGCGTCCTGATAGGTGAAGTGCAGGATGACGGTGGCCGCCACGATGAGGGTGAACAGGCCGGCGGCCACGAAGGTCAGCGCCCGGTTGCCGTGCTCCAACAAGGTGGCGCCCCGGCGTCGGAGCCGTCGGGCGAAGCCCACGTTGCGCAGGGGCACATGTGCCTTGTGGCGGGCCGCAATCCCCACCTGCTGCAATTCGTCGAGCGTGCCCAACACGGCGACCCGGTCGCCCGCCCGCACCGGATGATCCCGGCCCGGGCACTGCGCCATCGGCCCTCCGTCTCCCGGCACGATGGCCACCGGAGCCAGATTCTCGAAGTGGCCCCGAAACGTATCGTGGCCGAGCTCGGACTCTTCGACGACAACTTGGACGACGGCGAAGGCGACCCCGGCCAATTCGATGGAATGCGAGCGCCGCCCCAGGCATGCCTCGACGAAGGAGGGCGCGGCCAGGGTGGCCACGTCGAGCACACTGCCCGGTCCCGACACGCGAGCGAGCGCCCCGGCCACGGAAGGGTTGGCCAGCTGCACCACGATGCGCACATCAGGTCGTAGCTCCCTGATGCGCAAGGTGGTCTCCAAGGTATGGATCTCGTCCATCTCCACGCAGACGACGGCGGCGGCATGATCGAGTCCGGCCTCCATGAGACCCTCGCCCATGTGGGCGCTCCGACGGATGTGAGGGACACCCCAGTCGGCCAGCGCACGGGCGAACCGAGGGTCGGCATCGTCGTCCACCACCACGACCGAGGTGCCGCTCAAGTGGAACTGCTCCACCGTCCGCAGCCCGACGCCTTGGAGGCCACAGACGATGACGTGGCCCCTGAGCGTCGTGTCTGACGGTGCCTCCACCCGAGTATGTTGCCAAACCTGGCGGGAAGGTGATGGTGCCGCACCGTGAAGAGATGTGGCGGCAGTCCCGAGGGACCGGCATTCCTGCTCCGGCGGGCGATCGGTAACATCGCCGGGCAGCACAGGGCTGTAGCTCAGTGGTTAGAGCAGGGGACTCATAATCCCTCGGTCGTGGGTTCGATCCCCACCAGCCCTACGCCATGGACCAACACACCAAGCCCCATTTCGAGTCAGCTGCCCTGCTGACCATCGACATGCAGCGCGATCTGCTGGACGGCGAACCATTCTGTATTCCCGGCACCAGCGCGGTCCTGCCAGCGCTCCAGCGTGTGGCCACCGGTTTCCGGAACGCCGGTCGCCCGGTGGTGCACCTGGTGCGGCTCTATGACCCCGGGTCGGAGGACATCGATCGTTGCCGGCGGGCCGACGTGGCCTCAGGAGCCGGCATGCTGCGCCCTGGCTCCGACGGCAGTCAGCTTGCACCCGGACTGGCGCCGCCCGACATGGTGCTCGATACCGCCTCCCTCCTGGCCGGCCGCCCTCAGGACGTGGCGCCGCGTGAGTGGATCCTGTACAAGCCGCGCTGGGGCGCCTTCTACCGGACGACGCTCCATGACCTGCTGTCCGCCCATGAAGTCACCACAACCGTGGTCGCCGGATGCAATTTCCCCAACTGCCCCCGGACCACCATTTACGAAGCGAGTGAACGCGACTTCCGGGTGGTGATGGTCAGCGATGCCGTATCGGGCTTCTCGCCGACAGAAGCAGACGAGCTCACCGCCATCGGCGTCGCCCTCATGACCGCTGATGGGGTGGTCGCCGCTCTCTAACTCTCAGGCTCGGTGGCCACCCAGGCGATTGCCCCGCCGGCGAGATTCTCCGCCGTCCAGCCGGCCTCGCTCAAGGCATTCGCCGCGAAAGCCGAGCGACTGCCGGAGTGGCAGGCCACCACGATGGTGGTGCCTTCGGGGAGCTCGCCCAACCGGTCGCCCAATTGGCCCAAGGGGATGTGCACTCCGAAGGGGTAGGCCCACTCGGCCACCTCACTGGGCTCGCGGACATCGAGGAGAAAGACATCCTCACCTCGGGCGATGCGCGCCCGGATCACTCCCGGCTCCACTTCGGCATACGGCATGGGGACCAGGTTAGGGCACCCTTGTCCCGGTGACGGCGGCAGTCGCCAGTACTGTGACCACCAATGGTCCTGCCCCGGAAGTTCCTCAACGAGGACGAGGACCTGTTGGCCGAGATGCACCCGCACTGGGTCTTCATTTTCGTCCCGCTCATCACGTTCCTCGGGGTATGGCTGGCCATCGGCGCCCTTGAGTTCCTGGTGCACAAGCCCCCGCACTGGACCTCGTACCCCCTGCTGGTCATCGCCGCCGTGCCGGCCTTCTGGCTCCTGGGGCGGGTGGTCCGCTGGAGGACCTACACCCTGGCCCTCACCTCGACCCGGATCGTGGTGCGGCGGGGCGTGATCGGGCGCGACACCATCCAGCTCCGCCTGCAGAGGATCACCGAGATCAACCTGACCCAGAAGTTCTGGGAGCGCGCGGTCGGGACCGGAAGCCTGGTCATCGATGTCCAGGGCGATGACGACTCGCTGGTCCTCCCCGACGTGCGCAAGCCTGCCATCGTGCAGCGCGTGATCAACTCCCAGATCAACGAGTTGGTGGGCGGCGGGGTCCGCGAACACGTGCCCGAGGAACTCCGTCCCCACGATCGGGCACCGGCCCCGCCTCCTCCCGACGACACCCCCC
>PNAT01000161.1 GCA_003169675.1 Acidimicrobiaceae bacterium
TCCGATGTCTTGCGACATCACAATGTGCCCGGAGCGGGACTTGAACCCGCACGTCCTTTCGAACAACGGCTTTTGAGGCCGCCGCGTCTGCCGATTCCGCCATCCGGGCCGGAACGGAGATCCTACAAGGCCTCCAAGGACGACAACGTGGGCTCTACGGTGGAGGGGTGGGTGCACCCGTCCTGTGAAACTGGCCGGAGTCGAGCTGGTACGGGTCGAGGTTCCCTTTCTGGTCGACATCGAGACGGCGGCCGGTGCGCACCGCACCCGCTCGCTCCTCTTCGTGCGGGTGGTGTCCGTCGAGGGCGAAGGGTGGGGCGAGTGCGCCGCGTTGAGTCAGGGGACCTCGGTCGATCCCACGGTCGACGAGGTGGAGGACGCCGCGGCCGGTCGGGGTGTGGCGCGGCTGATCGAGGCCAGTGCGGCCAGGGGCGGGCACCTCCCCGCTGAAGCTGAAGTGGCCCAGCTGTTCGGGAGCTCGCCCGTCGACCGCATGCTGGCCGCGGTGTTCGAAATGGCCACCTCCGACGCCGAGCTCCGCCAGAGCGGCCGATCGCTGGCGGCGGCGTTGGGGACCGGTGTCGGCTACCAGTCCATGCCCGTGGGGGCGGCGGTGGGCATCCCGGGCGATCGGGACGTGGCGCGATTGCGGGACGGTGTGGACGCCGTGGTGGCCCAGGGGGTGGCCCGGGTGCGGCTCAAGATCGAACCCGGATGGGTGATCGAGCCCGTGCGGGCGGTGCGGGATGACCATCCTGAGCTGGTCATCCAGGTCGACGCCAACGGGTCGTTCCGGTCCGATGATGCCGCTGGGTTGGAGCGACTGGCCGAATGGAATGTGCTCTGCATTGAGCAGCCTCTTCCTCCCGCCGACCTGGTGGCCCACGCCGAGTTGGCCCGATGCCTTTCTGTGCCCATCTGCCTCGACGAGTCCCTCTCCTCTCCCCGCCGGGTCCTCGACGCCATTCGCAACGAGTCCTGCCAGGTGGCCTGCCTCAAGCCAGGACGCCTCGGCGGGGTGCGGGCCACCCGCCTGGCCCATGCGGCCTGCGCGCAGGCTGGGGTGTCGGTCTTCGTGGGCGGATTCTTCGAGGCCGGGCTGGGGCGCTCGTCCAACTTGGCCCTGGCGGCCCGGTTGAGTGAGGACGCCCCGGGTCTGGTGGGGGATCTCAGCGATCCGGCCACCTATCTGTCGGTGGACCCCTGCGGGTTTCCACGGGTGCATGGTGGCTGGGTCCGTGTCCCTGATCAACCCGGCGTGGGGCCATCCCCGGACGAGGTGACCCTGGGTGATCTCAACGCGCGGCGGCGCTGGTTCCCTGCCACCTACACTTGACGCTCCATGCATCGTGCCCTGCTGGAAAGGCGGATCAGAGACGTCCATTCCCGGCTTGTCCGCGCCCGCGAGGAGCTGGCCGTGCTCGATGAGCAGCTGGCCGTCGTCGTGGAATCAGCCGACGAGGCCCGGGTCCGCTCCCTGGTGTCCGAGACTCCCCAGGCCACGCATGAGCACAACGAGGCCGCCCGTCATGCCGATGCCATGGCCAACGCATGTGCCGCGCTGAGCAAGACGGTCATGGAGTTGGAGGACCGTCAGAACGAGCTCTTGGCCGACGTCGCGACCGGGGGACAGTGAGCGCGGGGGTCGCCCTGGCTCGGGTGGTCATTGCCGAAGATGAGGCCATCATCCGCCTCGATCTCAAGGAGATCCTGACCTCGGCCGGCTACGACGTGGTCGGCGAGACCGGGCGCGGTGACGAGGCGGTGCGCCTGGTCGAGGAGCACCGGCCCGATCTGGCCATCCTCGACATCAAGATGCCCGGCATGGACGGGCTACGGGCGGCTCGGGAGATCACCTCGCGCCATCAGGTGGTCGTGCTCCTCATGACGGCGTTCAGTCAGCGCGACCTGATTGAGGAGGCCCGTGACGCCGGGGTGGCCGCGTACCTGATCAAGCCGTTCCAACCCCGGGAACTGCTGCCGGCGATCGCCGATGTGCTGGCCAAGTCCCGCCAGCAGTGGGCGATCGACGCCGAGGCCTCCACCGACGGCGCCGAAGACAAGATCGCCACGCGTCGGTTGGTCGACGAGGCCAAGACCATCCTGATGGACCGCAACGAGCTCCCCGAGAGCGAGGCCTTCAGCTTCATTCAGCAGACGGCCATGCAGACCCGGGTCCGCATGCGCGCCGTGGCCCAGCAGATCGTCGACGGCACGCTGACGCCATAGATGTCAGCGGCAGAGGAGCGAACGGGACCGCTGTTTCTCCTCGACGGCATGTCGCTGGCCTTCCGCGCCTACTTCGCCTTGCCGGACAGCCTCTCCACGTCCACCGGCCAGGTCACCAACGCGCTGCATGGATTCGTCTCCATGGTGGCCAACATCGTCAAGGACCACGCACCGTCCGCCCTGGCCGTGGCCTTCGATCTCCCGGGCGGGACATTCCGCGACGAGATGGTGGAGGACTACAAGGGCGGCCGGGACGAGACGCCCGACAACCTGCCGCCCCAGTTCGAGATGATCCGGGAGGTCATGGAGGCCCTGTCCATTCCGGTGGTCGAGGCGCCGGGCTTCGAGGCGGATGACGTCCTGGCCACCTTGGCCACTGAGGCCAGGGACCGCCAGTGCGAGGTGGTGGTGGTCACCGGGGACCGGGACAGCTTCCAGCTGATTGAGGATCCGTACGTGCGGGTGCTCTACAACCGGCGCGGGGTGAGCGACTACTCCCTGTACGACGAGGCGGGCATTGTGGAGCGCTGCGGCGTGCCTCCTTCGCAGTACGTGCTCCTGGCCGCCCTGCGCGGTGACCCTTCGGACAACCTGCCCGGGGTGCCCGGCGTGGGGGAGAAGACCGCCGCCAAGCTCCTCACCTCCTACGGGGATCTGGATGGGATTTACGCGCACCTGGACGATCTGACCCCGAAGCTCAGGGAGAACCTGGCCGCCAACGAACATCTGGCCCGCTCGAATGCGCTGGTCATACCCCTGGTGGTCGATGTGCCGCTCGGCCTTGACGTGGGCGATTTGCGGCTCGGCGGTTGGGACCACGCCCGGGCCGAGGCGGCCTTCGCCCGCTACGAGATGAGGTCGCACTGGCGCCGGATCGACGCTCTCCTGGCGTCCGGCGCGTTGGGGGAGCCGGGCGCGGCCGGCGGCGCGGCCGGCGGAGCGGGCGCGGCGGGCGCCAGACCGGCCAGCGTGGCGGCGGCGGCTCCGGACCTGGAGGTGGCGCGGCCCGGCAAGGCCGGCCAGGCGGTCAAAGACCTCAAGGCTCTGGGCGACAGCTCCGTCAGCGTGGCCGGGCGGTGGACCGGGACGCCGGGGCGCAGTGACCTGATCGGGCTGGTCCTCGTGGCCGCCGATGGGGCAGGGGCGGGGCAGGCCGTGATGGTGCCGGGCGATCTGCTCGGGGCGGCGTCAGTGGTCAAGGAGCTCAATGCGGTGCTGGCCCGCCCGGTGGTCGGCCATCAGATAAAGGAGGCCATGCGGACCCTCCTTCCGTTGGGCGTCGACTGCACCGGCCTGACTATGGACACCGCGGTGGCGGCCTACCTGCTCGACTCGTCGACCGGCGAGTACGAGCTGGACCAGCTGCGAGGGGACCCGGGCCAGCTGCAGCTGAGTATGGGCGAGCCTACCGAGGTCGTCCCGAGTGTGGCGCAGGAGGCGGCGGCCGAGGCGCGGGACGTGGCGGTGATGGCGCTGGAGTATCGAAAGCGCATCGTGGCCGAGGACATGGTCGAGCTGCACGATGGCATCGAGACCCCGCTCGTGCGGGTGCTGGCCAAGATGGAAGTGGCCGGCATCGGCGTGGACCGGGTCGAGCTGCAGGGCATCGCGGACTCCCTCAAGGCGTCGGCCTCGACCCTGCAGGGCAGAGTGCAGGAGCTGGCCGGCCACGAGTTCAACGTCAACTCCACGCCACAGTTGCGCTCCGTGCTCTACGACGAGCTCGGGCTGACGCCCGGGAAGAAGACGAAGACCGGCTTCTCGACCGATGCCCAGACGTTGGAGAGCCTGCGGGAGGCCCATCCGATCATTCCGGTGCTGCTCTCCTACCGCGAGGTGGAGAAGCTGCGCTCGACCTACGGCGAGAACCTGCTGGCCGAACTGGCCGGCGACGGCCGCATCCACGCCTCCTTCCGCCAGACCGTGGCCCGGACCGGGCGGATCTCCTCGGACCGTCCCAACCTGCACAACATCCCCGTGCGCACCGAGATAGGCAAGCAGTTCCGCCGGGCCTTCGTCCCGGCGCCAGGGTGCACCTTCTTGGTGGCCGACTACGACCAGGTCGAGCTGCGGGTGATCGCCCACCTCTCGGAGGACCCGGGGTTGATTGAGGCGATGACCTCAGGATCGGACGTGCACCGTGTGGTGGCGGCCGGCGTGTACCGGGTGCCGCCTGACGAGGTGACCCACACCCAGCGCGAATTCTCCAAGATGGTCTCTTACGGCCTGGCCTATGGCATGGAGGCCTACGGGCTCAGTCAGCGGCTCGGGGTGCCGGTGGAAGAGGCAGGCACCATCATGGACAGATATTTCGGCGCCTTCCCCCGGGTGAAGCAGTACATGGACGAGACGGTGGCCGAGGCGCGGGAGCGGGGGGCCACCCGGACCCAGTTCGGCCGCGTCCGCCCGCTGCCCGATCTGCACGCCACCAACTACCGGCTGCGCCAGGCCGCGGAACGCCAGGCCATGAATGCCGGGATCCAGGGCCTGGCGGCCGACATCTTCAAGATCGCGCTGGTGCGGCTGGACCGGGAGCTGGAAGGGCAGAAGCTGGCCAGCCGCCTGGTGCTCCAGGTCCACGACGAGGTCATCGTCGAGGTGGCGGCGGAGGAGGAAGCAGAGGTGAGCCGCCTCACCGAGTCCGCCCTCACCGGTGCGGCCACCCTGAAGGTCCCACTCACCATCTCCATGGCGACGGGGCCGAGTTGGGCTGCCGCGAAAGGCTGATCGGCTAAGGGCTGA
Source organism: Acidimicrobiaceae bacterium (assembly GCA_003169675.1). Classification (GTDB taxonomy): domain Bacteria; phylum Actinomycetota; class Acidimicrobiia; order Acidimicrobiales; family RAAP-2; genus Bog-473. The sequence continues at coordinate 4,972 of PNAT01000161.1, forward strand.
TAACCTGTAACGCCCGCTGGCACCGGCAGCCGGGCACCCTATTGGACTCACACCGACCCCGGCGCGGTCACCTGATAGCGAGCTGTTGCATGTCCGACGTGCGCACCACCCTCCTCTCTCCCGAAGCAATGGGCAGTTTTGACGCCGAGGGGAACTACACCCCGCGGACGATCATCGACGACGACCTGGGCGAGGCCGATCTCGAACAGGCGATGGGCGACTCCATTATCGAGTTCGAGGACGGGGACGTCATTGAGGGCACGGTGGTCAAGATCGACCGGGACGAGGTCCTGCTCGACATCGGCTTCAAGTCCGAAGGTGTGATCCCGGCCCGTGAGCTGTCGATCCGCAACGACGTCCACCCCGAGGAGATCGTCTCGCTGGGCGATCACATCGAGGCGCTGGTCCTGCAGAAGGAGGACAAGGAGGGGCGGCTCGTCCTGTCCAAGAAGCGGGCGCAGTACGAGCGGGCCTGGACGACCATTGAGAAGAAGAAGAACGACGGGGAGATGGTGTCCGGTCCGGTCATCGAGGTCGTCAAGGGCGGCCTCATCGTCGACATCGGGCTGCGTGGCTTCCTGCCGGCGTCACTGGTCGAGTTGCGCCGCGTGCGTGAGTTGCAGCCGTATGTGGGCAAGATCATTGAGGCCAAGATCATTGAGCTCGACCGCAACCGCAACAATGTGGTCCTGTCACGGCGGGCCTGGCTGGAGGAGGCGCAGAAGGAGCAGCGGGGCGACTTCCTCTCCAACCTCAAGCCGGGAGAGCGGCGCAAGGGCGTGGTGTCGTCGGTGGTCAACTTCGGCGCCTTCGTCGACCTCGGCGGCATGGACGGCTTGGTCCACGTCTCCGAGCTGAGCTGGAAGCACGTCGACCACCCCTCGTCGGTGGTGCAGGTGGGCGACGAGATAGAGGTCGAGGTACTCGACGTCGACCTGGAGAAGGAGCGGATCTCGCTCTCGCTCAAGTCGACCCAGTCCGACCCGTGGCAGGAGTTCGCCGACAGCCATGCCGTGGGCCAGCTCGTCTACGGCCGCATCACCAAGTTGGTGCCCTTCGGCTCGTTCGTCCAGGTGGGGGACGGCATTGAGGGGCTGGTGCATATCTCGGAGATGGCCGTGCACCACGTTGACCTGCCCGAGCAGGTGGTCACGCCCGGCGAGGAGCTGTGGGTCAAGATCATCGACATCGACCTGCAGCGCCGGCGGATCTCGCTGTCGATCAAGCAGGCGGCCGAGGGGGGCGAGGTCTCCGAGGAGTACCGCGAAGCCTTCGGGGAGCACGCCTACGACGACGAGGGCAACTACATCGGCTTCGATTACGCCGAAGGCGAGTTCACCCCCGAGACCGAGGCGCAGGCCGCCTGGGCCGACTTCGCCGAAGAGGTCGGCACGGCGGTGGTCGTGCCCGAGGGCGCTCCGGTGCCGGACACTGCTATGGCCGGTGCATTGGCCGATGCGGTGGCGCTCCATGCCGAGGCGACATCTGAGGTTGAGGCCGATGCGGTGGCTGACCTTGTCCCCGAGGTGTTGGGGGAGGCTCCGGCCGATGCGGCCGATGCGGCCGATGCGGCCGATGCGGCTCCGGAGAGCGCCGAGGCCTGATCGTCCTCGTCTCCTTCACGAGGTGGCGCTCATCGTCGAGACACTCGAGGACATCGGGGTGACCCGCTTGTCGCGCGGCATTTTCAACTGTTACCTGATCCACAATGCCGGGGGCGACCCGGTCGTCGTCGACCCCGGACTCCCCGGGTTGGCGGGCGATCTGCTGCCCCTCATGGAGGAATTCGGTCTCGGAGGTGTGACCACCGTGGCGGCCTGCGCCACCCATGCCCACAGCGATCACGTGGGGGGTGTGCCGGCCCTGGTGGACCGGATCGATGCCAAGGTGCACCTGCCCGAGCGGGTCCGGTCCTTCCTGGAGGGCGCCAAGCCCAGGACCCCGCGGGTGCGCGATATCGCCCGCATATGGCCCACCTCGTTCGACCAGCCCTTCGATGGCCACGGCCTGCTCGACGCGGTCCGCGGCGCTCGGGTAGCCGGGTACGGCGGGCCGGCCGGGATGCGCTGGCCGGATGCGTTGGAGGCTGCCTTTCTGGCCGACGGCGACCATCTGCCCGGAGCACCGGAGTGGGACGTGCTGGCCACGCCGGGGCACACCGACGACAGCATGGCCTTCTGGCACGCCGGGACCCGGACCCTCTTGTCCGGTGATGCCGTCCTCAGTGTGGGTGGCCGGGCGTGGATCACCCCCGAGACCGTGGACGACGCGGCGAGCGCCCGGACCGCCGAGCGGTTGCGGTCCTTGGACGTGGCCCACCTCCTGCCCGGGCACGGGCGTCCGGTGCACGGCGACGAGGTGACGGCCAGAGCACTGGGTCCCCTCCAGGGACCGCGCGGCTTCGGGTCCTTTGCCCGGGGATTGCTCGGGTGCCTCCGGGGAGGGCGGGGTCAGTCCGCGGACTGAAGCCGCTCCTCCAACACCTCCTGCAACACCAAAGCGAACCGGTGGGCGCCGGCCGGCTCGATCTCGAAGAACAGCGCCGGGTCGAGGAGTTCGAGCTCGAGGACGGCCGGGGTGCCGTCGGCCAGGGTGACCAGGTCGACCCGGGCGTAGGTGGTGGGACCGTGGAGGTCCTCGGCCACCGACAGCGCATGGTGGGCCGCCTGGAGCTGGGCGCCGGTGGGAGACGCGCGGCTGATCACGAGGTTGTCCAACAGGTCCGGAGCGGCGGCCGCGCCGGGGCGGAGGACTGGTCCCTTGCCGATGGCATGGCTGAAGCGGCTCCCGAGGAAGACCAGGCCGACTTCACCTTGGGCATCCACGCTCTCCTGATAGGGCTGGACCATGACGGTCCGCCCGGCGTCCAGCAGGCGGTCGATGTGGGACCGGGCGACTTCGCCCTCTTGGGCCTCGTAGCGGGCCGTCTCGAAGCCGCCACCCGAGATGGCGGGTTTGACCACGATCTCGCCTGCGGGAAGGTCGGAGCTCGGCGGGTCGGTGGGGTGGAGCCAGAGGGTGGGGACCGTGGGTACGCCGGCAGCGTCCAGGGCGGCCAGATACCGCTTGTCCATATTCCACCTCAGCGTGGCGGGGGAGTTGACCACCGGGGTGCGTGCCGCTACCCCGTCGGCCCGGGACAGGAATTCGTCGGGCCGGTGGATATTGTCCCAGGCCCCGTTGGCCACCACCAGGTCGAAGGCTTCCCAGTTGACGTTCTGATCGGTCCACACCGACGTGGTGGCGGTGATACCCACGTCAGCCAGGGCCGAGCGCAACAGGGGCCAGTCGGGGCGCAGGTCCGGGAATTCGGCCGAGGCGGCCAGGGTCAGGCGGCGGCTCAGCCGGCCGCCAGCGTGTCGTACATCAGGGAGGCCAACGCATTGATGGTGGAGATCCCGTATCCCTCGTCCGGATTACCGGTGGTCAGGATGGCGAAGACGTAGTGCTGGCCGCCGCCGGACAGATACCCAACGCTGTTCACCTGGTAGTCGGTCGGTGTGAGCGGGTAGTTCCCCGTCTTGATGGCCACGGTGGTGTCCTGGGGAGCACCGGCCGGGATGCCCCACACCTGGTAGGGATCGACGTGCTCCATCAGATAGAGCCCGTAGGCCCTGGACTGATCGGAAAGGACCGCATTGTGGAACGCGAAGGCGCTGACCACCTTGAGCTGGTCGGTGGCCGACGTGGTCGAGAAGGCCCAGCCGGACACGGTGGGCGTGATGGGTTGGGTGGAGGGCGTGGTGGCGGTCAGCCCGAAGTTCCGGTTGTAGGCGGTGATCACGGAGGGTCCACCGACGTCATTCCACAGCGCCGTGGCGGCGTTGTTGTCGCTCACTTCAATCATCGGGTACATGAGCGACTGCTCGCCCGGCGGGGGGACCGGTTGACCCGCCTGCTCGGCTTCCTCGAAGGCGGTGGCCATGATGTCGACCTTGATGATGCTGGCCGTCACCTGCACCTGCGACGGGTTCAACGTCCAGGTCAGGCCGGTGTTGGCGTCGTACAGGGCGGCCGTGACGGTGCCGGCGCGTTGGGAGAGGAAATTCGTCACCGACGGGCCGAGGGGCGATGGGGCATGCCCGTAGGCGACCCGGTAGCCCGAGCCGCCGGCGATGAGGCCGACGGCCGGGATCTCCACACCGCTGAGGGACGAACCGGCGAACGGCGCGTCGCCGTAGGTGAAGATCCCCCCGTCACGGGCGGCCAGCCAGTAGCCGGCGCCGTCGGGGGTGACGGCCATGCCGACGACCGGTTGATTGAGGGGGACGGCGGCCGCGGAACCGAAGAAGGGCGCGTCGCCGAAGGTGAAGATCCCCCCGTCGGACGCCACCAGCCAGTAGCCGCCGCCATCCGGCGTGGCGGCCATGCCCACGATGGGTTCGTTCAGCGCGATGTTCCCGGTGGAGCCGCGGAACGGCGCGTTCCCGAAGGCGAAGATCCCCCCGTCGGACGCCACCAGCCAGTAGCCGCCGCCATCCGGCGTGGCGGCCATGCCCACGATGGGTTTGTTGAGGGTGAGGTTCCCGGTGGAACCGTGGAAGGGGCTGTTGAAGCTGAACACCCCGCCGTCGGAAGCGACGGTCCAGTACCCGCCCGTGGCCCCGTCGGCGGCCATGCCCACCATCGGCTCGTTGAGCACCGTGTTCCCGACCGAGCCGCTGTAGCCGGCATCGCCGTAGGTGAAGACCCCGCCGTCCCGGGTCAACAGCCAGTACCCCCCGCGGTCAGGGCTGGCCGTGATGCCCACCACCGGCTGGTTGATCGACTGCCCGGCCAGGTCGCCCAGGGGAGCGACCCCGAAGGCATGGACCGAGTTCGGCTGGACCGTCTCGCTGGCCGCGGCGGCCGGAGCCAACCGGGCGCCCGGGGCGATCAGGACGGTGGCCACGGTGGCCAGGGCGGGGAGGAAGCGCCGGCGCCGGGTGATCACGAACTCCCGATCGGGAAGTGGCACGCCACCTGGTGGTCGGGGGCGATGGTCCGCAGCTCGGGGACTTCCTCGGCGCACCGAGGCTCGGCCCGCGGGCAGCGGGTGCGGAAGCGGCACCCCGACGGTGGGTTGATTGGGCTGGGGGGCTCGCCACCCAGGATGACCGGGGTGCGCGTGGCCTCTGGGTCGGGCTCCACGGCCGAGGAGAGGAGTGCTTCTGTGTAGTGGTGCGCCGGCGCCGAGTAGAGGATGTCCGAGGGGGCGATCTCGCACAGCCGACCCAGGTACATCACCGCCACGCGGTCGCTGACGTTTTTCACCACGGCCAGATCGTGGGCGATGAAGAGAAGGGTGAGGTTGTGGGCGGCCTTGAGATCCTCGAGCAGGTTGAGGATCTGGGCCTGCACGGAGACGTCGAGGGCGGAGACGATCTCATCGCACACCAGCAACCTGGGGTGGAGGACCAGCGCCCGGGCGATGCTGATGCGCTGGCACTGGCCGCCGGAGAACTCCTGGGGCCGGCGGGATCCCGAGACGAGGGGATCGATGCCGACCGAATCGAGCATGGCGTTGGCGGTGTCCCGGCGTTCGGACTTGGTACCGATCTTCCATATGTTCAGCGGTTCGGCCACGATGTCGCTCACCCGGCGCCGCGGATTGAGGGAGGAGACCGGGTCCTGGAAGATCATCTGTACCTGGGTCCGCAGCGTCCGCAACTCGGACCGGTTCAGGGTCGTCAACTCGGTGTCGCCGAAGAGGATCTTCCCCGATGTGGGCTTGTCCACACAGATGATGGCCCGTCCGGTGGTGGACTTGCCGCACCCCGACTCGCCGACCAGGCCCAGGGTCTCCCCCTCAGAGAGGGTGAAGCTGACACCGGCCACGGCCTGCACCGTGGCGTGGCCCTTGGTGAAGGAGACGTGGAGGTCGTCGACGGTCAGCAGAGGTGCGGCGGGCGCCGCCGGGCCCGTCACGAGGTCGCCGCCTTTTCCCGGATCGGGAGGGGGAACCAGCAGGCGTAACTGTGGCCGGGCACCGCCCCCTCGACGAGCGTCGGCTTCTCGCGGTGGCACTTGCCCTGGGCATAGGGGCAGCGGGGGGCGAAGGGGCAGCCGGCCGGCGGACTGAGCAGGTCGGGTGGGCGCCCGTCGATGGACAGGAGCCGGGTGTGGCTGGGGTAGGAGATGCGGGGCATGGACCCCAGGAGCGCCTCGGTATAGGGCATCGACATCTGGGTGAACAAGACATTGGTGGGGGCCCGCTCGACCACGTTGCCGGCGTACATGACGATGATCTCGTCGGCTCTCGTCGCCACCACACCGAGGTCGTGGGTGACCAGGATCATGGCCATCTGGCGCTCGTGCTGGAGGGTCGAGAGGAGATCGAGGATCTGGGCCTGGACGGTGACATCGAGACCGGTCGTGGGCTCGTCGGCCATGAGCAGATTGGGGGCGCAGGCCAGGGCGATGGCGATCATCACCCGCTGGCGCATGCCACCGGAGAGTTGCCCGGGGTAGGCGTTGAAGCGCTCGACCGGCGAGGGGATCCCCACCTGCATGAGCAGGGACAGTGCCGTCTCCTTCGCTTCGCTCTTCGTCAGGTCGAGATGGATGCGGAGGGTCTCGGTGATCTGGCGCCCGATGCGCAGCACGGGGTTGAGCGAGGTCATGGGGTCCTGGAAGACCATGGCGATGTGCGTGCCCCACAGCTGGCGCAACTCGTCGTTGGGTGCGTTCAGGATCTCGTTGCCCTGATAGCGGACGGACCCGGTCTGCGTGGCCGAGTGGCGCGGCAGGAGGCCCATGATGGCGCGCGACAGGACCGTCTTCCCAGATCCCGACTCGCCCACGATGCCCAGGGTCGTGCCCTGCTCGAGGCTCAGTGAGACGCCCTGGACGGCGCGGACGGCTCCCCGGGGCGTGGCGAAGGAGACATGGAGGTCGTCGACTTCGAGGAGGGGAGTCACAGTTTGATCTCGGTCACATCGAAGTGGGAGCGCAGCTTGTCGGCCACCACGTTGAGGCTGAACAGCAGCAGGAACATGGCGCTGGCCGGGAAGATGACCAGCCACGGGTTGGTCTGCCCCTTGGCCCCGGTGAGCAGGCTGGAGCCCTCGTTGAGCATGTTGCCCCAACTCGGTGTGGGCGGAGAGACCGAGAGGCCGAGGAAGGACAGCGACCCCTCGAGCACGATGATGGTGGCCACCGCGATCAGGCCGAAGGAGACCACGGTGGGCATGATGTTGGGCAGGATCTCCCGGGCCAGGATCCGGCGGTCGCTGGCCCCCAGGGCCTTGGCGGCCAGCACGAAGTCGCGGGTGGCGTAGGAAAGTGTGGAGGCCCGGATGACCCGGAATATCAGCGGGGCCCCGGCGATCCCGATGACCAGGGTGATCTTCCAGAGGGCGTGGCCCCAGAAGGTGACGATGGCGATGACCGCCACGATGGCCGGGAAGGCCAGGACGACGTACGACGTGGTGTTCAACAAGGTGTCGACGCGGCCCCGGCGGTAGGCCGAGACCATGGCCGGGATGCCGCCGAGGATCAGGCCCAGACCGGTGCCGCCGAATCCGACGACGAGGGAGACCCGGGCGCCGAAGATGAGCCGGCTGAAGATGTCGCGGTAGAGGTCGTCCGTGCCCAGGAGGTGGCCCCATCCGGGACCGGCGTTCTGGGACCCGTTGAAGTTCCCTATGTTGGGGTCGGGCAGCGGCAGCAGGTCGGCGATGAGCGCCATCACGATGACCAGGGTGATCCAGCCCACGCAGATCCAGAAGAAGAGGCCGAGGGACTTGGTGGTGAGCTCCTCCTCGGGCTCGTCGGCGGCAGCGGTAGCGGTAGCGGCGATTGCCGGGGGAGTGATCTGGTCACTCACGGGCGATCCTCGGGTCGACGACGGTGAAGAGGAAGTCGAAGAGGAAATTGATGAGCACGATGGCCACCGCCACCACCAGCGTGATGCCCTGGACGACCGTGTAGTCGTCCTGGTTGACGCTGAAGATCAGCTGGTAGCCGAGGCCGGGCATCTGCAGCAGCAACTCGACTACGAAGGTGCCGGCGATGAGGCTGCCGATGGTGACGCCGGCCGATGCCAGCAGGGAGACCGATGACGGCCGCAGGGCATGGCGCCACATGATGCGGCGGTCGGTGAGGCCTTTGGACCGGGCCATGGTGATGAAGTCCTCCTGCAGGGTGGCGATGAGGTCGTTCCGCAGGAGACGGAAGTACACCACGATGGAGCCCATGGCCAGGACGATGGAGGGCAGGAGGATGGCGTGCAGGTTGGTCCAGAGGTTCTGGGTCAGGGGCACATAGGACGCCGGTCCCGGGAAGACGTGCCAGTGCACGGCGAAGAGGAGGACCAGGACGGGGGCGATCACGAACGGCGGGAGGGCGAGCATCCCGAAGGTGGTGCTGTTGGCCACCTGGTCGAAGAGGCCGTTGGGCCGGCGGGAGGCCGACATGGCCATGGGGAAGGCGACCGCGAAGGCCAGGAGCTGGGAGCCGATGATCAGCTCGACGTCGATGGGGAACGACTGCCCGATGATGTTCGATGTGGTCTGGTGCGTGGTGTAGGACTGGCCCAGATTCCCCTGGAAGACGTGGCTGATCCAGATGAAGTACTGCTCCCACAGCGGCTTGTCGAGGCCCAATTCGTGGTTGACGATGAGCGTGTTCGCCGGCGTGGCGTTGGGACCGAGGATGGTGTCGACGGGATTGCCGGGCAGCAGGTGGACCAGGAAGAACGAAGCGACCGACACGAAGAAGATGATGATGATGAGCAGCACAACTCGCTTGGCGATGTACCGGCCCACGTGTGTGTGATCCCCCCTCTGGTCGCGGCATCCCCCAGCGGCGGAAGATCCTAGACCCAGACCCGGTGTCCTACCATGCGCCCCATGCCTGAGGAGATTCCCGCCCTCACCGGGCGCCTGCGTACCGCCGCCGCCGTCGGGGTGTCGGTTGTGGTGGTGGTGGGAATGCTGCTTCGGTTCTGGACCCGCTCGGCCCTCTGGCTGGATGAGGCGCTCACGGTCGACGTCGCCCGCCTCCCGCTGCACGCCATTCCCGCTGCGTTGAAGCACGATGGCGCACCGCCGCTCTACTACTACCTGCTCCACTTCTGGATCCGGCTCTTCGGGCAGTCGAACCTGGCCGTGCGCTCGCTCTCGGGGGTCATCGGTGTGCTGACGTTGCCGGTGGCCTGGTTGGCGGGGCGGCGCTTCGGCGGCCGGACCGTGGCCTGGACCATGGTGGTCCTCCTGTCCAGCGCGCCCTTCGCTGTCTTCTACGCCACCGAGTCGCGCATGTACGCGCTGGTCATCCTCCTCACCGGCTGCGGCTTCTTGGCCTTGGAGAAGGCGGTCACGGCGCCCACGCCGGCCAACCTGATCGCGGTGGGGGCGGTCACGGCGGCCTTGCTCTACTCCCAGTACTGGGCCCTCTACCTGGTGGCCCTGGTGGGGATCTGGTTGGTCTACACCATTGCCCGCCGCGGCGATGGCACCGGGAGCAGTTCCGGACCCCGGCCGTGGGCCGCACTGATCGCGGTGGGCGCCGGGTGCGTGGCCTTCGTGCCGTGGTTACCCACCTTCCTGGCGCAAACCCAGCACACCGGGACGCCCTGGTCGGCCCCGCCGAACTTTGCCGCCGTGATCAATGCCGTGACCGGCTTCACCGACAACCAGGGCTCCATTTCGGTGTCAGGGACCAACCAGGGGCGCCTGCTGGCCATCATCTATTTCGCCATGTGGGCCCTGGCGCTGTTCGGCCGGGGCACCAGCGATCGCCTGGTCGAGCTCGACCTGCACACCCGGCCCCGGGCCCGGGCCATCTCGTTCATCGTGGCGGGGACGCTCTTCGCGGCCATCACGGGGGGCATCATCACCTCGAGTGCCTACTCGTCCCGCTATGCCGCCGTGATCTTCCTGCCCCTGCTGCTGCTCATCGCCCTCGGCACCACCACTCTGCTGAGTCCTCGGTTGCGCGCCGCCGTGGTGAGCATCGCCGTGGTGGCCGGCCTGGTGGGGTCGGCGCAGAACGTGATCACCCAGCGCACGCAGGCGACCGAGATTGCCGCCGTGATCGACCGGCAGGCCGCGCCGGGCGACATCATCGCCTACTGCCCCGATCAGCTGGGGCCCTCGGTGTCGCGGGTGGTGGCGGGCCCGGAGCGCTTCGACATGGTGACCTTTCCCCGCGGCACCGGCCCGGCGATCGTGGACTGGTACGACTACGCCAAGGCCGTGCAGGCCGGCAATCCGACCGCCTTCGCCCAGCGGTTGTCCGAGGCGGCCGGGAAGACCCACCACATCTGGTTGGTGTGGCAGCCCGACTACCAGGCCTACGGGATCAGGTGCGAGCAACTGGCCAGCGGGCTGCTCAGCTCGGCCACCGGCGCCGGTGGTGGCGGCCGCAACTGGGTGATCAACCACCCCTTCGAGTACTACGAGCCCATGAACCTGACCGAGTACACGCCGTCGGGACCGTGAAGCGGCTGCGGGAGCCCCTGCGGGAGGCCCTCATCCCGTATCTGGTGGCCCGCCTCGTGGTGATCGGCGCCCTGGGTCTGGCGCACTTCATCGTCGACCGCATCCATCCCGTTGCGGCCGGTGTGGCCACCCGGGTGCATTCGGGGCTGCTCGGGTGGGATGCGGGGTGGTACGCATCGATCGCCCGGTTCGGGTACGGGCCCCTGGGCCATCAGTCATTGCGCTTCTTCCCCTCCGTGCCTCTCCTCACCAGGGCTGTGGCGTGGTTCCCCGGGCTGGGTGACGGCCCCGCGCTGGTGCTGGTCGCCAACGTGGCGGCCCTGGCGGCGACGTCCCTGCTCTTCGTGCTGGTCCAGCGCGAGACCGGGGACCTGGCGGTGGCCCGGCGCTCCCTGTGGATCCTCAGCCTGATCCCGGCCAGCTTCGTGTTGGTGATGGGCTACGCCGAGTCCACCCTGCTCGCCCTGGCGATCGGCTGCTTCCTGGCGCTGCGCCGGAGCAGGCCCAACTTCGCCCTGGCCGGCGCCCTGGGGTTCGCCGCCGCGCTGACCCGGCCGATCGGCGTGCTGCTCGCCCTGGCCGTGGCCACCGAATTGTGGCGCACCTGGTCCGGGTTGGCGTGGGCGCAGCGGATGGTGGGACTGCTGGCCACGACGGCGCCGGTGGCCGGACTCCTGGCCTTCCTCGTGTGGTCGGACCTAGCGGCGGGCGACCTGTGGGCACCCTTGCGGGTGCAATTCGAGTCGGGCCACCACGGCGGGATTGCCGACCCGTTCCTCACCCTGGCCCGCGACGCGCCAGGGATCCTGCACCACCATGTGGGCACCGCCCTCCACGTGCCCTGGGTGGTGCTCGCCCTGGCCCTCCTGGTGGTGTGCGGGCGCCGACTGCCCGCCTCGTACACCGTGTTCGCCGGGGCCGTGCTGGCCGTCGCGCTGGCCGGCACCAACCTCGATTCGTTCGAGCGCTACGCCCTGAGCGCTTTCCCGCTCACCGTGGCCGCCGCCCTCATCTGCCGGGAGCCCCGGGTGGAGCGGGGCGTTCTGGTGGTGCTGGCGGGCGGGCTGGCGGGGTATGCCCTGCTGGCTTTTTTGAACATCTCGGTCCCGTAGGGAGCCAGTAACCTGCCCGAGTGGCCGAGAACTTCCCAGTCGTCATTGCCGGGGCCGGGCCCGGCGGGCTGACGGCGGCCTACGAGCTGACCAAGCGGGGCCAGCACCCGGTCGTGCTTGAAGCCGACGATGTCGTCGGGGGCATCAGCCGCACGGTGGTGCGCGACGGCTGGCGCTTCGACCTGGGTGGCCACCGCTTCTTCACCAAGGTGCCCGAGGTCGAGGCCCTCTGGCACGAGATACTCCCCGAGGGCGACTTCCTGCTCCGGCCCCGCATGAGTCGCATCTTCTACAACGGCAAGTACTACGACTACCCGCTCAAGGCCATGAACGCCTTGCGCAACCTGGGGCTGTGGGAGGCCATGCTGTGCGGCTTCTCCTATGTCTGGGCGCGCATCCGGCCGCCCAAGGACGAAGCCAACTACGAGAACTGGCTGGTGGCCCGCTTCGGGTGGCGGCTCTACCGGACCTTCTTCAAGACGTACACGGAAAAGGTGTGGGGCGTCGAGGTGTCCGAGATGCCGGCCGACTGGGCGGCCCAGCGGGTCAAGAACCTCGACCTGCGCAAGGCCGTCCTCAACGCCATCCTGCCCAAGCGCAACCAGACGGAGATCACCACCCTCATTGAGGAGTTCCAGTACCCCAAGTACGGCCCGGGGATGATGTGGGAGGTCTGCGCGGAGAAGGTGCAGGCCGCCGGCGGGACGCTGGAGTTGGGGGCGCGCCTGACCCAGATCCATGTCGAAGGGGGGCGGGCCAGGTCGGTGACCTACCGCCAGGGCGGCACCGACCCGAGTGTGGACGTCGCTCACGTCATCTCGACCATGCCGATGCGCGAGCTGGTGCACTGCTTCAGGCCGCCACCGCCGGACCACGTGCTGGCCGCCGCCGACGGCCTCAACTACCGGGACTACCTCACGGTGGCCCTCATCGTGCCCGAGTCGCGTAGCTTCCCGGACAACTGGATCTACATCCATGCGGCCGATGTCGAAGTCGGGCGGATCCAGAACTACGGGTCCTGGTCGCCCTACCTGGTCAAGGACGGGCGCACCTGTCTCGGGCTGGAGTATTTCGTCTTCGAGGGCGACGCCATGTGGGAGATGGGCGACGACGACCTCATCGCCTTGGGGACCAAGGAGCTCGGTCTGCTCGGCCTGGCCAAACCAGGTGACGTGGAGGGGGGCTACGTGGTGCGGGTGCCCAAGGCCTATCCGTACTACGACTTCACCTACAAGGAGAACGTGGAGACCATCCGGCACTACCTGGCGGCCGAGGCGCCCAACGTGCACCCGGTCGGGCGCAACGGCATGCACAAGTACAANNTACAACAACCAGGACCACTCCATGTACACGGCCATCCTGACGGTCGAGAACATGTTCGGCGGCACCCACGACGTCTGGTCCGTCAACGTGGAAGAGGAGTATCACGAATCGGGGACGAATCCGGCGGGCGGCGGCACCGGGCGTGACGCACCGATCCTGCCGTGGCAGCCGCCGGCGACCGGCTCTCGCGCCTCGACGTAGGGGGTGACCAAGGATCGCAGGCGGACACGGAGGCTGGTAGGCGGGGCCGCGCTGGTCTATGGCGTGCTGGCCCTCGTGTTGTGGAGCGGGGCCTGGGCCGGGGGCGCCTCGACGCACACCCTGTGCGGATGCGGGGATCCGGCCCTGTTCCTGTGGTTCTTCCAATGGCCGGCCACCGCCGTGGCCCACCTGCACAATCCGTTCTACTCCACCGCGCTGTTCCACCCCGGCGGCATCAACCTGCTGGCGCAGACGTCGGTCCTCGGGTTGAGCCTGCCGCTGGTCCCGGTCACGTGGCTCTTCGGTCCGGTGGCGTCGCTCAACGTGGCGGCCACGCTGGCGCCCGCCCTGACCGCCTTCTTCACCTTCCTGGCGCTGCGGCACTGGGTCTCGTACCTGCCGGCCGCCTTCATCGGGGGCCTGCTCTACGGGTTCTCGCCCTTCGTGCTGGCCAGCCTGCAGTTCGCCCATCTGATGACGGCCGCACTCATGTTGCTCCCGCTGATCCTGGCCCTCCTGGACGAGATACTGCTGCGCCAGCGGCACCGCCCCCGCCGGACCGGCTTCCTCCTCGGCCTGCTGGTGGCGGCCCAGTTCTTCCTGAGTTCGGAGCTGGTGGCCATCATGGCCATGGTGGTCGTCAGCTGCCTCGCCGTGCTGGTGGGAGCCGCCCTGATCGGCGGTGGGACCGAGCTGCGGCGGCTGGCCCCCCGCGCCGCCGAGGCCCTGGTGGTCGGGGCGGTGACGGCGGCGGTGCTGCTGGCCTATCCGGTCTGGTTCGCCCTGTGGGGCCCGGCGCACCTCTCGGGGCTGGTCTGGCCCAACATCGGTGCCGTCGGGGGCTACATCGGCTCAAGTTTCTGGGCCCCGGACCTCGTCAAAGGGTCCAACGTCTACACGGCGTTGGGAGGCTACGAGGGAGCGCTGTTGCCGTCGTCGGCCTACCTGGGGTGGGGGCTGATCGCGGTGCTGGTGGCCGGCACCGCGCTGTGGTTCCGCGACCGCCGGCTGTGGTTCTTCGGCTTCCTCCTCGCCCTGTGCGCCGTCAGCTCGCTGGGCATCCGGCGCGGGCAGTGGGAGCTGGCCCGGGTCCTGTCCAAGATCCCGGTGATCGACAATGTCATTGAGCAGCGCTTCATGGCGGTCGGGTTTCTGGCGGCGGCGGTGATGCTGGCCATCATTATCGAGCGCGCGCATGCGTGGGCTCACGCCCGGTGGCCCGGCACCCGGGAGGTCGGCGTGGCCTTGGGCGTGGCGGCGGTGGCCCTGGTCCCCATTGGCGTCACCTTCGCCCCCTCGATGCCGTTCGCCATGCGGCCGGTGATCCTGCCCCGCTGGTACGCCACCGCGGCGCCCGACCTGCCGCCGGGCCAGGTGTTGCTGTCCTATCCGGTGGCCTTCTCCGGCATCCAGGTGGCCATGGCCTGGCAGGCGGTTAACCGGATGCACTACGACCAGGCCGGTGGGGGCGGGCCTCAGGGGGTGAGCGCGCGTGCGGGAGCGGCCCGGCCCGGCTTCGATGTCTTGAGCGGGCTGGCCTTCGGGGTGCAGAAGCCCCCTCCGCAGGGGACCCCGGCCCAGCTGGCGGCCGTCCGCCATGCCATCGCACTGTGGCAGGTCACCACCGTGGTGATCGCCACCAACCCCACTGCGCCGTTTCTCCAACAGGGCCACGACCCGTTCTATGCCGCCGGATTCATGACGGCGGCCCTGGGTCGACTGCCGGTGATCGAGTCCGGCGCCTGGGTGTGGTACCACGTGTCGCTGGCGCACGGCCGCGCTCTTGGTGTGGCGCCGTCGGTGATCTTCGATTGCACCGCCCGGGCCGAGCGCCAGGCGCACTCGCACGCGGCTTCCCTGCGGGTGCCCGAGTGCGTCGGACAGGGTGCGGTCGGATGAGCGCGGGGCCCAGCCTGCGGGCCGGCATGGGTGGGCTGGCCATCGCCCTGCTGTCCCTGGGCGCCCTCTCGAGCACGGCCGTGCACGCCGTGCAGTCGCAAGCCCGGCTGGTCTCGACCACCTCCACCCAGGCAGCGAATGTGAGCAACGCGTACTACGGCTGTCTCACCGGGGAGGCGCACTCACTGGTGGGTGCCCACGACGTCGCGTTCTTGGGCGAGCCGAATCTCAATCGCTGGGTCACGGTGGAGAAGGTGATGGGCGGGTGGGCCCATCTCACACTGCACCAGTCAATGGCCACCGTGGCGCTCCTGCTCGACCATACGTCGCGGGGTCCGTCCTGTGAGGGCGATGTGTTCTTGAGCATTCGCCGCCTGGCCCACCACAAGGTGCGCATGGTGCGAGCGACGCAGAGCTCGCCATGAGCACCTTCGGCGCAGTCGCCTTTGGCGTGGTCGTCCTGGCCTTGGCCGGGTGCCTTCCCACCGCCGTCCTGGTGGGACTGCGGGTGGTGGCGATTCCGTTGTGCCCGCTGGCCGGCGCGGTGCTCTGTGCCGCCTCCGCCGCCAGCACCGTGGTGATGCCCGGCACCATGCTGACCTGGTTCGTCGGTTGGGCGACGGCCGCCGCCGTCGTGAGCGTGGTCGCCCTGATGTTCCGGCCCGGCCTGGCGAGCCGGATCGGGCACGACCTCGGGCAGGAGAGCCGTCCCCTGGTGCTGGTGGCCGGGTTGGCCCTGGCGGCGGCGGTCGGGTGGGCGCTGCGGACGGTGCAGGTCCCCAACATCGGTTTCGACACCCGGTCCATCTGGCTCCTGCACGCCCGTTGGCTGAGCCACGGCCACTCGTTCACCCTGGCGGCTTTGCGCAACCACTTCAATGTGGTGTCGCATCCGAGCTACCCGCCACTGGTCAGTTCTGTCATGGCGCTGGCCTGGAGGGTGTCGGGGTCGGGCAGCGATCGGGTGGCCGTGGTTACCGTAGCCACCCTCAACGCGTGCGCGCTCTTCGTGGCCGGATGGGGGCTGGTCGAGGTGGCCCGTCGGGCCGTGGTCCGAAGGGAGGGGGCACTCCGGACAGAGAGACGTCTCGTGGCGCTGGGCACCCTCCTGGCCACCTTGGCGGTCCTGGTGGCCGGTGGGGTGCTGGGAGCGTTCGGCACCAACGGCTATGCCGACCCGCTGTGGTCCTTGGCCGCCGTGGCGGCAGTGATCTCCGGCCTGGTCCTCCAGCCGACGACCTCGGACCTCGGTGTCGTGGCCATCGTGCTCGGTGTGTGCGGCCTCTCCAAGGTCGAGGGCACGGCCGTGGCCATTGTGCTCGTCCTGGCGGTGTCCCTGCGCCGCCTGCTCCAGCGTGACCGGCCGGTCGGGAAGGGGGTCACGCTGACGGCCATGGGATTGGGGGTGGTGGCGCTTCTGGGATGGCCGCTGCTGGTGGTGTTCGAGGGCATCACCACCGATGCCAACATTTCCGGGCTGCGGCAGGGTTCGGTGTGGCTGCGGGCACGGGCCACCTTCGATGCCGCGGCGCCCCACCTCCATGTGGTGGTCCTGGCCGCGCTGATCGGGCTGGCCGGATGGCTCTTCTGCCGTGATGGCCGCCGCCGACTCGGCCTGGGGAACGACCTGTGGGCGTGGGCCGTCCTGGCCGCCGCCACCTTCGTGCTCGGTGGGGCGTACATCTTCGGCCCGGGCAACGTCGAGCTCTGGCTTTCCACCTCGGTGAACCGGACCACCATCTTTGTGGCTCTGCTCGCCTGGTGGATGGTCGCACTGTGGGCGCTGTGCGGGATGGCAGAGGCCCTCGAATGAGATCGTTGGCGCTGAGCGTCTGCATCCTGGCGGGATCGGTGACGGCGGTGTCGGGGGCTGGGGCTGACGCGCACACGGCCCCCGATCCACCAGGTCTGAGCGCGCCCATCCACGCCGCCCTCGTGAGATCGGGTGCCTATGGCCGCCACCCCGTCCAGTGGCTGATCATGGGGGACTCCATCGCGCTGACGCTGGGGATCGGGCTGTCCCAGGGCAACGTTTCCGCCTACGGCGTGAACATCACCAGCCACGCCACCCTGGGCTGCGACTTCGATCCAACCCTCGAGATCTTCACCAACGGCCAGCCTGGCCCGGCCACCCAGGGTTGCAACAAATGGAGGGCGCTCTGGCCGTACCTGACCGCCACCATCCACCCGCAGGTGGTCGCCTTGGGAGTGGGGCGTTGGGAGGTGTCCGACCACCTCTACCAGGGTCACTGGGTGCACATCGGCCAACGCAGGTGGGATGCCCACGTGGCCGGCGACCTGCAGGACGCCATCACCATCTTCCACACCTTCGGTGCCAAAGTGGTGCTCTTCAACATGCCCTACATCGATCCCAGTGACCGTCAACCCGACGGCCTGCCGTGGGCGGAGAACACCCGCACCCGGGTGCAGGCGTTCAATGCGCTGGTCGATCGGGTGGCCCGGACTGATTCCCATGAGGTGACCGTCGTCAACCTGAACAAGATGTTGAGCCCACGTGGCGTCTACACGGCATCGCTTGACGGGGTCGTCGCCAGGTGGGCCGATGGCATCCACGTGACGATGTCGGGCGGGGAGCTCCTCCAGCGCCAGATCCTTCCCGTGATCGACCGCCTCGGCCTGGAGGCCGAAGCAGCGGCTGGTAGCCGCCGGTGACGGAGCACAGGGTCACCGCCGGTGACTGAGCACGGGGTCACCGCCGGTGACTGAGCACGGGGTCGCCGGCCCTCCCACGGCAGAGGTCATCGTCGAGAGCGTGCCGGCTGCCGTGTCCCTGGCGCCCAACCCGGTGGGGCCGACGTTGGGCGGGGAGCTTTTCCTGGACGACGAGGCCCGACCGGGCGTCGAATCGATGCGGACCGGCCTCCTCCAGGCCGGTCCACTGGCGGCGGCCGGAGTGGTGGCCAACGGCTCCGGTGTGGTCCTGACGGTGGCCTTGGCGCGCCTGCTCTCGCCGCACAGTTACGGGGTCCTCAACCAGCTGACCGGCCTGTTCCTCATCCTCTCGATGCCCGGTTCAGCGGTGGTGGTGGCCGTGGTGCGACGCGTCACCATGTGGCACGACGACGGGTCGGGCCACCTGGTCCGGCGGTGGGCCGGGCGTGTCCACCGCCAAGGGTCGTTGCTCGTCTTGGGTTGGGGCCTGGTCGTCTTCGCCAGCCGCCACGCCGTGGCTGTTCTCCTGGGCCAGCGCAGCGGCGTCGGCATCGCAGCCATCCTCACGGCGGCCGCCCTCTTCGTGCTCCTTTCCCTGGACCGCGGCCTGCTGCAGGCCCACCGGGGCTACCGGCCGCTGGCGGCGAACCTTCTGGTGGAAGCGGGCGTGCGGACTGCGGCCGTCCTGATCCTGGTGGCCGCCGGGACGGGCGCATCGGGTGCGGCGATCGGGGTGTTGCTGGGCGAAGTGGTGGCGGCCGCCCATGCCCGGTTCGCCGCCGTGCGCGTCTGGTCCGTCGCCGAGTCGACCCACGTGGGCCGAACCGGCTGGGGCCGTCTGCGCTGGGCGTCGGGTTGGGTGGCCGCGGTGCGTCGCGACCACGCGTTGGACGGTTCGGGTGTCGAACGGCGCAAGGTGGCGCTCGACCTGTTCATCGCGTCGATCTCCCTGTCCATGGTGGCCGTGTTGCAGAACGTCGACGTGCTGGTCGTCGGACGTGAGGGACCAACCCAGAGCGGGGCATACGCCGCCGTTTCGGTTGCCAGCAAGGCCATCGTCTTCGGTGCCGTCGTCCTGGGCGGCTATCTCCTCCCCGAGGCGGCCATCCGTTGGCGCCAGGGCGGCCACGCCCTGCGCCAGTTGGCCGTCGTGCTGCTGCTGCTGGCCCTGCCGGCAACCATGGTGCTGCTGGTCGCGATCACGGCGCCCCGCCTCCTGCTCCAGGTGGTGTTCCATCACGCCTACACCGCGGCCGCACCCGCGCTGGTGCCCCTGGCGGCGGCCATGATCCTGCTGAGCATCACGGTCGTGCTGACCATGTACCTGCTCGCCGTGGGCCGGCGCTGGGTCGTCGGGGTCCTGGTGGCCGGAGCGCTGGCCCTGACCACGGTCACGGTGCGGGCGCACGGAGTTCCGCAGGCCACCGCGGTGGCGGACCTGGTCGTCCAGGCAGGGGTCGTCGGTGTGATCGTGGTCGGTTTCGCCGTTGTCCACAGGGTCAGGGTCTGGGGGCAGGCGGCAGGGCTATCCTGACCTGCGTGGGCGACGAGCAAGGGCCGGTGCAGGCCGCAATTTCGTCGCCGGACAGGTCCCGATCAGCGCTCTGTGGAAGTGCCGCGGAGAAGCCATCGGATGCTCGCGATCTCGCTACCATCGCGGACGAAGCCGGCCTACGTCGGGTCCACTTCGTGGCGTGGCGTGACCTTGAAGATCCCGAAGCGGGCGGCTCCGAGTTGCATGCCCACCATGTGGCGTCGCTGTGGGCGGAGTCCGGCCTCGACGTCACGTTTCGCACCTCGGCGGTGCCGGGGGGGGCGGAGGCGTTCATCCGGGACGGATACCGCGTCTTGCGCCGGGCTGGTCGCTATGCGGTCTTCCCCGGAGCCGCGTGGGAAGGCATCCGTATGGGCCACCGTCAAGGTGACGCGCTGGTTGAGATCTGGAACGGCATGCCGTTCTTCTCACCCCTCTGGTACCGGGGGTCGCACATGGTCTTCCTGCATCATGTCCACGCCGAGATGTGGGGCATGGTCCTGCCGCCGAAGTTGGCCCGTTTGGGCGACACGATCGAGCGGCGCCTCGCCCCGCGGGTCTACCGGCGCAGCCGCATCGTCACCTTGTCGGAGTCATCTCGGACCGAGATCGTCGAGATGCTCGGGCTGCGGCCGGAGCGGATTTCCGTGGCACCTCCCGGGGTCGATTCCCGCTTCTCACCCGGCGGTGATCGTTCGCCGACCCCCCTGGTGGTGGCCGTCGGGCGCCTGGTGCCGGTGAAGCGGTTCGACCGCCTCATCCGGTCGCTGGTCGAGGTGAAAGCGGCATGCCCCGCACTGCGGGCCGTCATCATCGGTGAGGGCTACGAGCGTCCGGCGCTGGAGGCCCTGCGGGCCGAACTCGGAGCCACCGAATGGCTTGACCTGCCCGGACGAATCGAGGATGACGAGCTCGTGGCCTGGTATCAAAAGGCCTGGGTGGTGGCGTCGAGCTCCCAGCGTGAAGGGTGGGGCATGACCCTGACCGAGAGCGCTGCGTGCGGGACACCCGCCGTCGCCACGTCGATCGCCGGTCACAAGGACGCCGTCCTGCATGGTGAGTCTGGTCTTCTGGTCGACGGGGTGGACGACATGACCGACGCCTTGGTGCGCGTGCTCACCGACGAGGTGTTGCGCAGCCGCTTGTCACGGGGAGCGCTCGCCCGGGCCCGGTGGTTCACCTGGGGAGCGACGGCGCGCCGATCACTCGAAGCGCTGGCCGAGGCGTCGTCAGCTCGAGGCTGAATTCGACCGAACGGGGAAGCTGGCGATCACCGCATCGGCGAGCAGGAGCGCCAGGCCGAACCAGATCAGGTTGCCGGCGGGCACGAATGAGCTGGCCCAGTTCGAACCCGGCAGATAATGACGGTCGGCCTGCTCGAAGACAACATTCAGCCCTCCGGCCAGGACAAAGAACACGCCACCGAGCGTGGCGATCATGCGTGCCCGCGGCACCAGGAGCCCCCCGACGACGATGACGGCAACCAGGAGTCCGCCCGTAACCGAGGTCACGCCGGATGCCACCACACCGGTCAGGAGGCCGGCTGCCACCTTCTTGACCACGGGCACCGGTGTCCCCGCCACCCGAGATTCGAGTTGGAAGGGGAGTGCCAGCACCGGCCCACCGGTGGAATGTGAGACAGGAATCGCTGCTCGGCCCCGCAGCCGTGCCGGCAGTCGGGCACGCAAGCGTCGACGCCAACGTGCGGGGAGGACTCCGAGGAGGAGACAGACCAACAATGTCGCCCCGGACAGTGTGAGGGCAATCCACACGTCCCGTTGCGGCGTCCACGTCAGGGAGACGGTGAAGTCAGGGCCTCCGAGCGCGTGCAGGTCCGCTTGGGTGACCGCCCATCCGTTGGCAAAGCCGTCAACCAGCTGGGAGGTGCCCAAGTTGACGGCATGCGAACCCCCCGGCGCGCCCGGGCCGGGATTCGCCTGCGCCTGCCAGCCGGAGTTGACGCTCTGTCCCAGGATCAATTCGAAGGGAGAGGCCGCGCCGGTGACCGTCGCCCCGCCGCCGTCAACGTGGTTCGAGGTGACCCGCACCTGAGGCGCATGGCCGGGTTGGGTGGCAGGCAATTCCGGGGTCCCGCCGGTCTCACCTCCCACCACCGGACCGGCACCGCCTCCGGCCGCCGAGTCCAGGACGATCTGGTCGATGTTCCAACCGGTGCAGCTGGCCACATTGCCGGCACAAGCAGGATTGTGGGCCACGGCTGACTGCACGACGTGAGTCCCGGCACCGAGCGTGATGCCGTTGGCGTCCGGACCACAGGGCACCGCAGTGACCTGGTCGTTGTTGAGCGCGCTCTCCGTCGACCCGACGATCCGCAGGCCAACGGGCTGGCCGTCAATGGACAGGAGTCCCGAGGTGCAGTTCCCCGGTAACTGGGCCGGGGTCGCCGGGGCCTGGACGCCAGGAATCCCGATTTCGGCGATGCCCAAGGGCAGCACCAGGGGGCCCGCCGAGTAGTAGTTGGCCGCAATCTCGGGTCGTATACCGGTGAAGGTGACCACGAAGTGCCTTCCGTCAAGTGCGGCGAACTGGATCGGCACGGTCGTGACCGCCCCGGGCACGGTGCTGTCGGCCATGGGGGGAAGTGACACCGGCCGCGTCACACCGCCCGACGAGATCGTCATGGTGGTGGGGACCGAGTGCCGGCCGTCGGCGATCACCTCCAGCGTGAGGTGGGTGAGTGTGGTGGCGCTCGTCAGGTCATAGGTCAGCGACGAGCCGAGGTCGGCCCCCGGACCGAGTCCCGGCTGCCACGCCGTGGTGGGATCGTTGTCCAGGGTGGCCGAAGCCGTGGCCCGGAGGTCTCCGGGCAGGCGACCGGAGGAGTAGGCGGCGTTCAGGCCGGAGGCGGCCGTGGCGGTCCGACCCACGAGGCGGTCGATTTCGTCGTCGGGCAGCAAGGCGGAGAGGCTGGCGCTGCCCGACACGGTGAAGGTGCGCGCCGTGGGCAGGGTGAATTGCCGTGAGAGGGCGGCCTCCGGGTCGGAGCGGGGTGGGAAGGGCGAGGTCCGCTGCCTGGTCATCACCACGGTGACGCGGTTGTGCAGTGATGCCGCCCCGACCGTCGACAACAGCTCGGTGGGCATGAGGTTCACCTGGTGCACCAGCTGACCAGGTATCTCCACCTCCGAGAAGCCCACGGCGGCCGCGGTGATCGGGGGAGAGGTGTCGTTGGTGGTGCGGTCAATCGTGATCCGCAGGACGTGGAATGTCCGTGATGCGAACGTGAGCGTTTGCCCCGTGGTGACGTGAGACGACTGGTTGAGGGAGTAGGTGATGGGAGCTTTGCCGTCGAAGGTCAGCGTCACCTTGGCGACCGACCGCGAGCGGTCCCCCTTCTGTGGTTGCACCAAGGTGATGTGATCAGTGGTGACCGGATTGGCGAACTGGGCTTGCCACCATTGGCCGGCGGGGTTGGGCGTGAAGGTGCCGGTGATCCAGGCGGTGTCGAAGTTGTTGTCGATCGCGCTGTACGCCTGGTCTTCGGGGGTGTACGACACCGAATTTCCGTAGCTGGCCGATGTCACCGTCACTGCGCCCAGGTATTTCGTCGTGGTCTTGGCGCTGAGGGGGGCTCCGGGAAAAAGATTGATGGGGCTGTCACTCAGATCCGACGTGGCAGGATTCTCGCTCGCCGTTTCGGTGGCGCCGGCGTTGGCCGTCAGCGTGTCCCAGCGGAAGGCCTGCTTGCGGTTGGTGTCGGTCACTACGAGTTGAGCCCCTTGACGAGCCAGGGACCGGAGCAGGGCGGCGTCACCGCTCAGTGTGCCGGCGTAGTACAGCGCACTGGTGGTATTGAGCAGCCCCAGCCCGGCCAGGGTGTTCAGGCCGGTGGCGTCACCAGCCATCACCACGGCGCCGGCGTCGGATTCCGCTCGCACGACAGGGCGTGGGCGGGGCACCGTGTAGGTCACGAGAGGCGAAGGCCAGGTCACTCCGCCCGGCGCCGCCAGATCCTGCTCGTTCAACGTCGACACCGTTGACACGTTCGGGCGCGGTACCCCGAACGACCGGGGGTCGGTCAGGCCCCGGGGTGTCTCTCGCAACGGCGCGGCGATCACCTGGGGCTGGGGTATTCCGTAGTGCTCGTAGCGCTGGTCGTATTGCACCATCACGTCGCCCACGCTCATCAGGCGCGCCATGGGAGCCAGGGCGCCCATGGCGGCCGTCCCTTCCTGGAGGGGGTCGTCGACGGCGAAGAGCGTGTCGGCGGTGGCGATCGACCCCATGATCTGCTGCTCACGGGTCACGAAGTCCCGATTGAGCAGCGCAGTCTGCGGCGTGTCGACGGTGTCGCCCCACCTATAGGAGGCAAAGTCGTTGCCGGGAATGGCCAGCACCCGCGTGCCTGCATGGGTGTGATTGAGGTGGGAAATGGCCGCCAGCTCATAGCCCGGCAACGTGGCGGGCTGGGTGAAGTTATTGGCGATGGTCTCTCCGTTGAACAGAGAAGGATTGTTGGCCACCACCAATCCTCCGATCAGCACGGCGGTGATGAGTCCCGCCAACGAGAAGCGCTGCCACAGTGCGGTGATGCCGCTGCCCAGCAACATGGCCAGACCCAGGAGCACGACGGGAGTGGCCCGGTCCGTTGAGCGCAGGGCCAGCCCGGCGGTGGTGTCGGTCATGAATGCCTTGAGGACACCGCCGACCGCGGTGGGATGGCCGAAGGGGAACGGCCCCACGGAAAGGACCATGCCGACGAAGACCAGCAGGATGAAGTACGTGCGCTCCCGCCATCGCACCAACGCCGCAGCCACCACGGCGACCATTGGGACCGCGAAGGAAGTGGCCAGCAGCCACAGATCCTGGGTGAAGCGGACCGCCGCGTTCGTCCAGGCACCCAGATGATCAGACCCGTAGAAGTACCAGTACCCCAGCCCGCGGATGATCTCCGACGCGTTCGACGTGGCCGATGTGGAGGGGATGGTCTCGGTGTAGCGGAGGACGTTGACCCCGTAGGCGGCCTCCGTGGCCAGTCCGGCTATCCACCACAACGAGGCACCGAGCGTGAGCAGGCCGATCCGCAGGGCAGCAGAGAGGGCCTGCCGCCAGGTGGCCTCGCGCAGGACCACCACGGCGTAGGCGAGCCAGAGCACCGGTGCGATACCGACATAAATGAGAGAGCTGGCATTGATGCCACCGACCAGCGCCACCACCAGGGCGAAGAGCGCCGGCATGCGCCAACCACCCCGCCTCAGGGCGAGGATGGCCAGGGCCACCATGTAGGGCAGACCGGCCCAAGGCAGCAGGATCACCGAAATTCGACCGGCGTATTGCAGGAAGTACGGCGAGAGCATGAAGGCCAGGGCCGCCACCACGGGGCCCGGGCCCCGCAGCCGCAGGGTCCGGGAGAGAAAGAGAACCCCGTAGCCCGCCGCGAAGAGGATCGAGCCCAGCCACAGTCTCTGCGCCACCCATATCGGGACACCGAGCCAGGCCAGGATCCCGAAGAAGGGCCCCATGGGAAGCAGGTAGCCGATGTACTCGTGCGTGACCGTCCCCAAGCCGACGGTCGGGTTCCATGCGAAGGCCACCTGGCTCAGAAAGCGACCGGGATCCAAATAGAGATACGTCTTGGTGTCCGGGGTGACCACGCCGGGACGCACCGCCAGGAGAGGAATGAAGGCCAGCGAGGCCAGGAGAAGCGCCGCAGAGAATCGCCAGGGCCGGTCCTCTGATCCGACCCGGGTTGGAGCAGCGTGCCGCCCTCGAGAGGCGGTGGTCTTGAGGGAGGGGGTCATGGAGGGGTGGCCAAATGGACGCCCGGTAGTGTAAGCACGCCGCGCCACCAGGGCGTGACATACGAAAGGAGTGGGCGTGCCCCCCAGCAAAACCAGGCTGACGGGGGAGCGGCCACAACTCGGCGTGACGCCCGATTCATTGCTGGCTCTGCATGAGGCGGGCTACCGGGCCGTCCTCGAACGCATCGGCAACGGGCGCATCCTCGATGTGGGTTGTGGCCAGGGCTTCGAGTCCGCCCGCTTCCTGAGTCCCGATCGCCAGGTGGTCGGCGCCGACTACTCCCGAGAAGCCGTGTCGGAGGCGGCCTCCCGCTATGCCTCCCAAGGCCTCCGCGTGGCCCAGATGGACGCTCTCGATCTCGGAATCGGCGCGGGGAGCTTCGACGCCGCCTGCTCGTCCCACTTGATCGAGCACTTCATCGATCCTGAACCCCACGTGGCCGAGCTGGCCCGTGTGGTTAAGGACGGCGGCGTGGTGTGCATACTGACTCCCAACGAGCCGGCCGACTTCGAGAATCCATTTCATCTCCACCTGTTCGGGCGGGTCGAACTACGCGCCATGCTCGAGCGCCACTTCGACGACGTCTGGCTGGGTGGAGTCGATGCCGCTCCTCATGTGAAGTCCGATTTCGCGGCCCGGCGGGTCAAGGCGGCCAAACTCCTCCGGCTCGACTTCCTCGACCTGCGCCACCGGATCCCCCATCGTTGGTACGTGTGGGCCTACACCCGCCTGCTCCCGCTGGCCTACAAGGTGGTGGCCCGGGGTGACGCCGGCGGCCTGACGGGCATCACCGCCGCCGATTGGTTCGTCACCGACACCTTGGACGACACCACGCTGGTCCTGCTCGCCGTCGCTCGGAAGCCTCGAGTCACCCAGGCGGCGTGATGCTGGCCGTCGGTCTGACCGGTGGCATGGGATCGGGCAAATCGGCCGTGGCCGACATGCTGGTGGCCCGAGGGGCCGTGCTGATCGACGCCGATCAGGTGGCCCGTGACGTGGTCGTCCCTGGCGGTCCGGCCTACCAACCCCTCATAGACCGGTTCGGCGACGGCATCGTCGCACCCGATGGCACAATCGACCGCCCAGCGCTGGCCGCCGTGGCCTTCGTCGACGAGGAGACCCGCCTGGAACTGAATGCCATCACCCACCCGGCCATCGGCATCGCCATGATCCAGGCACGCGACGCGCTGGCGGAGACCGACAAGATCGTGGTTCTCGCCATCCCACTGCTCACCGCCATGCACCGCGACACCGTCAGGTTGCACAAGGTGGTAGTGGTCGACTGCCGGATCGAGATTGCGCTCACTCGTCTCGTTGCCCAGCGAGGCTTTGATCGGTCAGATGCCGAGGCGCGTATCCGTTCCCAGATCTCACGCGAAGAGCGGGTGAAAGAAGCGGACTATGTGCTGGACAATTCCGGTGACCGGACCGCCCTGGAGATTGAGGTGGCCAAGCTCTGGGATTGGCTCACCGCGGCGGCCACTCCCGCTCAGGTCTGAAGTCGCCGGTTCCGTTTCGCCTTGGCCGGAGGCAGCCACTTCCAGTTCCCATTGGTTTTCATGTCAGCACCCGAGCACCCCCAGGTAGCCTCATCGGAATGCCGGACTTCGAGGTCGTGTCCCCCTTCCAGCCCTCCGGCGACCAGCCTGCGGCCATTGCCGCGCTGGTCGAAGGGGTCACCCGGGGCGACCGCTACCAGACCCTCCAGGGCATCACCGGATCGGGAAAGACGGCGACCATCGCCTGGATGATCGAGCAGGCCCAGCGTCCGACCCTCATCATTGAGCCGAACAAATCCCTGGCCGCCCAGCTCTCCTCCGAACTGAGGGACCTCTTCCCCAAGAACCGGGTCGAGTTCTTCGTCTCCTATTACGACTACTACCAACCCGAGGCCTAC
>PNAT01000127.1 GCA_003169675.1 Acidimicrobiaceae bacterium
GTCGAGGTTGCCGGTCAGTTCGGCTGACTCAAGAATTCCGACGTAGTAGTTGGGGAAGGCCTCAGGATGGCAGGCCGCCGCCGCGGCAAATGTGTCGCCGGCCCGGAGGCCTTCGATCATCTGGTCGAGAATCCGTTTCATGAGCTTCTCTGTGGTCTCCTGAGCGATCACGTCGAGAGCTTCCATGATCGGTATGCCCGCCTTCATGAAGACCGCCAGCTGACGTGAGAAGTGCATGACTTCCTTACGGGGCACCTTCCTCCTGGTGACCTCGAACTGCAGGATGCTCTTCGTCTCGGACAATTCCAAAGGCTGGAAGCCGCGCTCAAGTAGGGCCAGGTGGGCGGCACCAGTCGACATCGCCACCTCCACACCCGAAACCTTGTTCCCTGAGTCGTCGATCGCACTGTATCGATAGCGGGTCCCGCCCTTCGGCGGACTCATAGCGTGTACATGCTGCGGATCACTTCGGCCACAGTCGTCACATCCTGGGCCACGAGGTTGGTTGCCTCCTGGCGGAGGGTCCGCATTCCCTGCTTCTGGGCCAGGCGGCGCAGCTCTTCTTGAGTGGCCCACCCGACGATGAGGCGCTTGATCTCCGGTGTCATCTGAAGAAGCTCATAGACGCCGATACGGTCCTGGTAGCCGGTGTTGCCGCAGAAGTTGCAGCCTCCTCCATGGTAGAAGACATCCTTCTCCGGACCCCCGCTCTCGTCGTAGAAAGCTCGCTCTTCGGGCGTCAGCGTGTAGGTCGTCTTGCACGACGGGCAGATCCGCCGCACCAAGCGCTGGCCGACGACCGCCAGCACCGACGAGGCGATGAGGAAGGACTCGATCCCCATGTCCAGGAAGCGGTGAAGAGCCGAAACAGAGTCCGTGGCGTGCAGCGAGGAGATCACAAAGTGCCCAGTCAGGGCCGACTGCACAGCAACCCGGGCCGTCTCGACGTCCCGGATCTCACCGACCAGGATCACGTCGGGGTCTTGGCGCAGGATCGACTTGAGCCCCGTGGCAAAGGTGAGTCCCGCCTGCTCGTTGGTCTGTATCTGGTTGATTGAGGGGAACACGTACTCCACCGGGTCCTCAATCGTCATGACGTTCAGCGTCGGGTTGCTGACTTCGGAAAGCGTGGCGTAGAGAGTGGTGGTCTTTCCACTTCCCGTCGGTCCGGCGCACAACACCATCCCGAAGGGCGCCCGGACGATCTTTGAGTACGTTTCGTGGGTATCGGGCGGCATGCCGAGGTGACCTAAGCGAAGGACCGAGCGGGTCTTGTCCAAGACCCGCATCACGCACTTCTCGCCCCAGATGGTGGCCACGGTGGCCACTCGGACGTCGAGCTCCTTCCCGTCAACCTCCGTGGTGAGCTGACCATCCTGGGGACGGCGCCGCTCGACGATGTTCATGCCGGCCATGATCTTGATTCGGCTGATCAGACCGAGTCCTATGGCGGCGGGTAACACGAGGATCTCCTTGAGCGCGCCATCGATCCGGAAACGGACACGAACCACGTCGTCAGACGGCTCAATGTGGACATCGGAGGCGCGGTCGCGCGTCGCTTGGGTGAGAATTCGATCGACGACCTGGACGACGGGAGCGTCGTCGGCAACCACCTCGGTGGGAGCCTGCTCGGCGGCGCGTCTCCTCGAGCCTTCCACCACCTCGAACGCCTGCACCAATTCAGCGACGCCGCCGATGGCTCGGTAGTTGCTGTCGATGGCCCACCGGATGTCGGTCAAGGGAGCGATCATCAGGCGGACCGGCTGACCGGTCGTCTCGGCGAGGAGGAAGCGAAGCTCGTCCCGCGGCTCGGCAACCGCGATATGCAGCCCGTCGGCGTCGATGCTGACGGGGACCGCCATGTGCTGGCGGGCTACCTGTTCGGGGACGAGGGCGAGAGCCTCCGGCTCCAGAGTGTCATGGCGGAGGTCTGCTATCGGCAAGCCGAAGAACTCCGCCAGTGCGTCCACCAAGCCTCGCTCCCCCAGGACGCCCATGTCAACCAGGACCTCGCCAAGCCGGCCTCCTGACTCCTGCTGGAGGATCACCGCCTCCTCGACCTGAGCGGTGGTGACGAGATTGCGCTGGACCAGCAAGTCACCCAGACGAAGGCCGGATTTTCCGGCCGGCTGCACCGGAGGGGCAGGCATGTCGTCCGCGGTCCGCTGGGAGGCGTTGCCCTCCGCTGGAGCCGAGCTTGCCCCGTTGGCGTGAATTCCCACAGGGGCTGGGGGGGCATCAAGACCGGTGGTGACCGGCTTGTCAACCACGTCCTTTCCCAAGGGCTCACGGTCTGGATCGTTCCGATCTCTTTGCCTGAGCTTCATGGTGACCTCACAGGGGCCGAGAAGGTGGGTTCAGCACGCACCCTACAAGTATGCCTACTGAGCCCCAATTGGACTCGCACTCTATCCCAACAGCAGCCCAATTCCCTGTTCAGGCCCGCCATGGGTGTTCGGAGGGGGACGCCGCCGGCATCTGGCGGAAGACGGGAAATGCCTTTGCCATCCACCCCGTGTCCGGAGCTCTAACCCGGACGTTTCATGAAGCCTGAGTGATCTGCGGCTGAAAGACGCGGAAAAGCCCCTCTGCTCTGGGAAACTTGTAGCTGCGAAACACACAAGATCCCCCGAGAGAAGGGCACTTCCAAAGTGAAGCGTACCAACGCGCGTCCCCCGTTGTCCGTGACCGCTGATGGCAAGGGCATCGCCGCCCACGCCGGCACTCGCTTGTTGGCGGAGATGGCCGAATTC
>PNAT01000149.1 GCA_003169675.1 Acidimicrobiaceae bacterium
GGGCAGACCAACTACGGCGCCGCCAAGGCGGCCATCATGGGCATGACCTTCGTCTGGGCCCTGGAGCTGGGCAAGTACGGGATTACCGTGAACGCAGTGGCGCCGGCCGGATTCACCCGCATGACCGAAGGCCTCTACGCCGGGGCGGAGCCACCAGCCGACCAGGACCCCGCCTTGAACGCCCCCTTGATCGCCTTCCTGGCCAGCGAGGGTGCGTCCTACGTCAACGGCCAAGTGCTGGGCCGCACCGGCTTTGCCTACACGCTCTTCCAGACTCCCCGGCAGATCGCCACCATGTGGCACGAGGGTGGGTGGACCCCAAAGGAAGTGTCCGAGCACTTCCACGAGGTCCTGGGTCAGCACCTCCAGCCGGTGGGCATGGGGGAGCACCCCCTGCTGGGCAAGAAATCCTGAGGGGCGAAATGTTTGCCGTGTCGATAGGGTAAGAACCCTCGGCACCAATCAGGGAGGACTCCACATGGACGTTCGCGATAGTACTCGTTATCTGTAAACGGGGTGACCTAGCGCGGCTCGGCGTCCAGAATCCGCAACTACGGTTGCAGCGGAGGGGGCCGACGAAGGGAAGCCATGCCAGACAAGCCAGACGAGAAAGCCCTATTTGCCGACGCGATGAGCGATGAAATGCTGAACGGTCCGACTAGGCGCAAACGCTCACGGGTCAAGGTCAAGAAGGCGAT
This sequence comes from Acidimicrobiaceae bacterium, assembly GCA_003169675.1. Classification (GTDB taxonomy): domain Bacteria; phylum Actinomycetota; class Acidimicrobiia; order Acidimicrobiales; family RAAP-2; genus Bog-473. Next base: position 699 of record PNAT01000149.1, read on the forward strand.
TCAGCCAAGTAAACCCGACCACCAGCCAAGGCAGCCGGATCACCAGCCAAAGAAGTAGACCGCTCCGTCACCGTTGCCGCGTTCCCGGTCTGGCGCGGCTTATTGACCACTCGTCCTCTTTCTCGCCGCGACCTCTCGGCAACCGGCAATAGCGATCGCCCAGGCCGTCAGGAGCCAGATCACATTGAGAAAAATGAAGAATGGCATGGCACCGAAAACGGCGTACCAGAAATACGACGGGAGCGTCATAATCACGGCCACCGTGATCCATCCGGCGTAACCGAGTGCCGGTCGTGGCTTTGGATGGCGTCGTTCCTCGGCTTGATGGCGGTGGACGTTGTATCTCCATTCCCGCACCATAAAAAAAACAACGAATAGCTTCCAGTTCCCGCGACGGCTCACGGTTCTGCCAGAAGGTCGAAGGCCGTTTTCGTCTGAGTCAGATTTTCCAGTACCGACCGACCGAGAACGCGATCACGCTTTTCAATCGAAAACACCTTCACCATTTGGCGCGGTTCCGTCACTTCTCTGCGCTCGCTGATTCCCGGGCCACGATGTTGCGAACCGCCATAGGTGACCAGCGATCGGCCCTGCGCGGCTTGCGTCCCTCGCTGTCGAGGATGGTGGCGATTGAGCGGTAGGATCGACCATACCGGCGAAGATCCACGATCCGACGAATGGTCACCTGCTCGTCACTGAGGGGCGCGGCGTCACGATCCCGGCCCGTTCCCTCTCCATGAAATCCGTAGGCGTATGGGCCAACTGAGTGCATACCTCGCGCTGCTTTGGCCTTCCGACCGTCACGCATACGCTTCGTGAGCAGAGTGCGCTCAAACTGACTAACTCCACCCATGATCTGCCTAACGAGAGTGCGCATCGGATCGTCTTCGTCATCCATGGGTACTTCGCCACTGTCTGCGGTGAACACAGAAGCGCCAGTACGCCAGACCACGGCCAGGATCGTTTCTTGCAGCGTCATGGTGCGTGCCAGGCGGTCCAGGCGATGCACGATTAGCCCGGTGGCCCTGGGAGGGGGGCGCAACATATCGAGTGCGTCAGATAGGCCGGGTCGCTCGGATGGGTCTGTCTTGCCGGAAATGGCGTCCTGGTGGACCTTGACGATCTTGTGGCCGTTGGCCCTGGCCCACTTGCGCATCTCGGCAAGCTGTACCGCTGGCCCATAAGCATCGGCCTGTTTTCCGGTAGAGCAGCGAACGTAGGCCACAAGATCCATGAATTCACCATATCGCCCCTGACCTGCGATGTAAAGTGTTCCCTGGAAGAATTGATGGATTTTGTCAACTATTCACCCGCCGTAGGCCCGATCCACGGCCGCGGAAATGGAATCCAGAACTTGCCTCATGGCTTCATGACTCAATGGCGGCTCGCAGAGTGGCCCCGCGTCGTATGTTCCCCGTTGGATTGCCAGCACGAGCGCCCGATAATCACGTTCCGCGACAACGGTGCGGCGGTTTTCTAGTCCCAACCGATTGATCTTGACTAACACGTCGCTGACCTGGACTAATGACGATTGGTAACTAGAAAGGATTGCGGAGATTTGTTCGGCTCCATGCCGGTCGGTCGCTGTAAGGGTCGAAAGCTCGGCGCTTCTGCGCCCTAGCTCCGACTTCAAGGCGACGAATTCCGCGGCTACGGTGAGAAGTTCGGTTGCCGGATCGTCTAGGGCTTCGTGTTTATATTGTGCGACAAGTGCGGTAGCCTGCTGCGTGGCTAGCCTTCGTTGTGCGGCTTGCCTGACCTGGGGAGCGGATCCGCCATGACGCTGGGCACATACGGTGCCGCCTTTTATAGCGTAGTTGCCACACGGCGCTCCGGCGCTAGTCGTGCCAGTACACTTAGGCATGATTCGTTCCTTCAAGGTCAGCGGGGATTATCGCGTCTAGGTCGGGGATGCAGCCACTAGTCACCTGGGCCGCAGTAGTGTTCTCGGCGCCTTCGGGGGCCTCTATCCCCTCAAGCAGCACTCGCCTTAGCTCGCGTGCGAAAGCAGACGATAGCGATACCTCGCTTGTGGCCTGGTCCTGATCCCGTTCGTAGCGTTCATCCGCCCGTTTCTCGGCGCTTTCTTGCCAGTCCGGCGCTACCGGCATCATCCGATAACCCGAATGGAACTGATAAGGGCCTCGGATAACGTGAGGGTCGCAATTCCGGCCGCGCTCAGGGCGGAAATATCGGCAGAATCGGCAATGGTGGTTGCATGGGTTAGGTCGTCGGAAACTAGGTAGGTTATCCCGGAGGAATTTTCTACTAGATAGGCCATGATAATTTCCTTTTCTTGTAGGAGCGCTTTGGGGCGCTCAGATTGCGTAGAACATTTGTTTTCGGGTTAGGTGGCACCACCGGCCGACTTAAGCATTTCGCGGCGGGAGAAATGACCACAGCGGCTCTAGGGGCCACGTTTGACGGTATCGCGGTCGGTAGTCTCAGAGCTTCGGCGGGTTTCGTGGTTCTAAGACTCAAAACGCGGTGAGGTAAGAGGGTGGAGTTAGTTACCCTCTTCGCCTTTTCCATACCCGCGCTTTTGTCTTGGCGCGAGCTGGCGAGTGCAACGCCTTTGGACTTTGACTCTGCTCTTGACTTACAAGTTTCGATAACGCGCGTCCGAGTTTCTTGAACGAGGACAAAGGGGTTTCTCTCTTCAACTTCTCTAATCAACTTCTCTAATCTATTGCATGACCTTTTCGACGCAGCGAGGTCGTTGCTGCCCTGGTCAACCGTGGTAAAGCCGGTTTCCCTATCCTGAGCAGGCGTTATAGGCGGGACGGAATCACGTTTGGTAAAGCCGGTATCCCTCTGACTGGCGGTCTTGGCGGGAGTCTCCGCGTGTGCCCTGGTCATGCCCCCACCCAATTCGCTCCCAGGCTTTCCCTCTCAATGCCGTGGTTGGTTGGCCTGGTCGGGTCAGGTTCACCACCGCCGCGCAACTTAGATAGCTCTGCCACTTCGTACTCTTCGCCGTTCCGCGGCCAAAGCACATAGGTGGCCGAATCCATGAAACCGATTTTCTTGTCCCGCCACGGAATAACGTCCATCCATCCGTAACGGCATAGGTGGTGCTCACAAGTGGCGACCTGCTTGGTCGAGAGTGGTTCGGCGAGAAAGAGAGCAGTCAGGTCGGCGATTGTGTCGCGAGTAGGCCAGGTGACCAGAGTGCCCGGCGCGCACTTCGTCTGATTGTAGGAGAGCGCCATAAAGACGGCCCGGTCCTGCTGGGTCAATCTCTCGTCGTCATACATTTCCACCGTGGGCCTCATGTGGTGACCGTGGCCTCGCTCAGTGTTCCAACGGAATACGTTCTCGCTAACCTCGCCGCGCTTTTGCGCGACGTGCGCGTGAATTGTGGATGGTCCATCCATGACGGCGTTCGGTCCTGTTGCCCCTCCCGTAGTTGCTGGCGTCCTGGTGGTGGAAACGACACCCTTGGCGCCAACATCGTCGCGCCTAAAAAGGATGGTGGTGCCATCCTCGGTGACGTAATACACCGGGTCGCCAAAGCGCCGCATGTCGAACTCAGGGTCATACCATCCTTCACCGTCACCGGCTCTATACGTCCTATATGCCTTGGTCGCGAGTTCTGGCGTCCATCCATCTTGCGTTACTCCTGTCGATGTACTCATGTTGGAATCTCTCTGCCGTCACCTTGACGGCGCTAGGGAGGGTTCGGCTCGGTGGAGCGGAGAGAGATTCCACGTCCGCACACTCCACCGGCCTACTGCCTCGTTATGTCACGCAGGAATTTCCGCCCGCATGTTTGTTTCATCTCAGCCTCAGTCGAAACTGAGCAACCTATATGTCTACCTTCGCAACCGGGTCGCCACGACCACCGAACGAACCGCCATGTCGTGCCACCACTCGCCCAGCGCGACTACGCCAAGCAGTAACGCGCCAAGCGACGGTGACTCTTCGCTGACCACTACAGCCAACGAATGAATTGCCTTCGCCACCATCCGCCAGATACGCCCCCACGTCCCTACGTATGCGCACCTGGACGGAATGATGACTACCTAGGAGCAAACGGTCCGACGACCGATACCCCAGGAAAATGCTCCCCGCCGAACTCCAACTGGAGGAAGAAAGTCCGGCGAGGAAATGTGCGCCCGTCGCGTGACTATCCGCTGAAAGTGAGAAAGGCGGACCACCACCACGGGCACTCGGGCACCCGCTCCGAGCGAACTTTTTCATGCGCTGTAGCTGCGCATCTCCGCGCCAAGTAGGTCAAGGTCGATTCGGTCGCTAAGTGGCGTGTCACGGTGCATGTGCTGAGTCGCGCTCACGAACTGGCGTAGCTCATCTGCCGACAACTGGGCGAGCGTCGCTGTCAACTTTTCGCGCTCCACGTTCACGCGCGCATTTTGTACGGTGGGATCGTTCACATTCTTGGCGAGCGCTGCGCGCTGTCGGTCGTTCTCGGGTTCGGGAAATGGGCCTTCGTTCTCCTGAACGATTCGGGCGATAAGTTCGCGCTGAAAATCTGTGGTCATGGTGATATTCCTGTCTGATCCTCCGGTGGTTTGATAAGTCGTCGGCTCGCGTCCCTCCGCGTTGCGGTCATCGAATCGGCCAACCCATTTGCTTGAAGCGATTTGAAAACGGGCTCAAGCATCGCGGCCAATTCCGCGACAAGCTCGGTGCGCGTCGAGCGGAGCGGGTATTGGTCGATTAAAGCGGGTTGCCACGTCGATGCGGGCGTCACGCGCTCCGACAAGATCGAACGTACCGCCGTGTCGGCCGACGCGACCGCGCCATCCCTTGCCACGCTCGCGGAAGCGAGAACATTGAGAGCAGACCTCACGTCTTCAGCGGCGGCGATGATCTCTAGGTCAAGGGGGACGATGCTCGGCAGGATGGCGTCCATTACCTCGGCGTCTTTTTCGTCACGTTCCCGCTTCTCGGCGGCCTTATGCGCTGGGCGAAGTTCTTCCAACTGTTCACCGCACTTGTCCGCTGCGAATTTCTCGGCGGCTTGTTCCTGCCAGTCGGTTGCATTCTTCGCGTTAGCGAGATGTTGCGCTTGCTGCTCGGTCGTGGCGTCGATCTGGTCGAGCAGTTGGGTTGAAGTCGGTAGCGGCTCGGCTTCGGTAGGGGCGGTGGAGTGTCGGCTCACGCTGACACCGGGCCACTGAGAATTTGCTCAAGCGCGTCCGCGCTCACGAATCTGCAACCACCGATTTTCCGGCTGGGGATATCGCCACGAGCAACTGCCTTCTTGACGAATGACAGGGATGACCCGGTGAGGTCGGCAACCTCCTGCATTGAGAATGCCTTGCGCGATTCCTGCGCCAGTTCAAGTTTGCTGGACACTTTGCCCCCTTCTCTTCACGTTCTCCCATAAGTCTTCGGGAGGAACGGTCCGGAGGCTTCACTTTGGAACTCTTCTAATGATGACCTGATTCGACCATCTACCACCCATTGTAACACGCGTTTCAGTGTTTGTCAAGTCCTTCGAGTGGTTTTCGACCCCTTCTGGCGTGTTTCGGGACACGTTTGCCCTGGTCAGCGGGTCGCAAAATTCTTTGGATTTCTTTTGGATTAGGCACGAAATTGGGCAATTTCGCCCTCAATCGGGTCACGGCTGGCGTCGGAGAAGTAACCGTGTGACACGCCGACAGTCTTTGCTGCTTTTTCTCGCGCCTTCCCTAATTGTGGCACGATTGCCACACTTTTAGCTGGCCGTCCCTTCGGTATTAGGGCGTCGTATGCCTTCTCTACCGAGAGGGACACCACGGCCGGGGATCAGTCGAGCAGGCGGCTTAACGCACCTTCTATGCGAGCAGGGTTCCCGGTGACGTAGACCACCTCGCGCTCTGGTGGCGTGGCCCGCCCCGGCCGCGGCACAACCGATGACATGTCTTTTTCGTCGCCCCACGCCGGGAGGACCATGCGCCGGGGGAGCATCACGCGGCCAGCCGTCCCCGATGACACTTGCCTCCGACCATCCCCCATCGCCCGGAGTTTGGCATTGGACATCACGAAAACATTGATACCGCCATGGATCAGAAAGCGTCGCCGTTGCTGATCGTCTAGCGCGGCCCACACGTCGCCCACCGTGCGCCCGGTGCCGTGTTCGGTGACCTGCGCCGGTTCGGACGGCAGGGAGCGAAGCCTGGCCCGCTCTGCGAGCAACGTGGCATGACGCTCGGCGTAGTCCACCGCGTCAAAGTCAAGGTCGCGGAGATCGGCCTCTAGTTCGGCTATCTCGTCGGCGTGATCGTCGCCGGGTACCGTGATCGTTTCCACAATCTCAGTGTGGGCGAACGTGCCGTCCTCCATGAACCACGCATTGACCCATGCGTCTATGTCCTGCGCCTCTATAGAGTTAACGCATCGTGAAGGAGCCTGGTCCGGGCCTTTACAGCGGTACACGGTGTAGACACTGAAGGTCCCATCCTTGCGCGGCGATCGGCTGTTATTGCGGTACATGGGGCCACCGCACATCGCGCACCTGATGACGTTGGTCAACATGGCGGTATCGGTGGCGACAGGACCCCGTTTTTTCGGGCGCCGATCGAATTCAGCTTGCAACGCGGCGAATTCGGCTGCACTCAATAGGCTGTCGAATTTCATAACCACTTTGCCGTTTTCGTAGCGGCGACCCATTAGGGCAGGGTTGTGCAGCACACTGGCGACACTTGATGGTGACCATTTGGCGCCCCTTGACGACAGCACCCCTTCGGCGTCGAGCCACCGGCAAATGCTCAGGTAACTGTCACCACGCATCGCCAGTTCGATCATGCCTCGGAGGTGAGGGACCAGGGCCGGATCTGGCGCAAGGCTTTTGTTGAACTTGTCCCCGACGACGATGTACCCCCACCCCGGCGGGCCAACGAGTGCACCCTTCCCGATCAGATCCCTACGGGCCACTTCGTATCGCTCTTTGGTCGCCTCAAGCTCGGCCTCGGCCAGGATGGCGAGCAGTTCCCACATAATCCGACTCGGCATACCTTCGACGCCCGGCGGTGGGGGCCACTCCATTGGCGGCTTGAGTACTCGGATCGTTTTGCCGTTGTCCTCCGCCCAATTCCGCAACGTCTGTAGGTCTCTGGCGTTACGGCCCAGCCGGTCTACGCCGGACGCAACTATTTCGTCATACTGCGCCCGTAGGGACGGATCAGTCAGCCACGGCCCCAGCGACGGACGTCTGAATGGGCTGGTAGCGCCAGACACACCAGCGTCCTCCGAGGTCGCCACGATCTCCACGTCCTCGCGGTTCTCCGCCCACCTGGCGGCGTCGGCGTCGTCCCGGTCGATCCGCCCCTGGTCGCCCGCCTGGTTCACTCGACTTAATCGGGCTGCAACTAGTACCCTGACAGCCATGACCACTCAAAATACCTCCACCGTTGAATATCCACAAGTACAGGACAAGATCTACATCAACGGCAGCTGGGTCGCCTCGACGGGCACCGGCACCCTTGAGGTCATCGACTCCACCACCGAAGAGGTCATGGCCACCATCCCCGAGGGGACGCCCGAGGACGTCGACAAGGCGGTACGGGCCGCCGCCGCCGCCTTCCCGGCCTGGGCCGCCACCTCCCGGGAAGAGCGGTCCAAGGTCCTTGTCCGGATCGGTGAAGCCCTGGCGGCCCGCACCGACGAAATCGCCGCCATCATCTCGCACGAGGTCGGCATGCCCATCTCGCTTTCCGGGATGATCCAGGTGGGGCTGCCCGCCGGCGCCTTCGCTGACGCCGCCCTGGCGGCCGAGGCCTTCCCGTGGGAAGAGGAACTCGGCAATTCCCTGGTCGTGCGCGAGCCGGTGGGCGTTGTCGGTGCCATCACACCGTGGAACTTCCCGCTCTACCAGATCGTCCTCAAGGTGGCACCGGCCCTGGCGGCCGGCTGCACCGTGGTCCTCAAGCCCAGCGAGGTGGCACCCCTGAACGCCTTCGCCCTGGCCGAAGTGATCCACGAGATCGGCCTTCCGGCCGGGGTCTTCAACCTGGTGACCGGCGTCGGTCCTGTCGTGGGGGAGGCCATCGCGGCCCATCCCCTGGTCGACATGGTCTCCTTCACCGGCTCCACCCGCGCCGGCAAGCGGGTCATGGAATTGGCATCCGACAGCATCAAGCGCGTGTCGTTGGAGTTGGGCGGGAAATCGGCCAACATCCTTCTCGACGATGCCGACTTCGCCAAGGCGGTGCCGGCCGGGGTGTTCGCCTGCTACATGAATTCGGGGCAGACCTGCTCGGCGCTCACCCGCATGCTCGTCCCCCGCGCCAAGCTGGCCGAAGTGGAACAGCTGGCCCAGGCTTCGGCGGAGGGCTTCGCCCCCGGCGACCCCTTCGCACCCACCAGCCTGCTCGGACCGCTCATCTCATCGGTGCAGCGCGACAGGGTGCGCGGCTACATCAACAAGGGCATTGACGAGGGCGCGAAATTGGTCACCGGGGGTGCGGAAGCACCGGAGGGACTCGAGAAGGGCTTCTTCGTGCGGCCGACCGTCTTCTCCGAGGTGACCCGGACCATGACGATCGCCAAGGAGGAGATCTTCGGGCCGGTCCTCTCCATCATTCCCTATGACACCGAAGAGGAAGCCATCGAAATCGCCAACGACACGCCCTACGGCCTGGCCGGCGGCGTGTGGAGTGGTGACCCGGCCCGGGCCGAGAAGGTGGCCCGTCAGTTGCGGACCGGTCAGGTCGACATCAACGGGGGCGCGATCAACCCCAGCGCTCCCTTTGGTGGCTACAAGCAGTCCGGTATCGGCCGTGAGCGCGGCAAGTTCGGTCTGGAGGAGTTCATCGAGACCAAGTCGATGCAGCGCTAAAGGCCATCCTCAAGCGGATTGCGCCAACCCGGTGAGCCGGTACGGCCACCGGCAGCGACCCGGAGCCCGATGAAGTTGCGCTGGGCCTCCACCGTCCCGGCGCCGAAACAGAGACCACGAATGTCCCGGTAGGCGCGCTCGAGCGGGTACTCACGGCTGTAGCCGTAGCCGCCGTGGATCTGCATCGCCTCGTCGCACACGAACTTGGC
>PNAT01000202.1 GCA_003169675.1 Acidimicrobiaceae bacterium
GGGTCGGGGTGGGCGCCGGGGTGGGTGCCGGTGTGGGTGCCGGAGTCGGCGTCGGGGCGGGGGTTGGAGCTGGTGTCGGCGCGGGTGTGGGAGAGGGAGCACCCGGACCCGGGCCACCTGGACCAGGACCTCCGTAGAGCCCACCCGGAACGACGACAGGGCCGGCGGGAGGAAGACTGGACGTTGAGGTCGGAAGGTCTATGACGGGCGGCGCCTGTGCAGCGTCGTCATCACCCCTCCCGGCTGCGTGGACCTCTTCCATCCCTGGGTTCGGCTCCTTCTTCCTGATCGACCATGCTCCGAATCAGCGCGGAGATTTCGTCACTTCTTCTCCTGGGTATGCTCACGCACTGACCACACCCAACTGCCCCACCCTCCTCGTGAGGCTGCTCAAAAATGAGCATCCCGGAAGTCGAGATTCACAAGTACTCTCATAGAATCAGCGTCACGTCAAGCGCGACATGATGCCAATCCCGAGAGACGATTCGAAGGTGAGCCACAGTGAGCATGGATGATCCTGGTTGGGGAGGGGGACTCGCTCCCCCTGTGCCGCAGAAGTCGGGCGGGGGTATGGGGAACATGGACCGGAGTCGGCTTCTTCGCATCGGTGGTCTGGTCGCTGGCGCACTGATTCTCGTCATCGTGGTGGTGCTCTTTGGGTCGAACAAGAAGAGCCCGTCTCCCAAATCCTCTTCCACGACAACCACGACTGCCTCGCCTGGAGGGGGATCAACCACGACCACCATAACCCCAGGTGGATCGAACCTGATCCCTGTTCTGGGCGTGACGGTGACTCCTCAGGGAGGGCCGGTGAAGACCACCACGGGGACTCAAGTGACGGTGGTCGATCCCGTGAATGGCTCGCAGTCCATCTCCGGCGTGACCGTGCAGGCTGTGCAACCGACGGTGAAGGTGTCGGGACACAGCCAGCCGACCCCGGCGACGATCGTTGGCCTCAAGGTCGGGGATGAGATCTGGGGGATAGGGGCCACTAGTTCGCAGCAATACACCAGCGTGACCAGCGGCACCGTGCTGTCGACATTTCTCAGGACCTATGCCGCGTCGGGAAACTCCGCCAAGATCCTGGTCTACTTCTACGAACCTTCGACGGGAACGAATTTCGCCACCAGTCCACCGGAAGTGACCTTGCTCGAGGTCCCAGGATCGCTGGCTACCATCGACTGTGCGGTAGCGCCCGGCTGCTGACTCCATACCAGGCGTCCCCTGGGCCGGCCTTCTGAACCCAGGGGGATGGTCGAGGAGGTCTACAGGGAGTGGGAGAACGCCGCCGGGCTGAGAACGGCGATGGCGGCCATGGTGGCGAAGAGTGCCTGGTCGCGTTCACGCAGCGAGACCGTGACCTCATAGGCGTTGCGGCCGTCCACGACGGCCAGCCACAGTTTGGTCAAGAGCACGGTGCGGCCCTGTTTCGAGCGAATCAGCACCTCCTCGCCCTCGATACGGTTGAACACCCGAGAGGGGTTGACTGAAATCAATGAGGCGTCGGGCATCTGCCGCAACAATGCGGCAACCTGGCGTTCTCGCCACTGCTCCCCGGTGATCATGGTCGGGGCCAGCACGTGGTCGGCGATGATCTGGTTGCCGGTCTTGGTCTGGGAGAGGATGGCCCGCTCACTTGCGGTCCAACCCTCGGGCACGTCCAAGCCGAAGGATGGTTCGAAGTACTTTCCCTTAGGAAGGAGCGGCTCGCCGAGGGTGATGGCATCCGCCACCGCTCGATCCTGTTCGGGGCAGGCCAGGACCAGGGCCCGGTCTCCTGCCACCAGGTAGCGCTCGAACATCTCAAGCTCGCCGCTCACTGTCGCTGACACGAAACGCCGCTCAAACCCGCCCGGAAGCCCGAGAACATCAGCCGGGCCGACCGAAAGTTCGCGGAAACCGGCCATGCGGCTCGAGCGCACCTGGAGGACCTCGTCCGACAGGCTGAGCACGTCGCGCCCGTTGGCCGGCTCATCTCGGACCCTGATGGTGGCCCCTCCACGGTGATCCACCACGAGCGCCGAGGTGCAGACCGTGCCTCGCTGCTCGGTGCCGGCACCCATCACCATGACCACGTGCGACCGGAATGTGCTCTCGGAACCCTCGGGTGCAATCGGTGCGGAGGGGTCGAGCCTCGACGGGGTCTGGGTCGGGGCCGGTGGTGGTACGGCCACCTCGGCGGCGGCAGTATGCAGTGGAGAGCCCCAGGCCGCTGCCCCCATGGCTACCACCGACTTCGGGTTCTCCTGCACGGTCGGCTGAATGCCGAGGTCCCGCCAAATGATGTCGGCCACCAGTGGGATCCGGCTCGATCCGCCGACCAGGTAGATCCCGTCCAACTCCGCCGGGGCCAGCCCGGCGGCCTCGATCGCTTCCTTAAGTGACGCCACCGTCTCGTGCACCGCCGGCGTGATCAACTGCTCGAGTTCAGCTCGGGTCAGCTGGACCTCCCGCTCGATCCCCGGCACCCACAGCTGGCAGACGAGAACCTCGCTCAGGGTCTCCTTGGCCCGCTGGACTTCGGTTCGCAGTCCGGCCGCGGATCGCCGCCACGCGGCGTCCGGGGGGTTCATCAGCTTCGCCCATTCCTCGCCATGGTCGTCCGACAGAAGGCGACCAAGTTGGTTCACGATCAGGCGGTCGAGGTCCTCACCACCGAGGGGATCGCGTCCTGAGGGTGGTCCGGCCACCTCGAACCCACTCTGTGTCCGGCGCAGGACGGCCGCGTCAAACGTCCCACCGCCGAAGTCGTACACCGCGATGTGGCCCCCGGGAGCCGTCTTGGCCATGGCGATCCACGCTGCCGCGGCTACCGGTTCAGGAACGAGTACCGCATGGGGCAGTCCGGCCCCCTCAATAGCGGCTCGGAGCACATTCAGCCGTGCGTCGGCCCATTCGGCCGGGTGCGTCACTCGGGTGGCCGACGGTGTCGTCTCTCCGTGTTGTCGGCTGGTCTCGGTGTGGATTCGCCGGAGCACAGCGGCGATGAGGTCGGCCACAGGCACGAATCGGTCGCCCAGGAAGACCTCGCCGGCGGCGATACAGCGCTTGGGGGACGGCTCGAACCGTTCGGGAGCGAACACCGCCTGATGCTGAGCGCTGGTGCCCACCAGGAGGTCGCCGTCGGTGTTCAAGAAGACGACCGACGGGATGCGGGACTGCCCGTTCGACTCCACATCCACCACTCTGACCTGGGCGTCCTCCAGGACAGCGGCCACGGTGTAGCTGGTCCCGAAGTCGATGCCCAACTGCCAGTCGCCCATGTTGCTCCCTCTCCTCGTCGAATTAATTCAGGGTCAGGGCGAGCATGGCGAGACCGTCGCGCTTGAGGGCGCGGACAGTTTCCAGCTTCGCTTGTTGTTGCTGCCGTTCTTGCTGTCGCGCGCCCTTCTCCAGCTGGAGCGTTTCCTGGCAGACGGCGATCGCCTGGTTGATCTCGGCTTCACGGGTCGCGAAGGCGTCTCGAAGTACCTTGCGGAGGCCTACTTCGAGGTCGATCTGGGCGCGCGAGAAAGAATTGGCGACGGTCAAGCTCGTCCGTTGGATCTGCTCGCTCTCCCACGACAAGAATTCTCGGGAAAAATTCCCCTGCTTGGACGCCTTGAATCGCTGGAAGGCCATCGCCCCACCGAGCGCGAACCCGATGACCAAGCCCACCGGGCCGAGAAGTGCCGCTCCGCCTATGCCGATCATGCTGCCCATCATGTGGCCCATTGAGTAGGACTGCACAAGGCCAACCTTTTCCATGGTATCGAGCCCATGTTCGCCCATTTCGACCGATGCCATCTCCTCTGCGAAGGCGGCGTCGGTGATCTGCCTGAGCGAGCCGGTGAGATTCGCCTGATCGTCAATGGTCCCCACCAACTGGACCAGGAGGGTGACCAGGCGGTCTTCGGTCCACTCATTGACCTTGGCGACCAGTGCGGTCAGGTCGGCCACCAGCTCGCCCGGCAACGTCTTGTGATCGGCGAGCTTCACTTCCTTCAGGCGATCATCGTAACGGCCTCGAATTTCCAAAATCCCCCGAGCCAGCTCCTCCGTCCGGTCGAGACCTAGCCGGCGCAGCTCGACCTGGAGCGTCTGCGGCCACTCGGCCCGTTCCTGAGTCATCTCGGAAAGGCGGGTGCGTTCGGCGATCAAGGTCTGCTCGGTCTCCTCAGGGGAGGTGATGGCCTCCAACCTGCCCACGGCACCACGCTCCAATGCGCTGAGCGGGGTCATACCGGCCTGCAGGAGGTTCCCCACACGGATCTTGCCGGATCGGCCGCCCACCTGTTCGATGAGGAGGCGCTCCAACTCGGTGACTCCCGACTCCCGCCGGATGGCCTCGGCGCCGGCCGGCTCGAGCTTCGCCGCCCGTGCGGCCAGCGCACTGCTCACCGGCACCATCGGGCATTCGGCCAGCCGGGGCGAACGCTCGGTCAGGATGCGCTGGTTGTCCGCCATGACCTGCTGCCACCCTCGATACAGATCGACCTTGGTCAGGACGAAGATCACCCGCTGGATACGGGCCGCCGCCCGTTCGAGGAAGATCAGCTCCGGGCCACGGAGCTGGGCTCCGGCCTCTAGAACGAAGACCAGGGCGTCAGCTGTGTTGAGCCGCTGGATGGTCAGATTGGAGTGGCCCGACTCCAGGCCTCCGACTCCGGGGGTGTCGACCAGGGACATGTGGTCGAGGAGCGGGCAGTCCACGCCCAGTTGCACGGTGCGGACGCTGTGCTCGTTGTCGGGATTGCCCAGGACGGTCGTCAGGGATCGGGCTTCGTCGACGTCCACGGCGTGGTGCTCGTTGTCCTCGTAGTAGATGACGAACCCCTGGTCGGCCTTGGCCTTGAACACCACGATCGGAGTGGCGGTGACCACTTCCACCCCGGTGGGCAAAAAGCCAGGCCGACCAATGAGGGCGTTGACCAGTGAGCTCTTCCCCCGCTTGTCCTCCCCGGCCACAATGACCATCGGCTTCTCGGGTGCCTTGCGTTGACGCTCGGCATTAAGGGCGGCGGCTTCCGGTGCCTGACCCTCCTGGTTGAGCAGCGTGACGACCTGACCGGACCATCGATCGGCCCGGGCTGCCAGGTCATCGGCAGGTGGGGCAGCGGGCCCCGCTGTCGGCGGTTGCACCGCAGCAGGTTGCTGGGTCGGGGTATCAACCATCAGGGGTTCCCATTCGAAGAGTGGATGCTGGCGATCGGCGGCTCCGCGGCCGCTGCGTGAGCCAGCTGGAACGAGCGGAGCACTACCCGAGCCACGCTGGCTTGTCCGGGATCGGCTTCGGAGACCATAAAGGCACGCCAGCGGCTCATGGCGGCAACGGCGGCCTCCCGGGCGGCTACCGGATCGCCCTCGGGCACGCCGAGCCGTGCGGCCAGCGACATCGGGGTGATCAGTCGTTGGAGGTCGGCGGCCAGGGACGGCGGCAAACTGACCTTGCCCGTGCAGATGGCATGCCAGGCCTCGATCTCGGCGACCGGATGTATCACGGGATCGATGCGCAGTTCCTCGACTTTGGAGCGGAGCTGCTGCAGCACGGCCGCATCCGCCCCTGGCACGCGCTGATAGCTCATCCGGTTGAGCAGGTCGAGGACGGACCTCACCTTCAAGACGTCATCCTGGGCATTGAAGAGGGAACTGATCACATGGCGGATATCCGAGATACCCGAGAGCGTTGCCAGCTGCTGACGCAGCTCCGTGGCTGTAGACGCGCCGGCGCGCACGAATCCCAGCGCCTTTTCTATCCCGTAGAGATCCATCATCTCGAGCAGCCGTTCCCTGGCCTGGGACGGTACGGGGGCCTCGCCTTCCACGAACCGATCGGGAGACCAGAGGAGGGGATCCAGCGTCGCCAAGTCCATGGCGGCAAGCGTGGCCAAGTGCTTGGCGTCCATCTCGGTCAGGGTTGCGGCTTCGGCTGTCTCAGCCAGGAGCCCGATCACCGGTACCACCGTCGACACCTCGGCGTTGAACCGCTCAGAGTATCGGGTGGCGAGCTCAACGGCGATCTGCCAGGGATCTTGTTCGCCGTCGCCGAGCTGGTCCGCCTTGCTCAAGACGCCGACCGTGTTGGCGGCCGAGCCGCTCTCCTCCGCACCCGATGCCAGCATCTGCAGTGCCTGGTGCTCATCCTCCATGACGACCTGGTTGAGGAGGAAGACCACGGCATCGGCCTGCGCGGTGGCGGCGGTGGACTTCGCCGTCAACGCCAGGAGCTCCTCGGTTGCCATGGAGTACTCCTCGTGCACCGAACCGATCCCTGGCGTGTCGATGAGGATGAGGTCCTTCAAGATGTCGTTGGTGAGATAGGCCTGAATGGTGGCCACCCCGTCGGCGGGCACCGGCAACTCGTCGGGGAGCATGCCCGACGTGGACATCTGGACCTGCACCTCCGACCCGTCCTTCATCTCCAGCACGATCCGCTGTGGATAGCCATAACGGAACCAGGTCACGAGGCGTGTGCACTCGCTCACATCGGTTGGGGCGACCCGTTGGCCCAGCAGGGCGTTGACAATTGTCGACTTGCCGGCCTTGACCTTCCCGACCACCGCTACCCGCATGGGCTCACGCAGGCGGGTGAGGAGGGTTTTCAGGTCATGGTCGAGTGGGTCAGGCAGGCGGCCGACGAATTCCTCGACGAGTGCAGCCACCCTCTCAATCAGCACGCTGGCCGGCATCGCCCCAGATCGTCCCACCTCGAAGCAGTTTTGGAAAGGCGAGCCCCGGCCCTGAGCGCACAGCGTGGCCCGCTCGTCGCCTGGTGTTGACGGAGCCGGTGGGATCGGCTGCACTGTTTAGGCGGGCCTGAGCTGGGTCGTGGCCCACTCTCCACAGGCTCGCTCGACACGACAGGAGTACGGTGACCGAAGCCTCCTCCCATTGGTACGGAGCGCCCGAGCGCTCGTATCTGATCTGTGCCACGCCTCGCACAGGCAGCTATCTCCTGTGCGACCGCCTGCGCAGCACGGGGGTCGCAGGCCAGCCCACCGAATTTTTTTCCCCCACCTTTGAGAAATACTGGAAGGAGAAGTGGGGGACCGTCGACTACGCGGCCTACCTCCAGAGGGTCCTGGCGGCGGGAACGTCTCCCAATGGCGTCTTCGGGGCCAAGACTCATCCTCGCCAGTTTGCCCGGTTTCTGCAGCAAGCGACCGGCCGCGCCGGCGTGGACACCGAAGATCAACCAGGCGTCGTCGAGGAGTGGTTTCCCGGGATGCGCTACGTCTGGCTCAGGCGAAGAAATTCCCTGCGCCAGTCGGTGTCGTTCAGCCGATCGTGGCAGACGCAGGTCTGGTGGAACGCTGAGGTGGCACCGGCCCCATACTGCGAACCGCAGCCTGAGGCCGATAGATTCGACTACTCCCAGATTGAGGCGACCGTCAACATGCTGGAGGAGGACGATGGGGTGTGGCGCCGGTTCTTCAATGTGAACGGGATCGATCCACTGGTGTTGGACTACGAGGAAATTGCCGGAGACCACGCTGGCGCAGCCACGTTGGTGCTCGACCACGTTGGTGTGGAGCTGCCGAGTGGGTTTCGTTTCCCGTCGACCCAGTTCCGGCGGCAGTCAGACGTCACGACTGAGCGATGGATCGAGCGCTACTCCCGACTGGTCGCGGCCAAACGTGAGCGGACCCTGTCTGCCTTCGAAGGCATCCATCATGGAGAGACCATCGCAGTCATCGCCGGAAGGGTGCCTGCCGATCGGGTCGCCGAGCTGGGCGACGTCGTCACGTTGGCCCTCCTCCCTGCCGGCCAGGAGACGAGAGTGGACTATGCCCTGATGACGGGCGCCCTGGACACCTCGGAACCCCGACCGCTCGCCTCCGACCTCGACGATGAGGAGCTAGACCTTCCCGACGCCAGTGTGGTGTTCACCACGGTGCCATTCACCGGAGAGCACCCTTTCGTGGTTCGGCTGCGGACGGAGAGGACGGCGCATCCCGATCTGGGGGGCCGCAACGAACTACGGGTCCCCGACCGACCATTCCACCCGGCGTACATGGCCATCGTGCTGGCAGCTCGACTGGGTGCCCAGCGCATTGTCGTCATCGGGATCGACCAGTGGCGTCCGGCGATGGGGTCGTCATCGTCCGAGGCACTCCTCATGGAGTCAGAGAACCAGCTCCGCGCCCTGGGCAGCGCTCTCCGAGCTCAGGGGGTGATCCTGTCGGTCCTGGACGCCGATGATCATGAACGCCCTCCATTTCCTGAACACTCCGGCCTTTTCGAGCGGGTCGGCTGAGACGATGAACCGGAGAGGCCCAGACCAGCGGCGAGCGTTGGCCCCTACGGCGACTGATTGGCCGAATCTGATCGCCTCCAGCTTGCCCTCGGAGGGCAACCCGGGCTTCGACGACGTTCCCGGGGCGCTCCACGGTGGTTCGACTGAGCATGTCGACGTGTTCTTCGACGCTGTCCTTGGGAGCCGGGGTTGCACGGTCGCCGCCTCGGTGTTACCCCGGGCCGAACGCGACCTGGCCACCATCAGGGGTTATTTCGGCGGGATGGTACTGCCCCGAGAGCATCTCAACGTGGTGCTCGCTCGCCTCCCGGAAAACGAACGCGCCTATCACTACGGAGGAGATGGCACCGATCTCTTCTGTGACGTGATCACGGTCCCGGTGCTGAATCCCTGGTACTCATCGTTCCTGGCCGCATCGCTCATGGTGGAGATCTTTGCCACGTATCTGGATCAGGGGTGGGAAGGTGACCGGCACGTCGGCGAAGGTCTCTCCAGGGTCATTGCCGCCGCTATGTACCCCCATCGGCTGACTGGTTTCGCCACCGCTGCGGTGTGGCTCGACAGTGAACGGGACGACTTCGTCAATGAGATTGTCCCGAGCGACCGGGATCCTCAAGCCATCGGGTGTGCCACGCTCTTCCTCAACTACCTCCACTACCAGCTGGGATTCACGTGGCAGGAGATCGTGGCGGCCGGTGGGGGCTCCCTGGCTGAGACCCATGCCCGACTGACCGGGGACACGGCAGATCCGTACCCCGAATTCGCCGCCCTGCTCGGGGCGGCGTTCCCGCCAGGTCGTCCGGTAGAGCTGGCCACCGACAACCCGTACCCCCTGGCTCCCGATGTCGTCAGCGAACCTCCAGAATCCCCATTCGAATTGGTGGGACCCGGGATCTCCTCACCCGCGGCCGCCGGCAGTGCGATGGCGGTGCGACCCGAGGAGCTTCTGAACGACCTTGCAGTGGTGCCCCTGTCCACCGCCGTCACCACCGGGCCGACGGCAACGCCGTCCCCCGTGACATTGGCTGAGGTGCTTGCCAACCGTCGCTGGATGCGCTGCACGACCCCGTTTCCCCATATTCGGGCCAGCAACGTGTTCACTCCCGCCATCTACGAGGCGTTGGTCGACCGCTATCAATCCCTCTGGACGGGCGACCGGTTCGCTCGGGACATTCCCGGCTACGACGTGGACGCCACCGGAATCACGTCCGAGAATCCTGGAATCTTCTCAATCTTCACATCGCGGTCATGGCACGACCTGTGGGCGCAGCTGTTCGGCGTCGAAGCCACGGGTGATGTGAACGTGACCTTGCATCACCATCGGGTGGGTTCGGCCAGTGGCTCCCCTCACAACGACTTGAACCCCGGGTGGTTCGTCGACGAGGGAGGAAGCGACGGGATCAATGTGCACGACCCCGCCGTGTCCGACTACCGGAGGGGTACGGCAATGGGGGATCGCCAGCCGATCCAGCGGATCCGCGCCGTGGTGATCCTCTATTACTTGGCCAATGAGACCTACCAGCCGTGGCACGGCGGGGTGACCGGGCTCTATCGGTCTCATGCTGACCCGGTCGAGCGACCCGCGGTTGCCGTGCCGCCGGCCAACAATTCGCTGGTTGCCTTCGAGTGCACCCCATACTCATTCCACAGCTTCGTGACCAATTCCTATGTGGAGCGCAACTCTCTCGTCATGTGGCTCCACCAGACGGAGGAACGTGCCGCCAGTCGCTGGGGCAGGTCCAACATTGTCCAGTGGTGAGCATTTCCCACGGACGGGGCCCGGACGAGTGATCCCATCCGATTGGCCTGAGACCGCCGCGGGCTCGCGTCGCGTGTGCCTGCTCACTGGGGCTGGCGGGCAGCTGGGATCGTATTTCTCCATGCTGTTCGCTGACCGTTACGACATCGTGGCGGTGTACCGGAACAAGAGACCTTGGCTCGCCGCCCAAGACGCCCAATTCTTGGACCCCTTGGAGCCCCAAGCGGAGCTGGCGGAGAATGGTCGGCCGGTCTTCGCAATCCAAGCTGACTTGACCCAACCCGGCGAGTGCGAGCGGGTCGTCGACGCTGCCCTCAGCAGATTCGACCGCATCGACGTGGTGGTGAATTCGGCCGTGTCCTCGATTTGGGCCCCCATGCTCGGCTCCGACCGCCTGGTGAGCACCGGCCACTCTCAACTTGTGACGAACGTCCTGGTACCGCTGAAACTCTCCCTCATCGTGGCCCGGCAGTTCTGGCAGGGTCGGGAGATGGAGAATCGGCAGTGCAACCGCAATGTCGTGAATGTCTCCAGCATCGCCGCACTGCACATCTATCCGAGTTCGGGCCAGAGCCTCTATGGCGCTTCCAAGGCCGCTTTCAACCACGTGACCGGCTACATGGCCCAGGAGCTGGCGCCGATAGGGATCCGGGTCAATGCCACCGCACCGAATAGCTTCCCGGCCATCGTGTCGACGGAACGGGCCGCCCTCTCCATCCGGACGCTCGACGAGGGTGCGGACACCGGGACTGTCGTTGTCGTGGACGGCGAGCGCGATGAGGTGATCAAGCTTTACTGAACGAGTGCACCAGGGGCCATCGCCACATGGTGCACCGGTCCCGGGCCGAAGCTGGAGAACAGCGGCACGAGCAGCAGGTCCTGGGCAAGTCCGACCATGAATTCAAGGGCGGCACCGACCGTGACAATGATCCATTCGTCTGCCTGGAAGGACGGCCGAAGGAGGCCCTCGAACTGGGCCGGCGTCATGACGAGGATCTTTTCACTTACCATTTGACGGATGATCATGGCCCTGTCCGCGTAGGCGAGGGTGTCGTCGATGTTGCGATGTGATCCTGGATCATCTGAAAGAGGACGTCGGAGAACGGGCCGTCGAGGAGTCCCTCGAGGACGTGGCGCGGCGTGATCATTTCCTCGGCCACACACCGCGCCACCGGCGCCACTCAACGGGCAGGCCGGCCTCATGTGGGCTCCGGGCGGGTGGCCAAAGGGCGCGTTCAAGTTCACGGTCGCACAAGACGCCATTGTGGTAATCGACCTCATTGCCGATTCCGGATACATCCGGCCGATGGAGGGGTACTCGTCAATCCCTTTTCCCCGCCGCTCAGGTGCCCCTCGAGCGGGCCACCGGGAGCACGTCGGGATTGACGACGTTGATCGGGGTGCCTTGGTCGTAGGCATTGATCTGATCGAAGATGTCGGAAAATTGCAGTTCCCACTCTTCGCGCGAGACGTAGCCGATGTGCGGTGTGCAGACGACGTTGTCCATGTGGAGCAGAGGATGGGACGGGTCGAGCAGAGGCTCCTCCTCGTAGACATCGACGGCGGCGTAACCCGGCCTCCCGGCCCGCAGTGCCCGGACCAGGGCCCCGGGTTCGATCAAACCGGCCCGGCTGGTGTTGACGAGCAAGCTGGTCGGCTTCATGCAAGCCAGGTCCTCGGCCGTCACGATGCCCCGAGTCGCATCGACGAGCCGCAGGTGGAGAGAGAGGACGTCGCATGCCGCGAAGAACCCCTCCTTGCTCTCGGCCACCGTCTCACCCCCGGAACGGGCCCGTTCCCGTGATTCGTCACGAGCCCAGACCAGCACGCCCATCTGAAAGGCCCGGGCGTAATTCGCCACGACCCTGCCGATGCGGCCGTAGCCGTACACCCCGAAGGTCTTGCCCTCAAGTGTCGACCCCACGCCCATCTGCCACGTTCCTGCCTTGAGGGACGCCACCTGCTGGGGTATCTGGCGGAGGCCAGCCAGGACGAGTCCCCAGGTCAGCTCGGCCGTGGCCATCGATGCCGATCCGGCATGCAGATCGGAGGACACGACGATGCCCAACCGGGTACAGGCGTCGACGTCAATATGTGGATAGACGCTGCGTTGGCTGATCAGCCGCAAGGCGGGGAGTCGCTCCAGCAGGGGAGCACGAATCTGGGTGCGCTCCCGGATCAGGACCAGGGCCTCACAATCAGCCAGCCGTTCAACCAGGGTCTCGACGTCGTCGGTGTGGTCATTCCATACCGTGACCAAGTGAGGGTCGAGCTTGGTGAAGCAGGGCAGCGATCGCAGAGTGTCGAAAGAGTCGTCGAGGATCGCCACCTTCATGTTGCTACGATATCTGCGTGACTACGCAGGTATCCAATGCTCCTTCCATATCGGAAATCAGCTCCGCCGTGGGGATGCTCAAGCTGCTGGGCGATGAGACCCGTCTGCGTGTCATCTGGGCCTTGTTGGATGGCGAGCATTCCGTCAACGAACTGGCCGAGCTCATCGGGGCGCAACCCTCGACCGTGTCGCAGCACCTGGCGAAGCTGCGCCTGGCCCGACTGGTCCGGAGCCGTCGCCAGGGCACGAGGATCTACTACGTGGTCGATGACGCCCATGTCCGACGCCTGGTGGAGGAAGTCCTTTCCCATGCCGACCATGTGACATCGCATGAGTGACAACGACCCCCACCGCGTCTCGGCGGATACCGACCGGCGTGCCCTTCTCATCACGTTGGCCCTCCTCGGAGCCTTCATGGTGTTCGAGGTGGCCATGGCGATTGTCTCCGGCTCGCTGGCCCTGTTGGCCGATGCCGGTCACATGGTGGCCGATGTCGGGGGGATCTCGGGTTCCCTCCTCGCCCTGCACTTAGCTGCCCGGCCGGAGACGCGCTCGCACACCTACGGGATGAAGCGGGCCGAGATACTCGCCGCGGCAACCAATGGCATCACCCTTCTCCTCGTTGCCGCGCTGGTGACCTTCGAAGCAATTCATCGCCTGGTCCATCCCTCCAAGGTGCATGGAGTGGTGCTCATCGCGGTGGCCGGCGTCGGGGTGATGGTGAATCTGCTGGCCACGGTGACCATGTCCCGAGCGAATCGAACATCCCTCAACATCGAAGGTGCCTACCGCCACATCCTGACCGACCTCTACGGCTTCGCCGGAACCGTCATCGCGGGCATCGTGATCATCGTGACGGGTTTCACCAGAGCCGACTCCATCGCGTCGCTCATCGTCGTAGGCCTCATGCTCAAGGCGGCGTGGGAGCTCCTGCGCCCGGCCGTCCACATCCTCCTGGAGGCCACCCCGGAGGATATTGACCTGGATGAGGTGCGCCGCCATCTTCTTGAATTACCCGAAGTGGAGTCGGTGCACGACCTCCATGCCTGGACGTTGACGTCGTCGCTGCCGATCTTCACCGCGCATGTGGTTGTGCATGACGAATGCATGACGAGTGGGGAATCAGGACGGGTGCTCGATCACCTTCAGGACTGTCTGGCCGGTCACTTCGACGTAGCTCACTCCACCCTCCAGCTCGAGTCGATCGGACACGTCGATCACGAGCTCGGCAGTCACCCCTGACCGGGGGGAGTGAGGCTAGCCACCAGTTCCACGTGCTCGGTCATGGGGAAGATGTCGAACGCGCGAAGCGTCGAGATCGACCAGCCCCGGGTGAGCAGCGCCTTGATGTCCCGGCTGAACGAGGCCGGATCGCACGAGACGTAGATGACCTTGCGCACGGTCGAGGCGTGCGTGTCGAGCGCAGACATCACCCCCGTCCCCGCACCCTCACGCGCCGGGTCGAGAACGATCAGATCGGGTTGGCCGATGGCATCTTCCACCAGGCTGGGGGTGATGCTCGCCTTCATCACCCGCAGGAGCGAGTAGCGCTTCCCGTTGTGCGAGGCGTCCGCACAGGCCCGACGATCACGCTCGACCGCCAGCACCGATCCCGCGGGGCCGACGGCATCGGCCAGGAGGACGGAGAAGAGACCGGCACCAGCGTAGAGGTCCACCACCGCGTCCCCGGGCCGTACCCCTGAGGCGGCCCGTACCTCGTTGCCAAGCGCATTGGCGGCTCCGACGTGGACCTGCCAGAACACGCCGTTGGTGACCCGGAAGTTGAATCCGGCCACGACGGTATGCACCGCATCCGGCTGGCGCAGCACCCGGCCGCGAGCCACGACGCCGGCCTTGATGTCGGGCAACGTCACCTTCACGGGATTCGACGTGGTCAGGGAAACCACAGCGTCCGTGCCTCCCGGTCCCACGAACACCTCGAGTTCATCGGCTCCCGGCCACTCCACACCGAGCGCGCCGACCTCCATGACGGCCGGATCGGCGATAGGGCAATGATCGACGTATTCGAGCTCGTGCGACCGGTGCTTTCGGAACCCCACCTTCCCTTCGGGATCCACGGCGAGGCGGATCCGGCTCCGCCACCCCAGTCCTGCCTCGTCGCCGGCCACCGGTTCGACGGTGACCTCCCGTACGATTCCAGCCAGGTGTTCAAGCTGCTCGGCGATCCGGAAACCCTTGAGACGTCGTTGCGCAGCAACGTCGACGTGTTGAAAGTCGCACCCTCCGCATCGGTCCGGTCCCGCATGGGGGCACGGAGGTGACACTCGATCAGGTGAGGGCTGGAGCACTTCGATGGCATCGGCCCTCAGGTACGACCGGGTCGACGAGGTCACCTTGGCCATGACCCGTTCGCCGGGCAGCGAGTGGCGGACGAAGACGACACGCCCATCGGGAGCTCGGGCTACGCAACCGCCGCCTCCCGCCACATTGCCGATTTCCAACTCAAGGACCCTGGTGTCCTCTACCGCCGACATGGTCGGGATATTACGGGCTTGATCGAAATCATTTTTCCGACCACAACGGAGCGGTTACTCAAACGTTCGTTGGCATCGTTGTCGCCTTGTTCGGGCGCGGGATGCACCAGGCATGTGACGGGTCCGGAGCACTCGATCGGGCACGTCATGCCACGCCCCCCTCTGTGTCCACAATGACTG
>PNAT01000068.1 GCA_003169675.1 Acidimicrobiaceae bacterium
AGATTCTTTGGGTCCACCGGGGCCATCAAACTCAATAAGCCCATCGTCGGCATGGCCGCCACAATTGACGGTGGTGGCTACTGGATGGTCGCGTCGGACGGTGGCATCTTCAGCTTCGGCGACGCACACTTCATGGGATCAACCGGGGCCATCACGCTCAACAAGCCGATCGTCGGCATGGCTGCGACGCCCGACGGTGGTGGCTACTGGATGGTCGCGTCGGACGGCGGCATCTTCAGCTTCGGCGACGCACACTTCATGGGATCAACCGGGGCGATCACGCTCAACAAGCCGATCGTCGGCATGGCTGTGACGCCCGACGGTGGTGGCTACTGGCTGGTCGCGTCCGACGGCGGGATCTTCGCCTTCGGCGACGCAAGATTCTTTGGGTCCACCGGGGCCATCACGCTCAACAAGCCGATCGTCGGCATGGCCTGACCAAAATCACGGCCTGAGTACAGGTCTCGTTGGTGCCTTCGCCACCGATCAGAATGCCGTTCTGACCATGAAGGCCAGTTCTTACGAATGGCGCTTTCACACGTCAGTTGCGGTTGACAATTGTTCGACTGATTGGTCGTCGTCAAAGGTGGTACCCAGGCCGGGGGTCTTCCCCTGCATGAGTATGCGAAAGTATGTATACTGATGCGATGAAGGCGGGGATCGTCGGAGCTTCGGGGTACACCGGGGTGGAGCTGCTCCGCCTCCTGGCCGGCCATCCGGACATTGATATCGCAGTGGCGACGGCCCATTCCCACGCCGGGCTCATGGTGGGGGAGCACACCCCATCGTTGGCCGCCGCCTACCCGGGGTTGGCCTACGAGGCGGCCGACCCGGAACTCCTCGACGGGCTCGACCTGGTGTTCTGTGCCCTCCCGCATGGGGAGTCGCAGAAGTTCGTGCCCGAGCTGATGGGACGGGTCGGACTCATCGTGGACCTGGCGGCTGATTTCCGGCTCCGGGACCCTTCGCTCTACGCAACGTGGTACGGGGAAGCGCATGTCGCCCCTGAAGTGTTGGGCCAAGCAGTGTTCGGCCTGCCCGAACTCTTCCGGGACCAGCTGAGCGGGGCCACCCTCATAGCCTCCGCCGGGTGTTATCCCACCGCGGCCGGATTGGCCCTGGCGCCACTGGTGCGGGCCGGATTGGTCGAGTCGAGCGGCATCATCGTGGACGCTGCGTCGGGCGTCTCGGGCGCCGGGCGGGCTCCCAAGGAGGCGCTCCACTTCGGAACCGTGGACGAGGACTTCGTGGCCTACGGGCTGCTCAACCATCGCCACACCCCGGAGATGGAGCAGATCCTGGGGGCACAGGTGCTGTTCACGCCGCATCTCGCACCCATGGTCCGCGGGATCCTGGCCACCTGTTACGTCCGACCGATGGCCGGCGCCGGCACGCTGTCGACCGCCGATGTGATGGGCGCACTCCACCAGGCCTATGACGCCGAGCCCTTTGTCGTGGTTACCGACGCCCCGCCGTCGACCAAGGCGACCGCCGGCTCCAACACCGCCCATGTCACCGCCCGGGTGGATGAGCGCACCGGGTGGGTTCTCGCGCTCTGTGCGCTGGACAATCTGGTCAAGGGTGCGTCGGGACAAGCGATCCAGTGTGCCAACGCGGCACTGGGATTGCCCGAGACAACTGGTCTGCCACTGGGAGGGATGTACCCGTGAGTGTGACCGCGCCGGAGGGGTTCGTCGCCGTCGGAGGATCGGCCGGGATAAAGGCCGGGGGAATGCCCGACGTGGCCGTGGTGGCCACTGCTGATGGGCGTGCCGTTCCGGCGGCCGGTGTCTTCACCTCCAACCTGGCCGCGGCGGCACCGGTGCAGGTGAGCCGGGCCAACCTCAAGGACACGGGTGGGCAGGTGGCCGGTGTGATCCTGACGTCGGGCAACGCCAACGCGGCGACCGGGAAGCCTGGGTTGGAAGCAGCCTGGGGTCTGTGTGACGCCGTGGCGATTACCATCGGAGCGCGGCCGAAGGAAATCTTGATCGGCCAGACGGGCCTGATCGGCATCCCGTTTCCGATTGACGTGGTGCTCCCGCAGGTGTCCGGGATCACGTCGGACCGGGCGGCCGGTCCCGAGGCCGGTGCCGCGGCGGCCTGGGCCATCATGACCACCGACACGGTGCCCAAAGAAGTGGTCATTCGCGGCAACGGCTTCACGGTTGGGGCGATGGCCAAGGGGGCGGCCATGTTGGCTCCGAACATGGCCACCATGCTGGCCCTGTGCACGACGGACGCCGCGGTCGACCCGGCAACACTGCACCGGGCTTTGCTGGAGGCTGTCACGGACTCGTTCAACGCCATGACGGTCGACGGCTGCACCTCGACCAACGACACTGTCCTCGTCCTGGCCAGCGGGCTCGGCGCCACGCCGAGCTCCGGTGCCCTGACCGCGGCATTGTCCGAGGCGTGCGCGTCGTTGGCCCAACAGATGGTGGACGACGCCGAAGGGGCGACCAAGGTGTCGCACATCCGTGTCGTGGGCGCCGAGAACGACGGGGCGGCTCATGTGGCGGCCCGTAAGGTGGCCGATTCCCTGCTGGTGCAGTGTTCACTGAACGGCGAGGATCCCTATTGGGGCCGCGTGGTGAGCGAGTTGGGCTCAGCCGGGGTGTCGTTCGACATGAGCTCTGTCTCGGTGGCCTACGGCGGTGTGGTGGTCTGCGCCGGCGGCGTGGCCGCCTCCCATGACGCCATCGCGGTGGCGGCCCACATGGCCGGACGCCACGTGGAGATCGTGTGTGACCTCGGAGTGGGCACGGGCGAGGCGGCGGTGTTGGGCACCGACCTCGGGTACGGCTACATCGACGAGAACCGGACCACCTCATGACACCATCCCCATCCGGGCCGCGACAGGCCACGCCCAAGGTGACACGGGCCCAGAAGGCGGCGGCCGAGAATACGGCCTCGGTTCTGGTCGAGGCGCTGCCCTACATCCGCCGCTTCCTCGGCAAGGTCGTGGTGGTCAAGTACGGCGGCAACGCGCTCAACGGATCCTCCGGGTCGGCCGACGACGCCCTGGCCTCGTTCGCCCAGGATGTGGTCTTGATGCGCGCCGTGGGCATCCTGCCCGTGGTGGTACACGGTGGTGGGCCCCAGATCGGTGACCTCATGGCCCGGTTGGGCAAGGAGGCCGAATTCCGCAACGGGCTGCGGGTCACCGATGCCGACACGCTCGACATCGCCCGCATGGTGTTGGTGGGCAAGGTCAACCGCGACATCGTCTCGGCCATCAACGTGCACGGGCCCCTGGCGGTCGGGATGTCCGGTGAGGACGCCAACCTGATTACGGCGGCCCAGAGCCACGCCGATCTCGGCTTCGTGGGTTCGGTGTCCGAGGTGGACCCGACCATGCTGCTGCGTCTGGTGGCCGAGGGGATCATCCCGGTGGTGGCCACCATCGGGGCCGACGAGTCCGGGCAGGCCTACAACATCAACGCTGACACGGTGGCCGGTGCTCTGGCGGTGGCCCTCCATGCCGAGAAGCTCATCTTCTTGACCGACATCGAGGGACTGCGTGTCGTGGCCGATGATCCGACCACGGTGATCCACCTGGCCTCGTTGGCCGTTATCGACGAGATCCTGCGCAGTGGCGGCGCCCAGGGAGGCATGATGCCCAAGGTGGAGGCATGCGCCGGTGCGGTACGCGGCGGCGTGGCGCGAGCGCACATCCTCGATGGGCGCGTCCCCCATTCCCTCCTCCTCGAGCTCTTCACCGACTCGGGTGTTGGAACGATGGTGCTGCCATGAGCAACTCTGCTCAGACCTCTCCTCCCGAACCCATGCCGACTCGCGACGCGCTGATGCGCACCTACGCCGAGCCGCCGGTCACCTTCGTGCGTGGGGAGGGGACGATGCTCTTCGACGCCTACGGGAAGGGGTACCTGGACTTCATCACCGGCCTGGCCGTGGTGTCGCTCGGGCACGCCCACCCCGTGGTGGCCGAAGCCGTGGCGGCGCAGGCCCGCACGCTGAGCCATGTCTCCAACCTGTACGGCAACACACTGGCCCCCGAGGTGGCCACCACCATCGACCGCTTGATCAACGGCGGGACCGGTCAGGCCGGCGGGCAGGTGTTCTTCGCCAACTCAGGGGCTGAGGCCAACGAGTGCGCGCTGAAGCTGGCCCGGCGCTGGGCCGGTGGGGGACGCCACGTGGTGATCAGCGCCGACAACTCCTTCCATGGGCGCACGCTGGCCACGCTGACCGCCACCGGCCAGCCCGAGAAGCACGCCCCTTTCCTCCCACTGCCCGAAGGGTTCGTCCACGTCCCCTACGACGACGTCGCCGCCCTGGACAAGGCCATGGACCCGGACACGGTGGCGGCCGTCCTCCTCGAGCCTCTCCAGGGCGAGGGTGGTGTCGTGGTGCCCAGTTCGGATTATCTCGGAGCGGTCCGTGCCCTGTGCACCGAACGAGGCGCTCTCCTCATGCTCGATGAGGTCCAGACCGGACTCGGTCGGACCGGACACTGGTTTGCCTTCCAGGCCCAGGGTCTCGAGCCCGATGTGGTCACTATGGCCAAGGCCCTCGGCAACGGGATGCCCGTCGGGGCCTGCTGGGCCCGGGCCGAAGTGGCGGCGGCCTTCGGTCCCGGCGACCACGGCTCGACGTTCGGGGGGCAACCGCTGGCCCTGTCGGCGGCTCGGGCCACTCTGGCCGTGATGGAGTCAGAAGACGTGTGCGGTCGGGCGGTCCGGGCCGGGGCGCGCCTTTCCGCCGGCTTGTCGGCGCTGCCCGGTGTGGTCTCGGTACGGGGTGCGGGCCTCCTGCTGGCAGCCCAATTGAGCCATCCGGTGGCCAAAGAGGTGTCGGCCGCGGCCCTGACCGAGGGGCTCCTGGTCAATGCCGTACGTCCCGATGCCATCCGGGTGGCCCCGCCTCTCCTGGTGACCGACGAGGACATCACCTCGGCCCTGGCCATCCTGGAGAGCGTGGTGGGCGACCTGGTGCCGGCTGGGGATCCGGCGACATGACGTGGACACGAGGCTTCCACGGAGTTTTCGGGTCTCATGGAGGGAGTCTCGATAGTTGTCCTTCAGACACTAAACAGAAATGTTTAGTGTCTGGGGCGACGTACACCGGAGGCTCGGGCGCAGGCCACCATCGGTCGGCAATGCCCGCGAAGCCGTCGTCGGGCCCAATTCACAAGCAGCACCGCCCGTGCCCCATCCACCGACGCGCCCGTCCAGCCAGCGACAAGGAGCGCTGACCCCATGCCCAATCTCTTCGACATCGACGACCTCGGTCCGAGCGCCTGGGAACATGTGCTGAGCCTGGCCGGCGACGACACGCTGGGTGCGTTGCTGGGTGGCCGGGGGGTGGCCCTCCTGTTCGAGAAACCTTCGGCGCGCACGCGCAACTCCGCCGAAATGGCCGTGGTGGGTCTGGGTGGTCACCCCGTCTACATACAGGGAGCCGAAGTGGGCCTCGACGTCCGGGAGTCCGCCGAGGATGTCGCTCGCACCTTGGCCTGCTACCACAGCGTCATCTGTGCCCGGGTCTTTGACCACACGGTGTTGTCACGCATGGCTGGTGCCCTGAGCACACGCGATGTCGATGTTCCGGTCATCAACCTGCTCTCCGATGAAGCGCACCCTTGCCAGGCCGTGGCGGACATCCTCACCATGCGCGAGATGCTGGGCCCACTTGCTGGTCGATCACTGGCCTACATAGGTGACGCCAACAACATATGCCGTTCACTGGCCAAGGCTGCCCTCCTGGAGGGAATGGATGTCCGGGTGGCCTCGCCGTCGGACTACTCGTTCTCGGCCGAGGAACTCGACGCCCTGATCGCCTTCTCCGAGGGGATGGGACGGGGCGGCACGGTACGGGTCACCAACGAACCCGACGTGGCGGCCTCGGGTGCCGACGCGCTCTACACCGATGTGTGGACGAGCATGGGCCAAGAGGATGAGCGGGCGGCCCGCCTGGCTGCGTTCAGCGGTTTCACGGTTGACGAGGCGCTCGTGGCCCATGCCGCCGGCGAGGTCATCGTCCTGCACTGCCTACCGGCTCACCGGGGAGAGGAGATTGCGGCCTCGGTCCTCGAAGGGCCACATAGCGTGGTGTGGCGCCAGGCCGCCCACCGGCAGACGGCCATGCGGGGGATACTGGCCTGGACCCTGGGGGGTCGTCATGAGCAACGATCATGAGTAACGGTGCGTCTCCGGGCCGGTTGACCAAGAACCAGCGCCAGCACCGCATCACCAAGCTCCTCGAGGCCCAGGCGGTGACCAGCCAGGGGCAGTTGGTGGCGCTGCTGGCCGACCAGGGTGTCGAGGCCACTCAGACGACCGTGTCGCGCGACCTGGAGGACCTGGGGGCGGTCAAGGTCCGCTTGCCGGGGGGCGACACGGCCTACGCGCTGCCTGAATTGCCGGCCCATCAGATCGCGCCCGAGGACCACCTGCGACGGGTGCTCGGGGAGTGGGTGGTCGAAGTGGCCCACTCGGGCAACATGGTGGTCCTGCGTACGCCGCCGGGCTCGGCCCATGTCGTAGGCTCGGCGCTCGATCGCAGTGGCCTGGACGCGGTGATCGGCACCGTGGCGGGGGATGACACGGTCCTGGTGATCGTGGACGAAGAAGTGGGGGGACGGACCATGGCAGCTCGCTTGAGCGATGTGGCGGGCATCGGCTCCGCCGCCGCCAACGACAGCACACGCAACGGACCGGGCTCGCAGGCAAAGGAAGGGACAGAACATGGTTGATCGGGTGGTCCTGGCCTACAGCGGTGGGCTCGATACGTCGGTCGCCGTGCGCTGGCTCATTGAGAACGAAGGCGTCGAGGTCATCGCCGTCGCGGTCAACGTGGGCCAGGCCGCTGACAAAGGGGGTGAGGACTGGGACGCCATCCGCACGCGGGCCCTGGCCGCCGGCGCGGTCGAGGCCGTGGTGATCGACGCCCAGACGGAGATGGCCGAGGATTTTTGCCTCCCCGCTTTGGCTGCCAACGCCCGCTATGAGGGCAAGTACCCGCTCGTCTCGTCGTTGTCGCGGCCCGTCATCGCCAAGCACCTGGTTGCCGCTGCACGCGCCCACGGGGCTGACGCTGTCGCGCACGGATGCACCGGCAAAGGAAACGATCAGGTGCGCTTCGAGGTGAGCTCGCGGGCGCTCGCGCCGGACC